>CALALS010000108.1 GCA_937925525.1 uncultured Flavobacteriales bacterium | reverse complement strand
TGAACTTCATAAAATTTTTGAGCTTGTTCTTTGCTAAGCTTAGTGTATTTCATTGCAACGATTTTAAATCCTGCATCATTAATCATTTTTAAAATTCCACCGATATAGTTTTTTTCAACTGCATCCGGTTTAATCATGGTAAAAGTTCTGTTGCCAGCCATCTGTATTTCTTTTTTAAAATTTGCGGCAAAGATAGAAACTTAGTGAGAAGTAGAAAGTTAAAAGTAGACATCTTATTAAATTAAACTTTCTTTTTTATAAATTTGGTTTAATATGGTGTACAAAGGAGCACAAATAACCATTGATTTAAGGGAAAATAAATTTAAAAGATATGGTGATAAAGCATGGCATCACTTACCAAACGTAAATTCAATCACTCTTACTCAAATTGGGGTAAGTCAAACAAGAAACGCTTTTAAACTTGCCGGAGGCGCTACATCAAGATATAAAGTATTTTGTGTTTATATTAGAGCAGGAAAAATAAACATTTTAGCCTATAAAGGTAAAAGAAACAAGGTAGAAGAAGAGGCAAAAAAACTTTCAGAACTTTTTGATGTTGATGTTGTTGATTTATTTCAAAGAGATAAAAACGGTGAGATTATTGATGACGATGCTTCAAAAAATATTATAGATTATATAGTTTCTGGATTTTTTATAGTTCTTGCTATAACTCTAATTATTTTAATTATCTCATTTTTGATCGATGCTTTTAACTAGGTTTTCCATCCAATTTCTCATAAACAGAGTTGTTGCTTTTGTATTCAGGCACTAATTCTTTCATGGCTTTTACAATAGCTAAGTTATCTTGTTGTCGATAAAGGCTTACCAAAGCTTCTATTTTAGGTGTAATTTCTGTTAACTCATACTCCCTCACTTTTGCCACCATTATTTGAGGATGATGCGTAGAAACGGTATTTTCTTTATTGTTTAATAATTCCTCATACAACTTTTCACCGGGTCGTAAGCCTGTGTAAACAATTTGTATGTCTTTGCCCAGCTCCATACCCGAAAGCTTTAGCATTTTTTTTGCCAAGTCCACAATTTTAACCGACTCGCCCATATCAAAAATGAAAATCTCACCACCTTCTCCCATTGTTCCTGCTTCCAACACTAATTGGCAAGCTTCCGGAATAGTCATAAAATATCTGGTAATGTCTGGATGAGTAACTGTAATAGGTCCACCTTGTTCAATTTGCTTTCTGAAAAGTGGAATAACCGAACCGTTTGAACCCAACACATTTCCAAAACGAGTGGTGATAAATTTTGTAGTTGATTTTCCGTTTGTGCTTTGCGCAAAAATTTCGGCAATTCGTTTGGAAGCACCCATCACACTGGTTGGATTAACAGCCTTATCGGTAGAAACCATTACAAATTTTTCTACTTTGTTTTTTACCGATAATTCTACCAGGTTTTTGGTTCCACCAACGTTTACATGAATTGCTTCAGATGGGTTTTCTTCCATTAAAGGAACATGTTTGTAAGCTGCCGCATGAAAAACAACTTGAGGAGAAAAGGTTTTAAAAAGATTTTCCATTCGCTCGTAATTGCAAATGTCACCTACCACTACCTCCATTAAATGACCTTGAGCCGCTTGCTTCAGTTCAAATTCAACTTCATACAAACCCGACTCAGCCTGATCGAGCAAGATTACTTTTTTGGGTTGGTATTTTACAATTTGTCTAACCAGCTCGCTACCGATTGATCCCGCAGCACCTGTTACTAAAATTATTCTGTCTTTTAGTTGCTGTTTAATTTTATCGTTACTTAATTTTATTTCATCACGCCCAAGCAAATCTTCAATCTTTACTTTTTTCATTTGATTGAAGCTCAACTCTCCGTTCGTCCATTTAGTTACGGGAGGTACGTTAAGCACTTTTACTCCATGTTTTATAGCAAGCTCAGTAATGGTATTCCTCTTTTTTGAGCTAATTTTTTGTGGGCTAATGATGATGTGCTTAATTGTTCCCTCCTGAAAAAGTTTTTCCAGTTTAGAGGAATGGTAAACGGTAACACCTTCTATTTTTTTGTTTGCCTTTTTTTCTTCATCATCAACAAAAGCGGCTACTTTGTATTTTGATTTTGTGTCTCTATCAATGGCTTCTTTTGCAATGACACCGGCTGCGCCTGCGCCAAAAATGATGATTTCCTGCTTTTCTTCAGAAGAACTTTTTATTTCAAAATACAATGCTTTAACCACCATTCTGTAGCTAAACAACAAAAACATAGTGGCTAAAAACTCTATTAATATAATTGAAAGTGGAATAATAAAACGTCCATGCCATGTAAAATAAGACACCAGATTACATAAGCCAAAAGCAATAGAACCTAAAATTAACGTAACAAAAATTCGTTGTGCATCGGCTGTTCCGGTATAACGAATCATACCCGCATAGGTCTTTGCAAAGAAAAAGCTAAGCGCACGAATACCAATAATTAATGCTGAAACTACATGTAGTCTATCAATTTCTACTTGAGGAACATTAAAATCAAAACGAATAAGATAGGCCGCTGCTAAAGAAATTACACAGACTGTAATGTCAATAAAAAAAATTGCCCATCTGGGCGTATTCCCTTTTAAAAGCTGCATAATAAATTCCTTGTCAAATATACAATTTTGATTGAAGGCTAAAGGATATGTATTTTTACCAAAAATGAAGAAGATTCTGTTTATAACCCCTTACCCTGAGGGCACAGCTGCCAGCCAAAGATTTAGGTTTGAACAGTACTATGAATTGCTTCGGAGCAAAGGCTTTGAGATAGTTATACGCTCTTTCTGGAGTGAGCGCATGTGGGATATCTTTTATGAAAACGGACATTTTTTCAGAAAAGCTATTTTTTTGATTGGCTCTTTATTTAAAAGAATATTTCTTCTTTTTTACTTAGGGAAGTACGACTACATTTTTATTCATAGAGAAGTGAGCCCTGTTGGCCCGCCACTATTTTCCTGGATTGCAAGTAAGGTATTGAAGAAAAAAATAATTTTTGATTTTGACGATGCCATTTGGCTTCCCAACTATTCTTACTACAACAGATGGTTTTCTTTTTTAAAAAACTACTCCAACACCAAGCGTCTTTGTAAATGGGCTTATAAAGTTTCTTGCGGAAATGATTATTTACAAGACTTTGCAAAAAGATATAATGCGAATACCGTTTTAAACCCAACCACCATTGATACAGAATACTATCACAACCAAACCAAAGTATATGATTTAACAACGCCATTAGTAATTGGCTGGACAGGAACACACAGCACCATTAAATATCTTTCAGAAGTTATTCCTATTCTTCAAGAATTAGAAAAAGAACTCTCGTTTACATTTTTAGTTATTTCTGATGAAAAGCCAGGTTTTGAATTAAATAGCTTGGAGTACATTCAATGGAAAAAAGAAACAGAAATAGATGATTTATTAAAGATAGATGTGGGTATAATGCCCCTGGCTGAAAACGAATGGAGCAAAGGAAAATGCGGCTTTAAAGCATTGCAGTATATGGCGCTTGGAATTCCGGCAATTGTAAGCCCTGTTGGCGTTAATACTCAAATTGTTAATCAAACTAATGGATTTGTTTGCCATAACAAAAAAGAATGGGAGCAACTATTTGCTAGATTAATTTCTCACAAATCTACTCTTGTTTCACTTTCTGAAAACGCAAGAAAAACTGTAGAAGAAAACTATTCGGTAAAATCAAATTCGGCTAATTTTTTACATTTGTTCACTTAATATTTAATTCATGGAAACAGCTACCACATTAAAAGATGTTGCATTATTGGAAAAACACAAGGCTCTTGGAGCTAAAATCGTTCCTTTTGCCGGTTATAATATGCCTTTGCAATATACAGGTTTAACAGATGAACACTTAAATGTACGAAATGCTGTTGGCGTATTTGATGTATCTCACATGGGTGAGTTTATGGTAAGAGGAAAAGGAGCGTTAGACTTAATTCAAAAAGTTACTTCAAATGATGCTTCAAAACTGTTTGACGGAAAAGTTCAATATTCATGCTTACCAAATGACAAAGGAGGAATAGTTGACGACCTTTTGGTTTATAAAATAAATGACGAAGAATATATGCTGGTGGTAAATGCCTCTAACATTGAAAAAGACTGGAATTGGATTAATGGCTTAAACACTTTTGATGCTCAACTGGAAAATATTTCTGATGATATTTCACTATTAGCTATTCAAGGGCCGAAAGCTGTTGAAGCTATGCAGTCACTAACTTCTGTTGACTTAAAAGCAATGGAATATTACACTTTCAAAATAGATACGTTTGCAGGAATTGAAAATGCCATTATTTCTGCAACAGGATACACCGGTGCAGGAGGATTTGAAATTTATGTAAAAAATAAAGACGCTGAAAAATTATGGGATGCAGTGTTTGAAGCAGGAAAAGATTTTGGAATAAAGCCAGCGGGCTTGGCTTGTAGAGACACCCTAAGAACTGAAATGGGTTTCTGCCTTTACGGAAATGATATAGACGATACTACTTCGCCTATTGAAGCCGGGTTAGGTTGGATTACCAAATTCACGAAAGACTTTACCAATTCCGAAAACCTTAAAAAACAAAAAGAAGAAGGAACTGCCAGAAAATTAGTCGGGTTTGAAATGATTGAAAAAGGTATTCCAAGGCATGGTTATGAATTAGTTGACGCATCAGGAAATAATATTGGTGTGGTTACCAGCGGTACCATGTCGCCTTCTCTTAATTTAGGTATAGGAATGGGCTACGTTAAAAAAGATTTAGCAAAAGTGGATAACGAAATTTTTGTGAAAATCCGAGACAAACAAGTAAAAGCAAAAATTGTAAAGTTTCCATTTTATAAAGGATAAAAAGTGGCTGAAGAATCTGCTCCACATAAAAACAAATTAGAAGTTTGCCATTCTCCGGCATTATTTGATGCATACTTTGATGACCCTGATTGTGTTGTTGTGGTTATTGATGTATTTAGGGCAACTTCTGCTATGGTAACCGCTTTCGCCCATGGAATAAAAGAAATGATTCCGGTGGCTGAATTAGATGAGGCGCTAGAATACCAGAAAAAGGGGTTTGAAGTTGCAGCTGAAAGAAAGGGTGAGAAGCTGGATGGCTTTAAGCTTGGTAATTCTCCGTTTGACTACATGAGTGAAGATATTAAAGATGCCAGCATTGTAATTACTACCACAAATGGAACACAAGCTGTTGAAAAAGCAAAAAACGCTAACCACCTTTTAATTGGTAGCTTTTTAAATCTTTCCGCCATTTGTGATAAACTTGAGGAGCTGGATAAAGATGTTATTCTTTTATGCGCTGGCTGGAAAAATAGGTTTAATTTGGAGGACACCCTTTTTGCGGGTGCTGTAGTTGCTGAATTAACTAAAAGAAATATCAGGTTTAACGACCTTTCTGACTCTGCCATTTCTGCTAAGTTTATTTACAATCATGCCAAAGAAAATTTATTTAAGTTTTTAGAAAACTCTTCGCACAGAAAAAGATTGAGTAGGCTAAATATGGAAGAAGACATTCTTTTTTGCCTTACAACAGACAAATATTCTATAGTACCTGAACTGGTCAACGGAAAAATCATTCTTCCTGCTTCTAAGGTTGAGGCATAATCTTTGTGCCCTATTTGGCTATTAAAAGCTACATTTGTGGCTATAGTATAAAATGCAACTAGAAAATCAGCATAAGCTTCCTTTGCTTCCAATAAGTGTTTACACTCTTATAGGTATTACGCTAGTATTACTAGGCTCTTTTTTAAATTCAAAAGACGTTCAACATTTTTTTCATGAGCTTGAGCTTAACTCGTTTGAAAAAAATATTCAGGAAAACATTTCTGTTTTAACCGCTGAGGAAATAGAAATTGTTGAAAGCCTAGAAAACAAAGAAAATAAAACTGATTTTTTACTGAGCAAATCTTCTTTTTTTGATGACTTATATTATGAAAAGGGAATCGGGTTTGCGCTTTATGAAGATAATAAGTTAGTATATAACTCTCAAAATCACATCCCTGCTAAATACAATTTTAGTAATGATATTCAGTCTAATGCTGTACAAAAATATGGCAACGGATGGTATTATATTCAACAAAAAAGCTTGCCAAAAAATCTTTCCTTGGTTTCGTTTTTGTTAATTAAAAATCAATATGCGCATGAAAATCAATATTTAAAAAACGATTTCTTTTCTAGATATAATCTTTCAGGATATACACTAAATTTGGGAGAATCTCAAGGAAGTTTTAGTATTTTTTCTGCTAGCAATGAGTTTTTATTTGCGCTTACTCCTTACAAAAACAGCTCCGGTAAGAGTTTTTATTATGGGCTTTTATCCATTGTAGCCGTTTTAGGAATTTGCCTTATTATATATGCCCTTCAGATTTTTTTCATTTGGCTGGTAAAGGAAATGCATTGGCCTAAAATTTTGGTTTTGTTTCATGTAATTGTTGTCATCCTTGCCCGCTATGCAATGATTGAATCACAGTTTCCAAAGGTTCTTTATGAACTGCCGCTTTTTTTTCCTGACAAATATGCTGCCTCTGAGTTATTGCCTTCTCTCGGAGACTTGTTTTTAAACAGTATTACATTAATTTATCTGAGCTATTTTGTTTACAGAAGTTTTAAAAAATTTACCCTTCAAAATCAACTGCTAAAAGTCATTATTACAACTTCGTTTCTAAGCTACTCCTTTTTAATTAATATTTGGATAGAAAGTTTAATCATCCACTCAAATATTAACCTAAACCTTAATGAAATTTACAAATTTGATGGCTTTAGTTTTTTATCTATTCTAATTATTTCCATTCTTTTTACTTCCTTTTTGCTTTTAGTAATTACCGGGCTCAAGCTTTGTAGAAATATAAAGCTAACTTATCTGGTTTTTTCATCAGCAGTTTTTCTTATTATAGGTATTTTAGTTTTTCCTGAACTTTCTTATTTATCGCTCTTTTGGCCGATTTTCTTTTTAGTATCGCTGTTTATTGTTAGGGCTAAAGAGCAAATTCCATTATGGAATGTAATTTTAATTCTTGCTATTTTTTGTGTCGCTTCAACATCCATTCTTATTAATAGTCAAGCAGAAAAAGAATTAAATAGCAGGAAATTGCTTGCGCAGCAATTAGCTGAAGAAAAAGACCCTTTGGCTGAGTTTTTATATCAGGAAATAGAGATTAAAATTAAAGAAGACTATACACTTAAAGATAGTTTGAGTGACAATTGGTACGACAATAGAGCCATTAAAGAATTTCTTTCAAAGAAATATTTTTCAGGTTATTGGAACAAGTATGAGCTTTACTGTACTGCCTGTAGAGAAGACGACTCTTTGTTGGTTCAACCTGAAAATATTCCTCAAAAGTGTCATGATATATTTAGCAATAAGTTAGAAAATGCCGAAAAAGCTGAAGATGCTGATTTTTTTCACCTTCAAAATGAATACTCTTCACAATATATTGGTGTTGTTGAGATATTTGATACTAAGTCAAAATCTCTTGGCCCAATAAAACTGTACTTAGAGCTTATACCAAAGCTTTTTCAAAAAAATGAAGGTTACCCAGAATTATTACTAGACAACAAAGAGATTAAAGAGCTTTCATCATTAGGAAAATACCATTATGCCAGATATGTCAATCAAGAATTAACCGACCAATCGGGAGAACATAAATATGCCCTAAAAATTGATTCTAGCTGGACTTCAGCCGAAGACGGATTTAAGGTGATTACTTCTAATCATCATAATCACCTTATTTACTCTCCCAATAAAAACAAGCAAATTATTCTTTCTTCGGAAGAAATAACAAGCATTGACGGCATTACTTATTTCTCTTATCTTTTCGCTTTTACGGGTGCGTTTATTCTAATTATTGGGCTTCTGCTAAAACAATTTCCCATTGCATATAAAATAAGGTATTCTAGTTTTAGTATAAAAATTCAGGCTTTTATAGTAATCACTATTCTGTTGTTGTGCTTTGTTTTTGGAGCCGGTGCCAGTTATTTTATCAAAAAGAATTATGAGGAAAAAAACAAAAGACAAATTAGTGAAAAAACACGTTCAGTCTTAATTGAGTTAGAACATAAACTTGGTGAAAGCGATATTTTAGATCAATCCATAAACGATTATATCACCTTTTATTTAATTAAATTTTCAAATGTCTTTTATACCGACATTAATATTTATGGAACTAATGGTAGCATGATTGCCACTTCCCGAAACGAAGTGTTTGAAAAAAACCTTATTGGAAGATTCATGAATGCCGAAGCGTTTAATGCTATGAAAAACAAACATTCGGCAGAGTACATTCATAAAGAAAAAGTAGGTGATTTAGAGTACCTTTCTGCCTATGTTCCTTTTAGAAATAGTGAAAGTAAAATATTAGCCTATTTAAACCTTCCTTATTTTGCCAAGCAAAACGAGTTACAAGAAGAGCTTTCCGTGTTTATTTCTACATTAATAAACATTTATGTTTTCTTGCTTATTTTAATGTTGGTAGCAGCCGTTCTTTATTCAAATTATATTTCAAGACCCATAAAACTTATTGGCGAAAAAATTGGGGCATTACAATTTGGAACAACCAACGAAAAAATTCAATGGAAAGGAACTGATGAAATAGGAAAGCTGGTTCAGGAATACAACAAAAAAGTAGAAGAATTAGCCATTAGTGCCGAAAAATTAGCTCAATCAGAGCGGGAGTCAGCATGGAGAGAAATGGCAAAGCAAGTTGCCCATGAAATAAAAAATCCGTTAACCCCAATGCGGTTAAGCGTACAAATGCTTCAACGTTCTTCCAATGAAAATGATTCGAACTTAAAAGATAGACTAAACAGAACTACTGACACTTTGTTAGAGCAGATAGAAACACTTACCAATATTGCCAATGAGTTTTCAAATTTTGCGAAAATGCCTACGGCAAAAAATGAGAAGTTCTCTTTATACCAGTTATTAGATTCTGTTGTAACTCTTTATACAAATAATGCTGAAAATACTGCTGTTACATTTTCATCTGATACCACAAGTGCAACTATAAATGCTGACAAAAATCAAATGAATAGAGTATTTAATAACTTGATTAAAAATGCTATTCAAGCCATTCCCTACGACAAAGAAGGAAAGGTGGATGTTCATCTAACAGAAAAAGAAAACAACTACATCATAAGAATAACAGACAACGGAACCGGCATTGCCGATGAAATGAAAAACAAAATATTTACTCCTAATTTTACTACCAAAACAGCAGGCATGGGGCTGGGCTTGGCTATGGTAAAAAATATTATTGAAAATAGTGGTGGAGAAATTTGGTTTGAAACAAGCTTAGATAAAGGGACAAGCTTTTTTGTCAAATTAGTTAAAGAGAATGCTTAAACAAGGTTTTAAAAAAGAAGAGCGTTTATATCACAAAAAAACCATTGAAGAACTTTTTTCTAATGGCAAGAATATTAAGTCTTCCTCTTTCCTTCTCCTGTATTCTACAACTCCCTTTGAGTCCCATTTTCCCGCAAGAATTTTAATTAGTGCGCCTAAGAAAAAATTTAAACGTGCAGTGGATAGAAACCTTGTTAAACGCAGAATAAAAGAAGCGTATAGAAAAAACAAAAATGAGCTTTATGAATTTTTAACATCTCATCATCTTCAATTAAACTTAATTTTGGTTTATCTTTCGGAAAATATTGAAACTTATTCCGAGATAGAACATAAAATAAAAGAACTCATTACTCGTTTAGTAGAACAGCTTAAAGAAAAGTATCATGATAAATAAATTAAAGCACTGGAAAAAGCGACTTAAAGTATCTCTTCTCGCTTTAACTATAGGTTTTGCCGGATTTTTCTCTTTGGCAATGACCGACAACTACTTTGAAATTTCTAAAAACCTGGATGTTTTTGGAACTCTTTTTAGAGAATTAAATATTTACTATGTAGATGATACCGACCCGGGAGAGCTAATGAAAACAGGCATTGACGCAATGCTTAACTCATTAGACCCATACACCAATTACATTCCTGAGTCACAAATGGAAGACTACAAAATAATGACTACCGGTCAATATGGTGGTATTGGTGCAATTATTCAGCAAAGAGATGAGTATGTTGTTATTGGAGAGCCTTATAAGGGTTTTGGTGCAGATAAAGCCGGGCTTAAAGCGGGCGATAAAATTTTAGAAATTGATGGAAAATCGGTTAAAGGAAAAACGGTGAGTGATGTAAGGGAGTTTTTAATTGGCGAACCCGGAACTTCTCTTAAAGTAAAAGTGAAAAGGCCCGGAACAGAAGATGTAATTGAAAAAACGGTTACTAGAGAAGAAGTAAAAATAAAAGATGTTCCTTTCCATGGAATGTTAAATAACGAAGTGGGTTATATTAAGCTAACAGGCTTCACACAAACCGCTTCACAAGAAGTAAAAGACGCCTTTAATGATTTAAAAGGAAAAGGAATGAAGTCATTGGTTTTTGACCTAAGAGGAAATGGCGGAGGACTTTTAAGAGAAGCCGTAAACATCGTTAACTTTTTTATTCCGAAAGGAGAAATGGTAGTTAGCACAAAAGGGAAAATAAAAGAATGGGAACAAACCCACAAAGCCCTGAGTAATCCATTAGATACAGAAATTCCTATTACCGTCTTAATAGATGATAATTCAGCCTCTGCTTCTGAAATTGTTTCAGGCGCATTGCAAGACCATGACAGAGCTGTTTTGGTTGGAGAAAATTCATTTGGAAAAGGCTTGGTACAACAACCTAGGCCACTTAGTTATAACGCTACGTTAAAAGTTACGGTTGCTAAATACTATATTCCATCCGGTAGATGTATTCAAAAATTAGACTACTCTAAAAAAGGCGAAGACGGGAAGGCAACTAAAGTTCCTGATTCATTAAAAGTAGCTTTTAAAACAGTTAAAAATAAACGAACCGTTTATGACGGTGACGGTATTACTCCTGATTTAATCTCTACTCAACCTACATTTAGTAATGTTTCCGCAGCACTTTACGGAAAGTATCACATTTTTGATTATGCAACTAAATTTACGCTGGAGCATCCTACTATTTCGTCTCCAAAAGATTTTGAAATAACGGAAGAAGAGTACAATAAATTTGTGGAGTTTCTTTCAGGTAAGGATTATTCATACACCACAGAAACCGAAAAAATGCTTGAAAAATTAGCCGAAAAAGCTAAAGAAGAAAAGTATTATGAAGACGCTAAACATGACTTTGAACACCTTGAGAAGGTATTAGAAGAAAGAAAGAAAAACGACCTCATTAAATTTAAGGATGAAATAAAAACTATGCTGGCTGACGAAATTATTGGACGATATTATTATCGTGAAGGAAGAATGGAAGCCAACCTTAAAAAAGATGTTGTGTTAAAAGATGCTTTAGACATTCTTAAAGACCAAGAAAAGTACAAAGGAATTTTAGCCGGAACTTTTAACCCTAAACCAATAAACAGATAATATTTAATGACGTTTAAAAAAGCCTGGAGCTGGTTTATAACGCCCGATAATTTTTTCTTTTTAAGTGTTTTATTGCTTGCGGCAAGCCTTTCTTTATCAAAATTTGCTATGAGCATAGCTCAAATTGGGCTTGGTATTTCATGGCTATTATACGGTAATTATAAATATCGACTTTCTGTTGTTTTCAAAAACAAATTATTTTGGGTGCTAAGCAGCATTTTTCTTGTTCACTTGGTAGGACTAATTTATACCCAAAATTTGGAGTATGCTCTTAACGATATTAAAATAAAACTGCCGCTTTTTATTTTACCATTTATCTTTCTTAGCACCCCTATAATGCTAAGGTTTCGCTATAGGCTTGCATTAAAGTTCTTTGTAATTGGAATACTTATAGGAACACTGTTAAGTTTTTTTAAAAGCATTGGTTGGCTTGGGGAAATTCCTTTAGATAAAAGAGAGCTTTCTTTATTTATTTCTCATATTCGTTTTAGCTTAATGATTTGTGTGGCTTTCTTCTGCTCCATCTATCTTTTTAGCACTCAAAATAAAAACAGGGTTTTTTGGTTGTTTGCTGCTGCCTGGCTAATCATCGCTTTATTTATAATCGGAAGCATTACCGGAATCATAGTTATTTTATTTTCTTCTCTCTTCATTCTTTCTTTTTATTTTTTAAATACCGGAGGAAAAAAAGCAAAACTCTTTTTCCCTGCACTAGTGCTTTTTGTGACTACCTCTTTTATAGCTTTAATTTATTTAAACATCAATGAGTTCTACACCATAAAAAATCAAACCGATCCTATTGCCATTGAACAGACAACCACTCAAGGAGAAGAATATGTACATACTTTAGAAGGAGATTATAGCCAAATGAAAGAAAACGGATACTTTCTTTGGAGACACATTGCCTGGCAAGAGCTTGAAGATGCTTGGAGCACAAAAAGCTCGCTTCCTTTTGACGGAATGGATAAAAAAAATCAACCCTTAAAAGAAACGCTAGTTCGGTTTTTAACTTCTAAGGGGCTTAAAAAAGATGCTGCCGGAGTAAATAAATTATCTGAAGAAGAAGTTACTGCTATCGAAAATGGCATATCAAATCATCTTTATTTAACTTACAATCCTTTAAAATTAAGGGTTCAAAAAATAATTTGGGAATTCGACAACTACTTTGAAGGAGGAAATTACAACGGACACTCTGTTGTTATGAGGTTTGCATTTTTTGAAAATGCAATTCATGTTTGGCAAAGAAATAATCGCTGGGTTGGTGTAGGCACAGGAGATATAAGAGATGAAATTGAAAAACAATATCAAATAGATAATTCTATTCTTTCTGGTGAATACAGACTAAGAGCCCACAATCAATTTCTTACTTTTTTAGTGAGTTTTGGAATTATTGGTTTAATTGTTTTCTTCTTCTCAATTATTTATCCCCTATTTAAAATAACCGACAGCTATTTATATATAAGTTTTGTAGTAATAGCCGTGCTTTCCATGCTTACCGAAGATACACTCGAAAGTCAAGCGGGAGTTACATTTTTTGCTTTTTTAAATATTTTCTTGCTCTTGCTTGAAAATAGGTCACTGAATTCCTTGCAGAAATAAACTACCTATTCAATTTTTTGTACCTTTGCAGCTCAATTCATTGTTATGATTAATTTATTAAATATTCTATTAGGAATGGTTGGGCCATGGCAAATCGTTTTGATTGCCGTAATCCTTATTTTGCTTTTTGGCGCTAAAAAAATTCCTCAATTAATGAGGGGTTTGGGTAGTGGAGTTAAAGAGTTTAAAGACGGCATGAAAGAAGGCGCTGAGGAAAAAAAAGATGATGACAAACCCGCTAAATCTTAATTTAGCTGATGTATCGTTCTTACTCTGAGTTAAAATCTAACCTCAGTACGAATAAAATTTCTGTTCTACAAGTTGTCGCTCACTATGTCTCTCAAATAGAAAAAAACAAGCACCTAAATGCTTTTTTAGAGGTTTTTGAGGATGATGCACTTAATAGAGCGCGTGAGATTGACAAAAAAATTTCCCAAAACAAAGCCGGCAAATTAGCAGGAATGGTTATCGGCATTAAAGATAATCTCTGCTATAAAGGACATAAAGTTTCTGCTGCTTCAAAAATTTTAGAGGGCTTTGAATCTCTTTACACTGCAACGGCTGTTCAACGTCTTCTTGACGAAGACGCCATTATCATTGGCAGATTAAATTGCGATGAGTTTGCTATGGGAAGCTCCAATGAAAACTCAGCTTTTGGAAAAGTTTTAAATCCAATCAACAACAAACTAGTTCCCGGAGGTTCCTCTGGTGGTTCTGCTGCTGCCGTAAAAGCAGGCTTATGTATGGCAGCCCTTGGCTCTGATACAGGGGGCTCTATCCGGCAACCTGCTTCCTTTTGTGACATTGTAGGTCTTAAGCCATCTTACGGAAGAATCTCAAGATATGGGCTTATTGCTTATGCCTCTTCTTTTGATCAAATCGGACCTTTAACCAACACCATTGAAGATGCGGCTTTGATTTTACAGATAATGGCCGGAAAAGACGAAATGGATAGCACAAGCTCTTCAAAGCCTATTGATGATTATCTGTCTTTTGAAAAGAAAAAAAATAAAATCGCCATATTTTCCAGCTTTATTAGCCATAGCGGAATTGACCATGAAGTAAAAAATGGTATTAATTCTATTCTTTCTAAACTAGAAGCCCAAGGGCATGAAGTAGAAGCTGTTGATTTTCCTTATTTAGACTATTTAGTGCCTACTTACTATGTGTTAACTACCGCTGAAGCTTCCAGTAACCTAGCCAGATATGACGGAATCCACTACGGCTATAGAAGCGAAAACACTGTTGATATGGAAACGACTTATAAAAAATCACGAACAGAAGGGTTTGGAGAGGAAGTAAAGCGAAGAATTATGCTAGGTACTTTTGTGTTAAGCTCAGGTTATTATGATGCTTATTACAGTAAAGCACAAAAAGTTAGAAGGTTATTAAAAAATACCATGGACGAACTTTTTGAAAAGTTTGATCATATTGTTATTCCAACAAGTCCGCATACACCATTTCAAATTGGTCAGCAGGTGGACGACCCAATTAAAATGTATTTAGAAGATATTTTTACCGTATTGGCAAACCTTAGCGGAAATCCTGCTATTTCATTGCCGGTTGGAAAACATTCAAGTGGGCTTCCTTTTGGGCTTCAAATTATTAGTAAAAACTTTTGTGAACGAGAAATGTTATCTTTCTCCAAAGAAATAATGGACAATTTTTCCCGTAATTAATCAGTTAAACGGAAAGCATGAAAAAATTTATTGGAGGGGTATTATTTTTAACTGTTACTTCTTTTGCTGTTGCCCAAACAGGAACCGAGAAGATTAATCTATCCTCAAAAAAAGACTCATCACTGGCCATCATAAGTGACGACCCGCTTTTACTATACATAGACAGTATTTTTGCCGATGAGTTTTTCAAAGCCTATGGCTTTGCTGACGAAACAGAAGTGCCAACGCCTTTTAAAGAAGATGTTATTCCATCTTTTGATAAAGCCACTTACAAAAAAAGAATGGCCTTGCTTGATTCAAAAACTCCGATGACATTAACCTACAATGATTATGTACATGCATTTATCCATTTATATGCCGATAAAAGAAGAAAACTAACCGCAAGAGAACTAGGGTTGTCTAAAATTTACTTCCCCATTTTTGAAGAGTATTTAGACAAGTATCAAATGCCATTAGAATTAAAATATTTGTCCATTATTGAATCTGCGCTAAACCCAAGAGCAATTTCTCATGCCGGAGCAGCCGGACTATGGCAGTTTATGTATCGTACCGGAAAAATGTATGACTTAGATGTTAACTCATATTACGATGAGAGAATGAATGTTCACAAATCTACCGATGCAGCATGTCAATATCTAAAAATGCTTTATGGGCTTTATGGAGATTGGGATTTAGCTCTTGCCTCCTATAACTGTGGTCCGGGAAATGTAAATAAAGCTATTCGAAGAGCCGGTGGAGGTAAAAAAACTTTTTGGGAAATTTATGATTATCTGCCTAGAGAAACCAGAGGCTATGTTCCGGCATTTATTGCTGTTAATTATGTCATGAATTACCACAAAGAGCATAACATTTATCCTATTAACCCTAAGCTTCCTTACACTAAAACAGATACTGTTTTTGTTAAAAAAATGGTTTCTTTTTATCAAATTTCTGAATCGCTGGATATTCCTATTTCTACTTTGGAATTATTAAATCCTGAGTACAAAAAAAATGTAATTCCCGCCCATGAAAAACCCTTAACATTAAGATTGCCTTACGATAAAGTTGGACTTTTCGTTTCCAATGAAGATGCTATTTATGCTTTACGTTCAGAGCAAGAAGTAAAAGATAGTATTGCTGCCGCACAAGAAATAAAAATTCCGGGCTACTCAGGAGCAAGTTCTGACGGAAGTTATTTTATTCACGTAGTTAAGAGCGGGCAGTATTTAGGCATGATTGCAGAAAAATATAATGTAAGAGTAAATCAAATTAGAGACTGGAATAATTTAAGAGGAACCAATATTTATATCGGGCAAAAGCTAAAAATTTATGCAAATAAGCCTACTTCAACATCTACTACTACAACTAAAAAACCTACAGTTGTTGCAGGCACAAGTGGAAGTAGTGTTTATCATACTGTTGTAAGTGGTGATAATTTATGGGCTATTGCGAATAAATATGGAGTTACTATTGAATCAATAAAAACATTAAATCCATCGTTAAATGGAAATAGCTTGCAGGTAGGGATGAAATTAAAAGTAAAATAATATGATGCGATTATTTTTAAGCCTTCTTCTTGTTTGCTCTCTTTTTTCATGTGAAGAGACTACAAAAAAATTAATGGTTGACAGTACCGGAAAATCCGGTGAA
>CALALS010000107.1 GCA_937925525.1 uncultured Flavobacteriales bacterium | reverse complement strand
ATGTAAACAAGTTCAAAGAAGACTTATACGAAATAGAAACCTTTGTTTCTCCTAAGCGAAGAGCCAATGATGAAGCGGTAAAAAATACCATCAAAGGAACTTACGAAAGAGCAAGAACTGAATTTGATAAAAGAGATTACATTGCTTGTACACTTTCTGTTCAGTATATATTTTATTATTTAATGTATTACTATGCTATTGAAGATAAATACTCTAACGAGATATACGGTGCACTTCAAAAAGCGGACGGTAAATCATGGGAAGAAGCGGCAAAGCCTTTATTCAAAGCAATAGACAATATTATGAATGATAGATTCTCTCCTGTTACGGCCGGTTCTTCAGGTGAAGGGAAAGGGTTCTTTTCAAAATTATTTGGTAATTAATTTCAATAAAACATTCTGTTATGAGCAATATAGCTGACTCTATATTTAAAATAAATACTGCTTCAGGTAGCGGTTCTGGTTTCTACATTAAAGACAAAGACATCATTGTAACCAATTACCATGTGGTAAACGGTAACCGTGAAGTTTCGGTAGAAAACATCAAAAAAGAAAGACTTTTAGCTAATGTAATCATGGTAAATCCTGTGAGTGATTTAGCCTTTCTAAAAACACAAGGTAGTTTTGATGCTTCCGGTGTTAAAATAAACACTTCTACTGCTCCGGGCAGTAGAGACCAGGTTTTCGTACACGGTTTTCCTTTCGGAATGCCTTACACTATTACAGAAGGAATTATTTCTGCTCCCGACCAATTAATGGATGGTAGAAAATATGTGCAAACCGATGCAGCCGTTAATCCTGGAAATAGTGGCGGACCGATACTAAACAGTAATGATGAATTGGTTGCTGTTACAACTTCTAAGTTTAATAATGCTGATAATGTTGGCTTTGGAATTCCTGTAAAAACTGTTTTAGAAGAAATTGAAGCCTTAGCTGCGGTTACTGATTTTAACAGTTATTCTCTAAAATGTGACTCTTGTGGGAATTTAATTTACCAAAAAATTGACTACTGTAATAGCTGCGGTAACAATGTAGATTCACGAGTATTTGCTTTTGAAACTCAACAACTAAGTAATGTTGCCGTATTTGTGGAAGATGCCTTAAGAGCCGTAGGAACAAATCCTGTATTGGCAAGAAGCGGAAATGAATTTTGGGAGTTTCATCATGGTAGTTCGTTGATAAGAATCTTTTTATTCAATAGAAACTACTTATATGTTACTTCACCGCTAAATGAATTACCAAAAGGAAACTTAGAACCACTTTTAAAATACATTTTAGAAGATAAAGTTAGCCCTTACAAATTGGGGGTTTATAAAAACGCCATTTATGTTTCATACAGAGTTGCCGTAACCGATTTATTCTCACCTAAGGCTGATGAAATAAAGAAAAATATCGGTAATATTCTTCAAAAAGCGGATGACTTAGATGACTTTTTTGTGAATGAATATGGTTGCTCTATGACATCTTTCTCTAAAATTGTAGAAGAACAACTTTAAAACTTATTGTAAAAGCTTTTTAAGCTTTTCGGTTTGCTTTTTATTGTATGCTGAGTAAGTAGAAGAATAAACCATTTGCTTCTCTTTTTCGGTTAAATGCCAGCTTAAAGATATTGGGTTTTGGGCATCTGTTTGCAATTCAAAACTGATGACATCTAACGGAACTTCAAAAATAGAAGAGGCATATTCAATCATCATGTCTTGCTCAAAGGTTTGAATTTTTGGCCAGTTGTTGTAAAAAGAACCCAGCGGGCTAACAATCTCATTAATAAACCCATCTTTATAACTATCGCTAAATTCATAGTTTTTGGGTTTATCTCTTGTTTGAACAATAATTACACCTGAAGTATTGGTATTAATCCAATTTTTAAAAGTAGAAATGTAACTCAATCCTGTAATTAAGCCGTAGTTATCTCGCATACCCGCATCCATGATGTGTAATGAAGGATTGGTAGGCAAAGTAACAACAGGCATGATGTAAGGAAAAGTGGAGCTCATTCTAATAACGGATGAAAATTTGGTCTCTCCTGCCCCCTTGTCTTTAAATAATCGGTAATAATCAAAACTCTCAGGAATTTTATTTAATCCTAATTCTTGAAAAGAGTTTACCGTTGAACATAAAAAAGAAGTTGGGTGAGAAGAAATAAGCATTCGCCTACCATCATTAATAATGGTCGGAGAAAATATCATTAACGGAATTTCTCCATTTTTTTCAGGCAATAAATAATCATTTAGCGTTTTATTAAAACCTACACCAATGTTTTCAGTAAGCCGTTTTTCAAAAACATAACCTCTATCCTTTTTATACTTGTTACCATTGTATTCAAATTCCTGAAATCTGAAAAACATATCAGAAGTGACCATGTTTTTAGAAACTGCATTCAATAAATCTTTAGCAACATTTTCACGATAGGCAATAATTGAATTAGGTAGTTTTTTATTTCTTCGTTGAAGATAAAGCTCTCTGAAGTAAGCCGCACCAATCATTCCTCCTGAGGCTCCGGTTATTAAATGAGTATGGTTAAGCAATTCTCCGTCTAAAATGCTATCAACGTAAGAAACGGTTTGAAAAGTCCACAACGCAGAACGAAGACCGCCACCACTAGAATTAATAATAACCAACTTGGGTTTTTGGTCTCTGGATAGTGAATTAGAAAGATTCTTTTTTCTCCAGTTATTTAAAATTCCCAGATGGTAGTTCATATCTTCTACCGCTTGCATTGAGTCAGAAGTAAGCTGAGCTATAATATCATTGTCAATTTTAACTTTTGGTGAAGTATAATCTAAACCATACACCTGACTTTCGTAGTAGTCGTTTTCAGGAGATATAATTGCATTGAGGATTAAAAATAAACCTACAAACACTAATGTTGACCATCCCCTCATCCATGAATGAATGGCAGAAAACACCATTAGAAAAAGTGCCAACAATAAAAACACACTTGCTCCGGCCGGAATTTCTAATGTAGGTGTTTCTCTAAACAAACCTAAGATGAGTAACAGAATTATTAATAAGAACTCAAAATAACTGGCATTAGCCGTATTTCTGGAAAACACACTTTCCAGCATTTGCTTGTCATAATGAGTGGATTCTCGTGCAATGGAAACTTTAAATGGAGATGAAAGATATTTTGCAGTTCTCCACTCTCTCCTCATATTAAAGATTTTATACCATTTTACTTTTTTGTGAAAAGCATCGCTCATAGGGATTTCTTTCTTCTGCCTTTTATCCACTTCATCAGGATTTACACCAAAAAGACTATACATTCCCTTACTGGTAAAGTAAAAGTAAAACGATACAAATACTATAAATAACAAATTACCTACAACAAAGCCTCCAATGTTTTCAAGTACTGAAGACAGCTCCATCTCTGAATAAAAATATTGAAACCGAAAAAGCTGAATGATAAAAAATATAAAAAACAAGCCGGGAATAATGAAATTATTGAGGCACCACTTCAAAAAAGGTTTATTTAACGTAGCTAAAAACGGAAAGCGAAAACCATTTAGCATATAACTGGATATATTGTATATCATAATAAATACACCACAGCAAAACCCAAGAAGTAAATGAGATAGAAAGTTTTCTTCGCCCAAATATTCAGGGTATAAAAACAAATGATGAAAACCATATTTTACCCCTAAGTTTTCGGTGATGTAGGCAAATAAAATCACCCAGAAAAAAAGAATTACCAGATTCTTTTTTAATACAACAAATACCAATTGAAGCGGAAAGAAAAACCAAACTTGCTTAAAACCCTTATTAATATTTACTGTCTGGCTATCCATACTCTATTAAAATCTCATGTAATTATACGGTAAATTAATCATCAGGTTATTGTATTTTTTTAGCATAAACCCTCATTGTACAAGTGCAGGGTGGGCTTCCACATTTTTCACATTCAAATTTTTCTATCATGCTTCTCTCTTGCCAATAATTTTTATGTTCCGAACACAATACAAACTGCGACTTTGCTAGCATTTTTTCAAATACAGAAATAGTGTGCTCCTTCACCCAAACTGTAGAAAAAATGTCTTGCCTAACTTCATCTGCTTTTTTAATAAATTCAGCTAGCAACCTCTTTCCTATTCCCTTACCATGACAATCTCTTCGAACAACAATAGACTTCAGGTAAACGTACTCTTTAGGTAAAGGTAATTTAAATTGCTCTTCAGCAGTATAGTTAGTATAACCAAGGCACAAACCTATAAGTTCTTTGGAAGCATTATCCACTACTCCATAGCCTAAAAAAGTATTGATTTTGTATTGCTTATCAATTTCTTCGAAGCTAATATAATCCTTGCCAAATTCTTGATTAAAAATAACAATGCTTTCATAAAAATGAGTCGGTGAAAAAGAAACTAATTGATAATTACTCATTCACTATTTCTTCTTAAAATCCCCTCTTTTAACGGCTTCTATAAATTTAACCCATGCTATTGGGTTAAGTAAATTGTTTGGAGGAAGTTGCCCTGCGTAATACAACCTGCTATTTTGTTGATTTAAATAATACTTAAAGTTCATGTTTGCGTCCATAGGCATTTCCTCATATCTGGTTGCCATATATTCTTGAGATAGGTTTTTTCTGGCTCTTTCTAAGTCGTCATCAGGAATGTTCATTTTTAAAAAAGCCTCCTTAAACTGTTCACGAGTTGGCCATGGGTAAACAACATGTTCATTTAAAGAAAAAGTGTCTTTTCTTAGAATTTGAATTAATGAATATCTATTTTCTTCCATTCCGGTGGGAATGATAAATTGTGCTTCTTTGTATGAAATATTGCTAAAAATAATGGTATCTCCCTCCTGTGCAACAAAAGAAAAATAACCAAAGTAGTCACATGCTGTTCCTCTTCTGGTATTTTTAATAATAACATTACTAAAAGGTATTGGGAACAAACTGTCTCCATCAACCACAATTCCTGAAAACTGTAAAACTTTTCGTTCAGATGAGGAGGTGTCTTTTGAGGTTACCTGAGAAAAAGTGTTTAGAGAAAAGAAAATTAAAATTGTAACTACTAACTGCTTCATATAATTGCATAAAATTAAAAAAATAAACACTAGTTGTAATCGTTTATTGTATTTTCATCTTTTGAAACAGCAAATATTATTCCTCAAAAATTGAACAAAGAAAAGCTAAAGGTACTTTTTGTAAGTAAAGCTTATCCAAGTGAAGTGGATGTGCAGAATGGAGTTTTTGTAAAAAAACACGCCAAAGCAGCCAGTTTGTACACCGATGTAAAAGTGGTGTTTATAACTACAGCTAAAGAAACTAAAATAGTTCGAAATCAAATCTCTGAATCTTTTGAAGAAATAATCATTTACACCAAAAAGACGGGAAGAATTTCAAACTTTATTAAAAGAAAAAATGCGTATAAGACTATTCTTAAAGAACTAGAAAAAACTTGGGGTAAACCGGACATCATACATGGTAACATATTTTTAAGAGGAGCTTTTGATGCCTATCAATTGTCCAAAAAATACAATATACCTTTTATTATTTCTACTCACTGGTCAGGGTTTGTTAATGGAGAATACCAAAAAATGTCATTTTTAAGAAAGTTTCTTTGCAAAAAAGTGGCAAAACAAGCAACTTTAATTACTTCAGTCTCAAAATTTTTAGCAACCAATGTTGAAAATCTATTAAGAGTAAAACCCGTAGTTATTGAAAATATAGTTGAAACAAAGCCTCAGAAAACAGATGTAGCTGAGTCTTCAGATATAACAGCGCTGGTTGTAGCAGATTTAAGAGACCGGATAAAAAACATAAGTAGCATAATAGCGGTAGTAAGTCAATTAAAAAGTTCACATCCGACTTTTCGATTAAACATAATTGGAGACGGTCCTGATAAAGCTAAATTAATTAGTCTTTCTGAACAACTTGGCGTTTTAAATAGCGGTGTCTTTTTTTTAGGGAGAAAAACAAATGAGCAAGTGCTAGAGGAAATTCAAAAAAGTACATTTTGTATTGTAAATAGTAATGTGGAAACATTTTCCGTTTTTACTTTAGAAAGTATATTTTCCGGGAAACCTGTAATTTCAACAAAATGTGGTGGACCTGAAGAATTTATTACCGCAGCCAATGGCATACTTGTTAATAAAAATAACAATAATGAGCTTAAAAGTGCAATTACCTATTTAATTCAAAACTTAGATACATATAGTATTGATAATGTGAAAAGCAGCATTCATTTTGATTTTAGTGAAAGTGCGATAGGGAAAAAGCTTTTTTTGCTTTACAATGAAGCAATTAGGAAAACAATTTAATATCGAATTTAATTTGCTCCAGCGTATAATTATCTTTATTTTTGGGAAACTAAATTTATAAATATGAAGAAACAATTATTATTTGCAATTAGTATAGCTGTTTCCGGTGTGGCTTTCTCTCAAATACAAAACGCCCCTAAAGTGGCTCCACATCTAGATCAAGCTAAACCATTCGAAAAAGTTTACAAGGGAAATGAATCGGATCCTGGAATCATAAGAACTCCAAGCCCGAAAGTACCTTATGCAACTTCAAAAGCTATTAATGAAACTGTTATAGGTCAAACAACTTATGACCTTCAATCTAACGCTTCAGTAATGAGGAGAATTATTAGACATGCTGACGGAACTATTTCCGCAACATGGACTTACAGTTCATCTAATGACCTGTCAGCTGCAGATAGAGGCACAGGTTATAATTATTTTAACGGGACTACTTGGGGTTCTCTACCTACACTAAGGCAAGAAGCTTCAACTAGAACAGGATGGTCTTCTATTACAAGTTCAAGTAGTGGAGAAACGGTTATAAATCACTCTGGCACTGGTGGTCTTCATAGTCTTAAAAGAGCTACAAAAGGTTCTGGTTCATGGACCGAAGCTACCGTTCCTGCCAATGCAGGTATAGCATGTTGTATGTTGTGGCCTAGAACAACTATGGGTGGTGCAAGTGGCAATACGCTTCATGCAGTTGCTATTACTGCTCCTGTTGCTAATCAAGGTGCCACATGGAAAGGAGCTGATGGGGCATTGTTATATTATAGATCTAATGATGGTGGTGCTACTTGGGCAGTTCAAGATTCTGTGCTTCCGGGAACTGATACTTCAGCTTATGTAGGATATTCAGGTGATGAATATGATATTGCTTCTTATGGATATAATATTTCTATTGTATTATTATGTCAGTTAAAAGATGTATTTTTAATGAAATCGACTGACAATGGAGTAACATGGACTAAAACAGTAATTAAGCAATTTCCTATTCCGAAATATGTTGTTGACCAACCTTGGGGAACAGATGTGAATCAAGACAATGTTTTTGATACTATTCAATCTTCCGATGGTTCCGGCACTGTACTTGTAGATGCTAATGGAGTAGCTCACGTTTGGTATGGAAATATGAGATACTTGGATGATAATTTAACAGATGGTGTTTATTCTTTCTTCCCTGGAACCAATGGTTTAATGTACTGGAATGAAACAATGGGCGCTACTGCTCCTGTTATGATCGCTGCTGCTGAGGATTTGGATAATGACCAGCAAATAGGAGGTTTGGGTATTGCCCCATACTATGTATCCTTATCAGGTATGCCTAGTTCTGGTATTTCATCTAACGGAACTATATATGTTTCATATTCTGCTTATATGGAAACACTTGACCAAGGCAGTGAAAATTATAGACATACATATATCACGGCCTCAAAAGATGGAGGTAATACATGGACTAGACCTCTTGATCTAAACTCTACTTCGCAATATGATGAATGTGTTTTTGCTTCAATGGCTACAAGAGTTGACGGGCAAGTTCACATAGTTTACCAAAGAGATGCTGAACCAGGACTTGCTGTTCGACCTACTACTACTACAGATCCTTTTGTAACCAATGATATTGTATATTTATCTGTTGACACTAGTGATGTTTTGACATACACTACAATTAACGAGCAAACTAACTTAGTTCAAGGATTTTCTATCTACCCGAACCCAGCAAAAGAAAATGTAAAAGTTAACTTCCAGTTAAAAGAAGCCGGAATGGTTAACATTTCTATTTCTAACCTAATGGGACAAAACGTTCTTGAATTTAAAAATGAGTGGACTCCTGCCGGAAATCACTCAATTAATGTTGCTGTAAATAGTTTAACTAAAGGAGTTTATTTTGTAAACATTAACAACGGAAATTCTATTTCTTCTAAGAAATTAGTGATAAACTAATTATAATTTTTTAACTCTTTTAAAAAGGTCGGCATATTGTCTGCCTTTTTTATTGTACGATTTTTAACTTTGATGCGTTATTTTAACTTGGAAAAACAATTTCTAACATATCTATTCTTAATAGTATTTGCTGCAACAACTGTTGCTCAAGAAAACGTTACCACATTTGGCATTTTTTATAAACCTGTGGTTCCAATGAAAGCATTGGATAATGATGAAATTACAGGAGAAGTTAATCAAACCGCTTTTACAATAACACCAAAGGTTTCGCATAGCTTTGGAATGGTAATTAGAAGAGGATTTACAAAAAGTTTATCACTAGAAACAGGTATCAATTACATCACCCGAAAGTATGATTTAACCATCACAGATTTAGATTCGTCATTTTCAGGAACATCAAACTTTAGATTTATAGGATATGAAATTCCTTTACAAGGATTAGTTTATATAAGACTAGGAGAACAATTATATATGAACGCTTCTACAGGTGTTTCACTAGATTTTTATCCTTCTGATATTGCAACCGGTGAACCTTATTTCTTTCATCAAACCCTAAGAAATGGCTGGATTCAAACTGCTTTTTTAAGTAATGTGGGATTTGAACTACGAACCAGAAAAAGTGGATACTATTACTTAGGTGATTCATTTCACAGGCCATTTAAAGCTATTGCCGGAACCGATGTGCTTTATAAGGGAAATAATCATAATGATATTTTTAGCACAAGTTTAAATGGCAACTATTTTACAATTGATTTAAGATACTTCTTTCATGAAGACCCTGAAAGAAAAAGCAAGACTAAAAAGAAAAAATAATTAGACGATTACTTCCTGTTTTTTAAATTGCAAATCATATAATTTCTTGTAGTGTCCGTTTTTGGATAGTAATTCATTGTGAGAGCCCGACTCTATTATTTCTCCTTTCTCCAAAACAACAATAGTATCAGCAGTTTGAATAGTAGACAATCTATGCGCAACTAGAATAGATGTTCTTCCCTGAGTTAAAACTTTTGTAGCATTTTGAATAAGCATTTCAGATTCAGAGTCAATAGATGATGTGGCCTCATCTAATATCAAAATCTTTGGATGATGCACGTAGGCACGAATAAAAGAAATAATTTGTCTTTGCCCTACTGAAAGCAAACCTCCTCTCTCCTTTACGTCAAAATCATATCCACCGGGCAGCTTCATAATAAAATCATGTGCGCCTACTTCTTTTGCAGCGGCAACTACTTCTTCTCTGGATATGTTTGGGCTAAATAATGTAATATTATTAAAAATAGTGTCTGAAAACAGAAAAACATCTTGTAAAACCACAGCCATAGACTGTCTCAGTAAATCTAAATCATACTCTCTAACATTTTTACCGTCTATAAGTAATTCACCTTTATTATATTCATAAAATCTACCTAAAAGGTTAATTATTGAAGACTTTCCGGCTCCTGTTGCTCCAACCAAAGCCACTGACTTTCCTTTTGGAATGGATAAGCTAACATTTTTTAAAACCCAATCTTCTTCTTGATAAGCAAACCATAAGTTTTTAATTTCAATATTTCCTTCTATATCTGAAGATGTTAAGCTACCCGTTCTTTCAATACGATCATCAGTATCAAGTACTTTAAAAACTCTTTCTGAACTTACCATTCCCATTTGTAATACATTAAATCTATCCGCTAATTGCCTTATGGGTCGATAAAGCATGTGTATGTATAAAATGTATTCGAGCAAAACTCCTAGAGTAGCTTTACCTTCAAGAACATCTCCTGCTCCCCACCATACCAACAATCCTATTGAGCTTGCACTAAGCATCTCTACTACCGGTAAATAAATAGAATAAGCCCAAACGGTTTTTATATGCGCATTTCTATGCTTTTTATTCATTTCCTGAAACTTATCCAGCTCAATTTCTTCCCTATTAAAAATTTGAACGATATTCATCCCTGTTAAATGCTCTTGTACAAAAGCATTTAGTTTAGAAACCTGTGTTCTAACTTCTTGGAAAGCAGATTTTATAACGTTTTTAAAAATATAAGTAGCGAACAACAATACAGGTACCGGAATTAAAACGATAAGAGACAACTGCCAATTTTTCCAGAGCATAAAACCAACTATAACAAGTAGTTTAAGAATATCTCCTGCTATAGAAATAAAACCTTGTGAAAAAACATCTGCTATAGTTTCAATATCAGAAACTACTCTTGTAACCAATGCACCAATGGGTGTTCTGTCAAAATATTTCAGTTTGAATTGTAACACATGTTTGCTTAGCTGAACCCGTAAATCTTTAATTACATTTTGGCCAAGCCAATCGGAATAATAGCTTTGATAAAACTGTAAAATCCCTTCTAAAATTAACACACCCAACATCATTAGCGTCATAAACAGAAGCCCTTCTCTGTCAAATTTAACAATGTACTCATCTACAGTATGTGATATTAAAACAGGACGAATAATTGATGAGCCGGCTAAGATTATAGTAAGTAAAGTGGTAAAGAATAAAACAGGCTTATACGGCAAAGCATACTTAAAAATTCGCTTTAATAAAGTAAAATCAATTGCTTTTCCTGTAACTGTACTCATTTAATAAATATCTCCCTTGGGTACTCAATTTTTATTAGAAACAATCCTTTTGCAGGAACCGACATTCCGGCATCAGACCTATTTTTAGATTCAATTATTTGTTTGAATTCTTCTAAATTTATTTTCTCTCTTCCAACCTCAATCATAGTACCCACAATTGCTCTAACCATGTTCCTTAAAAATCTATTTGCTGTAATTTCAAACACCAGTAAGTCATTTTTGTTTTCCCAATGCGCAACAAAAATATCACATAAATTGGTTTTTGTGTCGGTATGACTTTTACAAAAACTAGAAAAATCCTTATATTTTATCAGCTCTTCACAACACTCATTCATTTTCTCAATATTCAAATCATAGTGCAACTGCCAGGAAAATTCATACTGAAATGGATTCTTGTTTTTTGTGATAACATAATTATAAGTTCGTTTAAGCGCATCAAACCTGGCATGAACATCAGGCTTAACCTGTAAAACATCATAAACAACAACATCCTCCGGTAAAAATCGGTTTAATTTATAGCATAAATCTTTTTCGTCAAGTGGTGAAGAATTATCAAAATGTGCGTACATTTCTTTAGCATGAACGCCTGTATCTGTCCTACCTGCACCAATAGTCTTTATTTCTGAAGACAAAATATTAGAAAGCGCTTTTTCAAGTTCAGCCTGAATTGTGTGAGCATTTTCTTGAATTTGCCAACCATGATAATTTAAACCTGAATAGGCGAATCGGATGAAATAGCGATGCATGAAACAAAGATAGAAATTAATTAAGCCAATAAAACCTTGACTCTATCAGAGGTTGAAATCTTTTTAGAGTTATCTTGTAGTTTTAATAAAATTCCGCAAACTGAAACTTCAACGATGTTATATGAACCTTTAAAAAATATATTATTTACTTTAGCCTCAACGCCATTTTCATCTATGGTTATCATTTCAGGACGTACTATAATGGCGTTACTTTTTATTGGAGTTTTAAAAAGTTTTTGGGTATTCTCGTTGACCGGAATTAAGTTATATTCACCTGTCATGCCTGCTACATATTCATTTACAGGTTTCTCATAAATTTCTGTCGCTTTACCATCTTGAAGTATTTTGCCATCCTTCATAATAATAATCCTACTGGCTAATGAATAAGCTTCTTGAATGTCATGAGTTACCATAATGGTTGAAAGCTCCTCTTTAGATATGATGCGATGCAAGTCTCTGGAAACTTCATCTTTTAAAAGTTTATCAATGCTACTAAAAGGCTCGTCTAGCAGTAAGAAATCAGGACTGGTTGCCATAGCTCTTGCCAGCGCAACTCTTTGCTGTTGTCCTCCGGAAAGTTCATAAGGGTATTTATCTGAAAAGGCATCCATACCAATTAACATTAAGAACTCCTTGAGTTTATTTTTCTGCTCAGCCTTTGGAAGTGATTTTATGCCAAATAATATATTTTCTTTGACCGTTAAGTGATTGAACAATGCATAATCCTGAAACAAGAAGCCTATTTTTCTATTATTAGGTTGAACAAATTTGTCTCCGTTTAATGTCTTGTTATTTAGTGATATTTCTCCTTTTTCTGGAGTTTCAAGACCTGCAATTATTCGTAACAAAGTGGTTTTTCCACACCCGCTCTCTCCTACTAGCGCCACTACTTCTCCTTTATCAATTGATAAAGAAACAGTATCTACTACAACCTTATTTCCAAAACTTTTTAATATGTTATTTAGCTGCAGCATTTATTTTTGATGCATTATTTTATTTAATAACAATACAGGAAACAGCCCCACCAAAACCACCATAAGTGATGGAACTGAAGCCTGATAAACGGCTCCATCTGTTTGCATCATCATGAAAGCTTTTACAGCCAGTGTCTCAAAGTTAAAAGTACTAAAAAGCATTGTTAAAGGTAATTCTTTAATAATATCTACAAATACTAGTATTAAAGCCGCCAAAATAGAGGGTTTGAGAGATGGGACAACCACATTAATCAAAGTTTTAAGCCTGTTAAAGCCTAAATTACGAGATGCTTCAATTAAATTAGGTGATAGTTTTTTAAAACCACCATCTATTGTGGAATAACTAACAGCATTAAAACGTATGACGTAAGAAAAAATAAGTAAACTATATGAAGCCGTAATTAGTATTGAAAAATATTGATTTATTAAAGCTACGGGCACTAGTACACATATTGCAACAACTGCTCCCGGCAAGGAATAACCAAAAGTTGATATTCTAGCTGAGAGTCTGTTTAAGTTGTTATGTGATAAAGCCAATGAGTATCTTATGATTAAACTAATTATTATACATATAAGAGTACCAAATAATGCTAATAAGAAGGTATTTCCAATAAGTTCAATAAAGTAACTACTAATTACTTTACTAAGGTTTTTGAAAGCCCAATAAATCAGTTGCCCAATTGGAATTACAAAACCAAGAACTAATGGAATTAGGCAGGCTAAATAAACCCACATTTTTCTTTTATTTGAAAAACTTTTGGGCAGTTGAATTCCTGAGTAACTCCCAAAATACCTTTTTCTTCTTCTAAATGATTTTTCAACTATAAGTAAAACTCCTACTATTATAATCAATCGAATTGAAATAAGCAGAACTGGTGTTATATTTAAAGGATTCCATAAACGAATTATTTCAGTAGAAAAAGTTTTGATACCAAAATAATGTACTGCACCATAATTGTTTAAAACTTCCATCAGTATTAGCATCATTCCCCCAACTAGCGCAGGAAATATGGTTGGTATTGTTACTCTAAAAAAAACCTGAGTGTCTGATAATCCTAATGTTTTTGCAACTTCCTGTAATTTAGCTGAACGCAATAAAAGTGATGCCTTAGCTGCTAAAAACACATAAGGAAACAACACACTTGCCATTATTAGGGACAGAAAAAATATAGACTTAATGTCATAGAAAAAATCAAATAATTGATGAGTTGTGCCAAATGGAGAAAAAATTCCATGATAGGTATAAGCAGCAATATACGAAGGAATGGCAAGGGGTAAAACCAAAAAAGAAGAAAAAAACTTTCTTCCCCTAAACTCATAATTAACAACAACGTAAGCACTTAAAAAACCAAACAATAAACCTAAAACTACCGTCAGAAAACCCAGTAAATAGGTGTTTAGTGCATAATCAGATATAAATGCAGAAAAAAAATCAAAGTTTATTTCACTAAATCCTTTAAGTAAAGATAGGAATGGAAGTACAATTAAACCTGACAGGCATAATGAAATTATAGTCCACTTATTTAGGTTTAGTCTAATTTTTATAACGATTAGTTAGCTTTATTTCCAACCTGCTTTTTCAAAAAGCTCAATTGCCTTTGTATTGTAATCCGTTAATTTTGAAAGCGGTAATGTATCTTCTTTAAAAGCCCCCCAACTCTTTAGTAGTTCAGAAGCTTCAATATTAGGGTTTACCGGGTATTCGTAATTCGATTCTGCATAAACTTTTTGAGCTTCAGCACCGGCTAAAAATTCTATTAATTTAATTGCATTTTCTTTATTCTTCGCATATTTTGTAACGGCTGCACCGCTTATATTTACATGGGCTCCTCTTCCACCCTGATTTGGAAAAAATACGGAAACACTTTTAGCGGCATTTTGCTCCATTTCATTCTCAGAGTTTATTAATTTACCTAAATAATAAGTATTTGCAATAGCTAAATCTCCTTTACCAATTGCCACATTACCTATCTGATCTCTATCATTACCGCTTGGCTCCTGAGTAAAGTTTGCCACAACACCTTTCGCCCAATTTAATGCTTTCTCTTCACCAACATTAGCAATAATGGAAGCATACAAAGACTGATTATAAATATTACTACTTGATCGAACATTTATTTTTCCTTTCCACTTCGGGTTCGCTAAATCCTCATACGTAGATAATTGTTCTGGCTTCACTCTTTCGTTAGAATAAATAATTACCCTTGCTCTTTTCGTTAAACCAAACCAGTGATTATCATTATCTCTTAAATGTGAGGGTATAGTTTGATGAAGTGATTCAGAGTTTATAGCTTGTGTTAGGCCAAGTTGTTTCGCATAAGCCAATCTTCCCGCATCAACAGTGATTAATACATCTGCTAATGAGTTTTCGCCTTCGCTTTGAAGCAGTTGAATTAACTGGTCATCTTTATCATTTTTAACATTAACCTTAATTCCTGTTTGCCTTTCAAATTCTTCAAACAACTGTTTATCTACATCATAAAACCTGTGTGAATAAACATTTACTTCGCCTACTTCAAGCGTTTCAGTTGAATCTACAGTATTTTTTACATCTTCTGTTTTTTCATTTCCACATGAAAACAGACTCAGCACTAATAGGCCTACACATATTTTTTTAAATAACATTGCAAATAGATTTTAGGCCACAAAGATAGCAAGCTTAATAGTCTTAGCTATACCTTTTTTATGGGAAATTATTTATTTTATAAGGGTTACTGTTTGCTTATATACTTCACCATCCTTTGTTATGAAAATGGCAAAATAGGTTCCTTCAGGAACTTCAACTCCTGCTGAAGTATAACCATCCCAAGTGTTGTTATAGTTATCGTTTTTATAAATAATCTGCCCCCATCTGTTATATATTTCTAACGAATTTCCCGCACCCCACAGTCCTTCAATTACAAAAACATCATTACTTCCATCTCCATTCGGACTAAACACATTAGGTACAATTATTTCTCCTATTACCACAATTTCCTTACAAATGCTATCACTACATCCTTGATAATCAATCGTCAAACAAACAGTATAACTACCGGAAGTGGCGTAAATATGATTGGTATCAGCAACAATGGCTGAATCTCCGTCACCAAATGTCCAAAACCAAGAAGAAGCAAAATTAGATAAGTCAGTAAATGAAATGCTTTCTCCGGGAGCACTTGGATTTGGTAGCGCACTAAAGTTAGCACTTGGAGTAAGATTTACTTGAATTGGTGTAGTAAATGTTATAACAGTATCACAACCTCCACTACTTACTGTAATAATCGGAAAATAACTTCCCGGATTTACATAAGTGTGACTTGAAGAAGTACTAGTACCGGTGAAATCTGTTGTATTATTTCCATCGTAATCCCAAGAGTAAGTGTAATTATTATTACCAACAACAGTGAACGTAGTTGATAAAGGTGCACAACCATTATCAGGCGAAACAGAAACACTAACATTAGGTTTTGAGACAATAGTAATTGTAACTTGAGAAGTGGAAACAGGTGTTGTGCAATTATCTGTAACAGTTACTATGTAGGTAGTATTTCCGGTAGGATAAACCACAATAGGATTAGTTGTTCCTATATTGGTTGTGCCATCATTCCAGGTAAATGAATAAGCGCCACCATTTCCACCAGAAGGAATTGCGGTTAAAATAACACTATCACCCAAACAAATAGCTGTGTCACTTGCAGTAATTGAAGATGACAAAGCAGGAAATAAGGATACGGTAACCGAATCTTGTATTGAGCAATTAGCACCATCAGTAATTGTTACAACATAGGTTGTGGTTGATGTTGGAGAAACATTTTTACTTGCGCCACTTCCCAGTCCTTGATTCCAAGAGTAAGTGATAGTTGGCGTACCACCACTTGCATTTGCTAATATTGTAACACTAGTGCCCTGGCAAATAGTAGTGTCATTTGATATACCACTTGTCATTTGTGGTGATATAGTAACCAATACAGAATCTCTGCCCGTACATCCGGCTCCATTATTTGCCGTAACATAAAAATATTGAGTTGATGTAGGAGATGCAATAGGGTTAGGAATATTTGTAACGCTTAATGCCGGGTCTGCATCCCAAGTGTAGTTTACTCCGCCAGTCGCGTTTAATTGAACTGAACCTCCATTACATATAATGGTATCGTTTCCTGCATCCACATTTAATGAAGGAGCTACAGTTACCTGAACAGAGTCTCTATACGAGCAACCATTTACATCAGTAATCGTTACATAAAAATACATTGTTGTATTAGGGAATGCTAAAGGATTAGAAATATTAGTAGCACTTAAGCTTGGATTGGCATCCCAAACATAAGATGTACCTCCGGAAGCAGCTAACTGAACCGTATCTCCTAAACAAATAGAGGTATCATTTCCAGCATTAACATTGGCAGCTGGAAAGATGGAAACAGTTACAGTGTCCATTATTGAGCAATTTGCAGCATCTGTAATTGTTACTATATAACTTGTGTTGGAAGTTGGTGAAACTGTTTTTACCGCCCCTGTTCCTAAACTTTGATTCCAGCTATAGGTATAAGTTGGTGTTCCTCCACTAGCATTTGCTGATATTGTTGCTGAATTTCCTAAACAAATAGTAGTGTCATTTGATATGCCACTAACAATAGGCGGAGATATAGTAACTAATACTGAATCTCTGCCATTACAGCCTGCACCGTTATTTGCAGTAACATAAAAATATTGAGTTGATGTAGGCGATGCAATAGGGTTAGGAATGTTTGTAGCACTTAATGCCGGGTCTGCATCCCAAGTGTAGTTTACTCCGCCAGTCGCATTCAATTGAACAGAAGAACCATTACAGATAGTAGTATCATTGCCTGCATCTATAACTAATGCCGATGAAATAGAAACTAATACAGAGTCTCTGCTACTACAACCACTAGAGTTGGTTACAGTTACATAAAAATACATGGTAGTAGAAGGAAAAGCTAAAGGGTTAGGAATATTAGTTGCACTTAAGTTTGGATTAGGATCCCAAGCATAAGTTCCGCCTCCCGAAGCATTTAATTGAACGGTATCCCCAAAGCAAATTGAAGTATCTTGTCCTGCATTAGCAGTTGGTGCAGGAGCTATTGATAGATATACGGGAATTCTGAAAGTACCCGGACAAACTCCGACATAAAAAGTATCTGGAGATGTGACATTTGTCGGATTATAGGTTAACCCTGTATTGATAGAACTTCCGCCAACTGGCAATGTGTACCAATTAACAGTTGAACTTCCGGGTAATGTTCCCACAACAGAAACACCTAAGTTAGCTGTTTGACCAAAGCAAACAGTATCATGAATGGCAATTAAGTCATAAGCAGTAATAGTAGCATTATTAATACCGATGCCACCTCTTGTGGCACCGTTAGGAGGAAACTCACTGACAGGAATAGAGGAAGTAGATGAAGAAACAATTCCATTTGCTCCTCCGTTAGTATTTCTAGTGATAGTTCCATTACTAATAGCAATGTATCCACCACCACCACCGCCACCCGGACCGTATGCGTCTGGAATAGTAGTCCAATACCTCATTCTTACACTACCTCCATTACCACCATTTGCATTACATGTGATCGAAGAAATAGCTCCAGTAGATTGAATCAATATTGTCCCGCCTGCACCACCGCCTCCAGCACCATCCTGTCCTCTCAAAGTAAAAGAAGTTCCTGAATCATCAGTGTCAGCAGCAGTTGCTCCATTTGCGCTAATACTTCCCGAACCTGACACAGTTCCATAAGTTTGTAAAAAAACCAGCCCTCCTCCATTTGCGCCTGCCGATCCATCTCCGTCATTTTGATCTCCGGCTCCACCGCCACCCCCCATAAAAATCCTACCTGTTGAATAGTCTAATGGCCTACCACCTTTCCCGCCAATGTTTCTTCTATTATCTCCACCCCAATTTGTATTTCCCGGTCCTTCAACCGTAGCATTTCGGTTATTGTTTGACCAAGAGTAGCCTCCTCTACCTCCTCCGGAAGCAGACCATGTTACCGAACCAAAACCACCAAACTCTAGATTCCATGCAGCTACCCAACCAGCGTTAGATATATCAGGATTTCCTCTTCCTGACCTCCAATTATTTAAATCACCGGCATTTCCACCACCGCCACCACCGGCATTGTGAGCAGTTCCACCACCACCGCCATTTGCAGGAGCTCCCATGCAATACCTCCCTAAATATTTTGCATAATCAATTGCACTTCCGCCCACTCCTTCCCCTTTTTCAGCTCCTTCATTGTCGGCAGGTGCAGCGTAAAAGCCACCACCAATAAGTGAGTTAGGATCTAAAGCACCGCCTCTAAAACCTTGTCCATTAACATTAATTTGTCCATTTATTGTTGTATTCCCTAAAACTTCAACAGCAACAACACCACCGGTGGTTCCATTCCAAGGTTGAGCCTGAATAGTTCCGGCACCATTTATGGTTAATGAAGCATATCTGGGAACTCTAATTACCTGGACTTTTCCTGTGTCTGTGTATGAATTTGATAGTGGACAGCTTAAATTTATGGTAGTATTATTAGGAACTGACAATACTTCAACAAATTCATATCTTCCACAATTATTGTAATTTAAAATAGTGCCCCAAGTAGTATCATTGGGCTCTGACCGATTTATAAATGGGGTTGCATTGGTTAAAACACCTTGCATTTGAATAATCATCAATAAATCACCTTGGGCAAGATTTCCTGAAAATCTTGTGTTTGTATTTAAACCACTATTCGCAACTGTTATAGAGGCTGCTCCAGCATTAGCTGAGTTTGATAAGCTGGTGTATTCATTAACAATAACCGTTGCGCTAATATTAGGATTTGCCATTTTACCTCTTTGAGCAAATGAAGTAAAAACAAATAATAAAGCAATTAATGATAATGCTATTCGATACATCCCTAGTAATTTAATGTGGAAAATTAAGATTTATATTTACTTTTTGAAAGTAAATAATGGATTTATTTGGATTTCTAAACTCTAATTTGATTAACTAAGAATTAAGATTAATTAATTCTTCAGGTACATCTATTATAACTTCTTTAGTTTTATCATCAATTTTAGTAATTGACTCTTCATTAATGGGAATTAATATTTCAGAATTATTCGTTGAAATTTCGATTAATTTATTTCCGGAGTAATTTAGTAATTGATTTACTTTTCCCAAATACCCATGATTCTTATCAATAACTGAATATCCTTCTATTGAATAAAATTCTGTTGGATTATTTGAAATTGAATCTTTTAAAAGAAAGACTTTTTTATTTAACAGGTGAGCTACACTTTCTAGACTTTGATAATCTAAAAAGCAAATTAGAGCTTGCTTACTATTTTTTTCTCTAACAGTATCTAAAAAAAAAGGAACCAATACTTCTTCATTTTCTGGCATTTGAAGAAATACTGATTCCTGTTGAAATACGATATCAATAAAAGATTCCTCTTGAACTGAAAGAACTAATTCTCCTTGAGTACCATGAGTTCTTGAAATTACACCAATCTGAATGCAATTTTCAAGGTTCATTTGAATAGAATTACTCAGCAGATTTAGCCTCTTCTCCTTCGTTGGTTTCAGGAGCAGCTTCTGCTTTAGGCTCGTCTTCCTTTTTTGCTTCTTCAGAGGCAGGTGCCGTCTCAACGGCTTCCGCAGCTACAGGAGCTTCTGCTTCTGCAGTTGGCTCAGCAGCCACTTCTTCAGGTTGAGAAGCCGCAGCTAGTTTTGCAGAAATTTCAGCAGCGCGTTTTTCATTTGCGGCTTTTTCTGCAGCTAGTTTTTCAGCAGCTGATTGATTTGAAGCTTCAGCAAGTTTAGCAACCTTAGCATCAATTTTATCTGTTTTATTTTTCAGCCACTCATCAAACTTTTTATCAGCTTGTTCTTGAGTTAAGGCTCCTTTTTTTACTCCACCTAAAAGATGCTTTTTGTAAAGTACTCCTTTATATGAAAGAATTGCTCTAGCCGTATCAGTTGGTTGAGCACCTTTGTTAAGCCAATTAATGGCGCTATCAAAGTTAATATCTATAGTTGCAGGGTTTGAGACCGGGTTGTAAGTGCCTAATTTTTCTATGTACTTCCCATCCCGTGGGGCTCTACTGTCCGCAACTACAATGTGAAAGAAAGCAGCTTTCTTCTTTCCGTGACGTTGTAGTCTAATTTTTGCAGGCATAAATTTTAATTTAAATTGTTAAAAGGGCGGCAAAGATGATGTTTTTTTTCCTTATTGGGAAATATTTTGTTGATTTTTTGAAGGGCATAGTCTTATTAATAAATAATTACCTCTCTTCAAGCTTAATATTATTAAAGTATTGGAGTGCCAATTCATAAGACTTTAAACCCAATCCGGCTATTACTCCAACACAGTTTTTCGACAATAAAGAAATGTGGCGAAACTCTTCACGAGCATATATATTTGAGATATGTACTTCTAAAACAGGAGATTGAACAGAAGATATAGCATCAGCAATACTAACAGAAGTGTGGCTATAACCTCCGGCATTTATTATAATTCCCTTATATGAAAATCCAACTTCATGAAGTTTATCAATTATTTCACCTTCAATATTACTTTGAAAATATTCAATTGATAAATCAGGGAAACTTTTACGAAGTTCGTTTAGATATGTATCAAAATCTTTCGAACCATAGATGTCGGTTTGTCGTTTACCTAACAAATTTAGGTTTGGTCCATTGATAATTATATACTTCATAAGTTAAGACAAAGCACAAATTTATACTTTTGTGAGGAATGACATGGGATATATATATAAAAGGGTTTCTTTCATATCTTAAGCTTGAGAGGTCATTGTCAAAAAACTCAATAGATGCTTATAAAAATGACATAAAAAAACTTGTTGAATATTTGAAGGAACAAAAAATTGAAGTCTCCCCTGAAAAAATAACTCAAAAGAATTTAATTGGTTTTATTGAAAGTTTTTCAGACAAAGGTTTAAGCGCCAGGTCTCAAGGCAGATGTTTAAGCGGAATTAAAACCTTTTTTAAGTATTTGCTATTAGAAGATGTTATTAAAGAGAGTCCGGCAGAATTACTTGAAACACCTAAAATTGGAAGAAAATTACCTGAAGTACTAAGTATAGATGAAATTGACGAAATCCAAAAAGCCATTGATTTGAGTAAGTTTGACGGACACAGAAATAAGTCAATAATAGAAACTCTTTACTCTTGCGGACTAAGGGTTTCTGAGTTAATCGATTTAAGGATTTCAAATCTTTATTTTAATGAAGGGTATATTAGGGTTATTGGAAAGGGAAATAAAGAAAGACTCGTTCCGCTTAGCAAAAAGGCCGAGAAAGAAATGAAGTTTTATATTTCCAGCACTAGAAATCATCAAGAAATCAAAAAAGGTCATGAAGACTTTTTATACCTAAATAGAAATGGAAGTAAACTAACTAGAGTAATGATTTTTATAGTGGTAAAAAAACTTACAGAAAAAGCAGGGATTCAAAAAAGCATCTCACCTCACTCCTTTCGACACTCATTTGCTTCTCATTTAGTTGCAGGCGGAGCAGACTTAAGAGCCGTTCAAGAAATGTTAGGGCATGAATCCATTTTAACTACAGAAATATACACACATCTTGAAAACCAATTTTTAAAAGATAATATATTGAAGTATCATCCCAGAAATAAATAATATTGTATCTTTCAAACATTGTTTCAATACTCTTGAGAAACCTAATTACATATAAACTTATTTTTTTACTACTGTTTGCTATTAGCTCTGAAATAGCTTTAGCCGATGAGTATGACGAGATAAAAACTATAAACTGTGAAGCAGAATTTTACTGGAAAAAACTATTAAGCCCGGAAAATATAGATTCGAGTAAAGCCAGTTCAATTAAAGTTAACATCCCAAGTTCATGGACTAACTATAAATTACCAAGCGGTGAAAAACCAAAAAAAGAAGGATACGGCACTTATCGTTTTTGGATTGAAACCGATAAAGAAAATCAAAGTTTGGTTATTCCTAAGTTGTGGTCTGCCAGTAAAGTATGGGTAAATGGAGAGTTAGTTAGTAAAAGAGGGGAAATCAGTCAGACAGAAAACACAAAACCTATGATGGTGGAAGATTTAGTTGCCCTTCCGAAGTCTTCTAAATATGAGGTAATAGTGCAGATTTCCAATGAAGTTTTATTTAATGGAGGCATTGTAAAACCTTTTAAAATAGGCTTTACCGGTTCCATTCTTAAAAAAGAAAAAGTAAATAATATTAAAGAGTTACTATGGATTGGTGCTATTTTGATAATGAGTTTTTATCACTTTATCATATTCTTTTTTAGAAGAAGTAATAAGCCCGCTCTGTTTTTTGGAATATTCTGTTTATTAATTGTATTAAAATTAATCTCATTTGGCGAAAACTATATCTATCAGTACTTAAAGCTTGAAGCCGGGTTATCCTTTAATTGGCAAAGTAAAATCTATTACCTATCTAGCTTTATGCTTTTTCCAATAGGTTTACTTTACATAAAGTCGCTTTATGTTGAAAACAGCAAAAATGCGATTATCAAATGGTTTAGTATTATTTCATTTGCATACGGTATTTTTATACTATTGACTAATGTCATGCTATTTACCAGTACACTTAGGTACTTTCAAATAGTAATTGCTTTAGGAATTATCTACATTATTTACTTACTATTTAAAGCAAGTAGAAATCGAAAAACAGAAGCCTACGCACAATTATTTGGGATTTTTGCAATGCTGTTTGCCAGTGCAAATGATATTCTGCATTCAACTAATATCAAACTTACTCCATACGGAGAAATTATTCCTATAGCATTTGCCCTATTTTTATTAATGCAAATTTATATAGTCGCAAAAAGGTTTACTAATGCCTTTAAAGAAGTAGAAGACCTATCAAAAAACTTGGAACTAAAAGTTCAGTTAAGAACCCAAGAAATTGAAAAACAAAAAGAACAGCTTGCTGAAAAAAACACAGAAATTGTCGATAGTATTACTTACGCCAAACGTCTTCAAGATGCTATTCTACCTTCCGATGCTGTCTGGAAAGAAAAACTACCCAACAGCTTTATTCTTTACAAACCAAAAGATATAGTAGCCGGAGATTTTTACTGGATGAAGGAGGTTAATGAAAACATATTATTTGCCGCTGCAGATTGTACGGGACATGGAGTTCCCGGAGCTATGGTAAGCATGGTATGTAGCAATGCATTAAATAGAGTAATAGACGAGTATAATGTTTCATCTCCCTCAAAAATTTTAGACAAAACAACAGAGTTAGTGGTTGATACATTTGCAAAAAGTGATAAAAACGTAAGAGATGGAATGGATGTTTCCCTATGTAACTTTAATCCAAACACACTGAAATTAAGTTGGGCAGGCGCCAACAATCCCTTAATTTTAATTCGAAACGGAGAATTAATAGAATATAAAGCCGACAAACAACCCGTTGGTTATTTTTCGGAAAAGAATGATTTTACTAATCACAAAATACAACTACAAACAGGTGATATAATTTATTTGTACAGCGATGGATTTGCTGACCAGTTTGGAGGTGAAAAAGGTAAAAAATATAAGACCGTAAGATTTAAAGAGTATTTACTAAGCATATCTAACAAAGAAATAGAAACTCAAAAAAAATTATTGGAAGAAGAGTTTAATAACTGGAAAGCCTCACTCGAACAGCTTGACGATGTATGTGTTATTGGTGTTAAAATATAATTCATACGAGTCAGCCTGTCCTGAGCGTGTCGAAGGAATGTATGTGTAATTGGAGTTAGAATATAAAAAAAAGCCACTTTTTAAGTGGCTTTTATACTTTAAATTAAAGTAAAAACTACATTTTAGTTTTAATAGCAATTTTAATATTGCCTTTACCGTCTCTTCCATTTAATGATTTAACTAATGCATTTACACATTGCATCTCTGCATCTGTTAAATCACCAGTAATTTTAACTTTAGTAATTTCCTTTACATTATCGGCTGTTCCTCCGGCATCTCCATAACTAACCCCATCTCCAACTTCAATAAAGTCATCGATTGGACCTGAAGATATTATTGAACTATCACTATCTTGAATTATTTGAGATGACTGATAATCAGCACCTATTTCTTTAATTACGCCTGTTGCCATAAATTTTATATTTTTAGTGGTTTATTTTACAATTATAACTTTTTCAATTGAAAAACAAAATACTTTTAATCAATCTACTGTTTCTATGTACTGGAATTTCCAATGCACTGAAGGCTTCCATAGACGATTCAATTGTAGGGTATAACTACTTAAATAAAGCAAGAGAATTTAGTGTAAATGATTTTGAGAAATCAAGAGAGTACCTTGAAAAATCTAAAGAGATAGCCAAACAGAAAAACATAATTTCTTTAGAATTAGATTGTAATTTAGAGGAATACGAGTTTTTTAACCTTCAGGATGAAAATAAAAAAGCCATAGATATTTTAATAAAGAGCATAGGACTAGCTAAAAAGTTAAAAAATGATGTCATTCTAGCTGAAATTTACAATAAAATTGGTGCCACTTATATTAAAATAAGCTTATTCGATAAGGCTCTTGACTTTTTTCAAAAGGCTCATGCTGTCTATTCAATTACAGGAAATAAAAAGGGTTTAAAAAATACCCTTAATAACATTGGAGCAATCTATTATTATAAAGATGATTTAAACAAGGCATTTGAATTCATGGAGAAGTCATTACAAATAGAACGACTTTTAAATGATAAAAATGGAATTGCTACTTCCTTAACGAACATTGGAGGTATGATGCTCTTAGAAGGAAGTTTATATAATCCGATAAAAGCGAAAAGTTATTTTATTGAGGCCGAGAAAACTTGTCTAGAGACAAGGAATTTCGAACAACTATCAAATGTTTACAATAATCTCGGTGAGTTTTATGTAAAAATGAAACAACTCAATAATGCCATAGCTTATTTTCAAAAAGCTTTAGCTTACAGCGATTCAATAAATAATATAAGTACCAAAATATTGGCATTGAACAATATGTCACAGGTTTATGAAAAATTTGGTGACTTTAAGAATGCATTTAAATATTTTACGTACTCCAAAAGACTAGAAGACTCGCTTTATTCTCTTGAAAATACTAAAATGCTGGCGGAGTTAGAAACAAAGTATCAGGCAAAAGAACGAGAAAAAGAAAACGAATTACTCAAGAAAAATAATGAAATTAATCAATTAGAAATACAGCAACAAAAAGATAATATTTCGAAGCAAAAAACATATCTACTATTTGGTATTGCAATAGTCCTTATTCTCTTAGCCGCTTCAGTTTTTCTGGTGAGGAGCAACAGAGAGAAGCAAAAAAACAATAAAATGATTATGGAGCAAAAAGTAAAGATTGAAGATCAACATAAGCTTTTGGCTCAAAAAAATAAAGATACCATTGATAGTATTATTTATGCCAAAAGAATTCAGGAGGCACTTCTTAAGGGACTTGTAGATATTTCAAAAAAAGTACCTGAACATTTTGTTCTTTTTCAGCCTAAAGACATCGTTTCCGGTGATTTTCATTGGACATACGAACAAGAAAATTATTGGTATGTCGCTGCCGTTGATTGCACCGGTCACGGAGTACCTGGTGCTTTTTTAACCATGCTTGGCACGGCATATTTAAATGAAATATGTAGCAATAACCCTACTATTTCTCCTGCCCTTATTCTCGACAAACTCAGAGAAAAGATAATTTTAGAATTAAATCAATCAGGTAAAAATACCGATACCAAAGATGGTATGGACATTTCTCTGGCCAGAATTAATTTAACTGATTACTCTATTGATTGGGCAGGCGCTAACAACCCCATTTACTATTTCCACAACAATGAATTGAATGTAATTAAAGCGGATAAACAACCCATTGGTTATGTCGAAAATAGTTCTCCATTTACTAATCATACTATTCAGCTCAACAAGGGCGATTCTATTTACTTGTTTACTGATGGCTATGCCGATCAGTTTGGTGGACCAAAAGGGAAAAAATTTAAGTATTCTCAGCTTAAAGAAAAGATTATAGCGTTTCAAAACAAACCTATGAAAGAGCAAAAACAGATTTTAGAAAAAATCTTTAATGAATGGAAAGGCAACCTAGAACAAATAGATGATGTCTGTATTATGGGCATTAAAGTTTAAATCACCTACCCACAAACTCAATTGTTTTTTCAATCATGTTTCCATCTTCATCTACCAAAGTGAGTTTATGAAAACCTTCTGTGGTTAGGATTTCTTTTTGATGTAAACGCTTAGTAGTACCTAAATAATCTTCATCTAAATACCAATAAATTTCTGCTTCCGTTCTTCGATGGGCTACTTCAAAAACAGATTTACTCAACGAACCGTCCAGGTTTTTAGGAACAAACAACTTCAAGCCTTCTTTCGGATAAATCATCTCCATCATTTTTTCTGAAGCACCCGCACAATTAGGGTGAATAGGCGGTAAACTCTTATAATCGGGATTTTTGGTTTTATAATACCACTCCTGAATGGGTGGCAACACAAACCAACTTTGCTCATTCATTTCATCAATGTTGTAACAATTACTGTTTACTCGGTAATTCCCTGTGTTATCCAAATGAATTTTTTTATGAAACGTACACACCGGAAAATTCATTCCCATAACGGTTGTTTTAATGTACTTCGTTTGCGGACAACTTAATGAAACCCGATAACCACTCACCGCACAAGTAGCTATCGTTTTTAATTCCTTTTCAGGTTCGCTGAACCAGGTTGTTTCGGGTAAATAATTAAACGCATTAAATAAAATAGGAGCTGCCACTTGGATTCCTGTAAGTCCCGGTCTTCCCTCACCGTCTGCATTTCCCGCCCAAACACCTACCACATATTCAGGCGTAACACCAATTGCCCAGGCATCACGTTGTCCAAAACTTGTTCCCGTTTTCCATGCAATGGTTCTGCTAGATTCAAACACTTTCCAGGCACCTTCTTCATTTGGTCGGTTTACTCCCGTCAACACATCAAAGGTTTGATAGATGCTACCCTTTGAAAAACTAGGCAGCAGTTTTTCTTCTTGCGCTTGACTAGCTTCATATTGAATAGAGGTAATAGCTTGTCCGTTGAGTTTCTGCGCCATAAAGTAATAGCCTCTGCACAATTCCCAAAGCGAAGATTCCGCTCCACCCAAAATCAATGATAGTCCGTAATGATTAGCCCCTTTGTTGATGGAATTTAATTCCAATTCGTTTAGGTTTTTAGAAAACTGCTGAATGCCGTAATCCTGCAACATTTTAACCGCAGGTATGTTTAACGAACGAGTAAGCGCATTGCTGGCAGGCACAGCACCGTCATAACTTCTGTCAAAATTTTGAGGCGCATAACCCGAAATACGGGTAGGAATATCTTCTACCAAAGCATTGGGCAAAATCATTCCTTCCTCCAGCATAGAAGCAAACAAAAACGGCTTTAGCGTACTTCCCGTGCTACGTTTAGAAGTAATAATATCTACTTTGCTTCCGCTTTCTTCCTCAGGGCAATTGGT
>CALALS010000106.1 GCA_937925525.1 uncultured Flavobacteriales bacterium | reverse complement strand
CTTTCACTCCAAAATGAATTTGTTCAATTAACTGCTTATCCTACTCATCTTAACGCAAATAATGCTTTGGAGATAATTTCTAATTACGATATTATAGTTGATTGTACCGATAATTTTTCCTCCAGATATTTAATTAACGATGCTTGTGTAATAGCAGGTAAACCATTTGTTTATGGCGCTATTTACAAGTTTAGCGGGCAAGTTAGCGTGTTAAATTTCAGGGGCGGACCAACTTACCGTTGCCTTTTTCCAAGCATACCCGATGAAGGAGAAATCCCTAATTGTTCTGAAATAGGAGTGTTAGGTGTATTGCCAGGACTTATTGGAACCATGCAAGCCAATGAAGTGCTAAAGATGATTTTGGGCTTAGAAACATTAAGTGGTAAATTATTATCGATTGATGCACTGAGTATGCAGCAAGATATTTTTTCGTTTGAACTGAATCCCGAAAACTTAAAAATTAGCTCACTAAAGCAAAAAAACACTAATTGTGAAATAGTGCCTGAAATAACTGCTGAAGAATTGTTAACGTTAATGGATGATGATATTCAACTAGTTGATGTACGGGAACAAGAAGAGTACGATAGCTATAACATTGGTGGTGTATTGGCTTCACTTTCTAATTTTGAAGAACACATTGAAAAATTTGATGAAAGCAAGAAAACCATAGTGGTGTGCCAATCGGGTAAAAGAAGTTTAAAAGCAGCAGAAATTCTTTTAGAAAAAGGATTTAAGGATGTTGTTTCTTTGAAAGGTGGCTTGATTAGCTGGAAAGCAACAAGAGTGGTAAGCTAATTAGTTGAAATTTTTTTGTAAAGAAATGACTTAGTTTGTTTTAGTACATTTGGAAAAGATATGATAACTGTTGAAGAATCATATGAGCTTTTTACCGACACTTTAGCCTATCTTGATAAAGAAAGACTAAATGGAAGTGATGATGATTTACGATATTATATTTTCGAAGAATTGTCCACTGACGCAGTAAGTTTCCTTCATCAGTGGACAGTTGATAGATTAATTGCAGCAAAGAAAATTCCTATAGATGTACGCACAGACGTTATAAATTTAAGAACTAGAATTTTAGAACAACTAGAAAGGACAAGCACAATTGAGGAATATCGAACCGACTCAAGTTGGAAAATTATCAGAAATCAGGCAGAACAGATTAAGGAAAAGATAAAAAAGTGGCACTTCACGACCGAAAGCTAATACGGTCTTCGTCTTCAACAAATTACTACATGGTTGACGATAACGATTCTTTAGGGGCAGAAATCCCTAATAGCTTTATACAAAATGTGATACACACTTTAAATCCTTAAATAGTAGTAGTCTTTAGAAAAAACTAATTTCTATTAAAATTTACTTGTAGGGTTTAAATTGAAGAAACAATAACGAATTCATAAAAGCATAAAACACCACACCTGATTGGGTTTCTAGCATAGATTCAGTGAAAAAATTAATGGCAATCAACACCAAAAAAGACAAGTAAATAAAATTCCGGTTTTTTATGCTTCTTACTATTGGAATAAAAAGCATTAGTAGTAAAGCGCATATTCCTGTAATGCCAATCGCCATAAAAGTTTGTAAATATTGGTTATGGCAGTTTAAACCTACTTCATAGGCTTCATTTAAGTTTAACGCTTCATAGCGGTTTTTTAATTCTTGTTTTACATCTCCCGTACCCACACCTTTCACTACATTATTAGAGATAATATTTGCGCTTTCTTCCCAAATTATTTTTCTGTAGGTTGTTCCTGTTAATGATTCTGTTTCTTGTTTTTCATCAAAGGCATTCACAAACTCTAACACTCTGCTTTTTATTAAGTCTGATGAATGATAAAGTGTAGGAGGAATAATTAATAATAAACCTGCAATTACAAAGAACATTTTAAAATTGTTGGTTTTTCTAATCCAGGCAAATAAGCCGACAATAATAGTTAGTAGAAGCGTTGCATAAGCTGTTTTTGAGGAAATGAACAAGATAAATATTCCAAAAAACAAGATGATTCCGAACTTACTCCATTTGCTTACTGTTAGTATTCTTTGATATCCTAAAAGGTCTGCCAATAGCAATAGTATAGCAAAGTTTAAATACATAGAAAAGTAGCTGGAGTGATGAAAGTAGGAGAGTGCACCGTAAAAGAAATAGTTAATATCTGTAGTGAAATAATAGCGATAACACGCATAAAATATACAGATTATACAAGCTATAATACAGCCTTCAATAAAGGCTTTTAAAATTTTGATAAGTGTTTGGTGGCTAATTGTTGAATAGCTTAAAACAATCGGAACCAACAACATGCTCAGTTTTACTTCTAAGTCAAACCAACCGGCAGAATTATCTTCAGTCCAGGCTAAACCAATTACATATAAAAGATAAATAAAGCTAAACCATAAAACAGTTTTTTGCTTTTTAAAGTTTTCTTTTAGCTGCGAAAAATGGTCTTGAAAAAAAGAAGCGATAAGCACTAAGCCTAATAATCCCGGAACAATTAATTTTAAAAGAGGTAAACAAAATGCAGAAATAATAAGTAGTTTAGGAAATAATGATTTTATGTTTTCAGATAAAACCATTGTTATGAAAAATGTTTTTTAGCCCACAATTCAGTAATGTAAACTCTAAAAATGTCGGCACTTTTTAATAATCCTTTTCCATTTAGAAAATCGTTGTACTGCGCTTTAAATTTAGCGGCATCAATAATTCCCATTTCAGCTAGTTTTGAGTTGTTAAACTCATTGAAGATGCTTTCTTTTAGCTCTACCTTAAACCATTTTTCTTCAGGCGTAACAAATCCTTTTTTGTCTTTTCGCCACCTAATTTCTGCGTCCAATTCTTTCATAGCTTGACGTAGAATATATTTTGTCCAGCCTTTATTTACTTTTTGTTTTAGCGGTAAGTTTACCGTGAAATCAACCAATCTATGGTCTAAGAACGGGTGCCTAACTTCAATAGAGTGAGCCATTGAGTTTCTATCTTCGTAATGGGCAAGGGCGGGAATAGAAAATAAATCTACGTCATCTATCTGTGTCTTTCTTAAATTGTATTTATCCGACCATTTCTTTACTTCTTTTTCTTTTAATAATAAAAAGTCAAACTGATTGCTGAGTTGCTGATTTAACAAGGCTCTTTTTGCCATTTTTAAATCGAAATGATAAAAGAAGTTTCCATTGAAAACAGAACCAAACAAGAGATTACACAGATAACCAAATTCTTTTTTCTTAAGCGCATAACCAATGCTAAAAAAGAAAAACCGAACATAACCTAAAAGAATTTCATCAGCACCTTGTCCGCTCATAACCACTTTTAAACCTGCTTTATCTTTAATGGTTTTGTAAATTAAATACTGCGCAATAACACTAGATGATCCATACGGTTCTTCCTGATGATGAAGTACTTCTTGAATATAATTAATGATATCTTTTTCATTAAAGTTATACTTAACCGTATTAAATTTATGTGTGGCAGTTACTTTATCTATAAAGTGTTCTTCACTAAATTCTTTTACTTTAGAAACAACTGAAAATGCTTTTATGGGTTGAGAGTAGTTTGATAATAGTGTTATTACAGAAGAATCAATTCCGCCACTTAAAAGCGAGCCAATTTCTACATCACTTCTTAATCTAATTTTTACAGCGTCTTCTAAAAGGCTTCTAAATTCTTCTACAGGATTAGCAATAACAGTACTTTTTTCAGAAAACTCCCAATATTTTTGGGTAGTATATTGTTTTGAATTTAAGTCAATGACAACATAGCTTTTTGCCGGAACTTTTACAATTCCTTCAAAAAAAGTGTTTAAGTCATGGTCTTTAACTCCTTGTCTTAGAAATTGATAAACTCTTTCTAAGTTTGGTTTTTTAGTAACAAAAGGAAGTAACTCTCTGATTTCGCTACCAAAATAAAGCTTATCATTTTGTAAGGTATAGTACAACGGCTTAATGCTGAATCGGTCTCGGCTGAGAATTACTTTGTTGTTTTTGATGTCATACAAAGCAAACGCCCACATTCCGTTAAAGTGGTTAAAGCCTTCTACGCCAAATTTTTTGTAAATCTTTATAATGACCTCTGTATCAGAGTCGGATTGAAATTTTTCACCATTAAAGAACTGTTCTTTCAGTTCAACGTAATTAAATATTTCACCGTTAAAAATTAGAACAATATCATCTTGTATAAAAGGTTGATTACCTGATTCTGATAAATCTAAAATAGATAACCTTCTGTGTCCAAAGAAAACGTCAGTATTATTTTCTGCTATAAATTGCTGATAGGTTGATTGATTGTCAGGACCTCTATGTGTAATACCTTGTAAAGAATCATCAAAGCCTTTCAGTTCAATTTCTGAAAACTTACCTGAATGATTGATGGCTCCGAATATTCCGCACATGAATGGTTAATTATCTTTCAAAGTTAAACTTTTATCAAAACCTTTGATAAGCTTGTAAAACCATATTATATAATAGGTTTGGAAAATCATATTAATGCCCGTAACTATGGCTAGGGTGTAATAAATATCAAAATATTTTCCACCAATGTAAATCCCTAGTAATGAAAATATAGTTGCAGTAATACTTAGATAGAAGAATTCCTTCTGCTTATGAAATACTAACGGAATTTGTGAAACAGGAGAGGAGATAAAGTTAACAAACATCCAGGGAGCCATAATCTGCGCATAAATGCCAGCGTCTCCCCATTCACTTCCAAAGATGAATGCAAATATGTATTCTCCTGAAAACCCAAGAATAATAAAAGGAATTATACATATTTTAACTAGCATTAAAGTAGTTTTCTTAAAAAGTGGCAACAATTCTTTCTTGTTGGCATAGTTTTCTGAAATTCTTTGAAAAAACACTTGTCCTGTAGAAGAACCAATAATTCCTAGCGGAGCTTTTAATATTCTGAAAGTAAAGCCATAAAGCCCTAATATTGCTTCTCCAAAAAAAGCACTTATTAAGAGAATAGTCACATTAATATTTACACCATCTGCAAGCGCATGTAGCGAATTAATAAGTGGAAAATCTTTATAGGTTTTTGCAACAGACTTAATACCTTTTTTGGTGATGTGTTTAGCATATTTTATAGCTTCATTACTTACTTTACCTAAAAAAACAAAGGAGCTAAAAATTGGACCTAGAACAGTTCCGTAAATAAGTCCTGCAGGGCCTGCCATTAAATAACCTATTCCAAGTTTTGCCACATTATTAGAAACAGAAGAAGAAATAACCGCTACTGATATTTTTTTAAATGCTTTTTCTCTTAGGTGTAAATAATTTAAGATGTTATACAAACCGCTGAAAAATGCTGCTATTGGTATATATATCAACCATTCCAAAATACTTTCAGATTTAAGAAGTTCAGCTATTTTGGTATCGAATACTATACTAAAAAATAAGCCAACAGCTGTTATAATTAAACTGATAAAAAAAGATAGATAGGCTAGGTGATAGGCATCTTTTTTCTCTTTAGGTAAGACAATGGCCAGCTCATACCTACCCGAAATGATAAGAACAATCATTCCAAAAATGGAGGAGAATAAAGTAAGCACGCCAAAATCTTCAGGAGTAAATAGTCTGGTTAGAATAGGGGAGATGAAAAATGGAAAAGTGTGCGCAATGGCCGTTCCACCGGTTAATGTAATAACATTTTTTCCAAACTCTGATTGCTTGATGGATTTAAGAAAGTCGTTCACTTTTATTTAGAACCGTATTTAGTGTAGGTTTCTTGTAGCTTAGTATTTAACATTCTTACCATTTTATTGGCACTTCTTTTAAAGAAAATTAAGTCTCTTTTTGCTACATATCCCGGAAAATAAGTTGGCAAGGGTTTAAACTGGTCATTCATTAAACCTAATCCAATAATGTCTGAACCAAAGGTTGTGCTGTAAATTTGGCCAATCTGTGCGGTAAAGACTGTTTTGCAGTTAGGAGAAATAGCGTAATCTATTTCTAACTTATCATTAAGGCAAATGCTGTCTATATTGCTCATCATTACTTTTTCAGATGCATCACTATAGATAAAATAAACTTTACCAAATGTATAGTGATTTTTGAAAGCATTCATTATCTCTAAATTTTCTAGGTATTGCTCTTTTTCAACCTTTTCGGCCAATTCTCTTTTACCCGCATTTTTTAGGGCCTCAATTTTTACTTTAGAAGTAGCCAGTCTTACAAAAAGACAACCATCTTTAAGCTGAGAAATGATTTGCTTAGTCTTTTCGTTTTTTTCTTCTTTAGTCTGACTAAATGAAATAGAAACTAAAAACGAGAGTAGGAATAGAAGTAGTGTTTTTTTCATTGGAGTAGTGAATTATATAAATCTTCATACTGAGGAAGAATTTTTTTAATGTCAAATTGTTTTGCCTGATTGAATGCTTTTTCTTTAAAACTTAAAAGTGTTTCGTCACTATTTAAAATACTAACGGCATTTTTAGTCATATCTTCTACATCCCCCACATTACTTAAATAACCCGAAACTCCATGTTTGTTAACTTCAGGAATGCCTCCCGTATTTGTTGAAATTACCGGAACGCCCATGCTCATAGCTTCTAAAGCAGCCAGTCCAAAACTTTCTATTTCAGAAGTAAGTAAAAATAAATCAGCACATTTTAAGATTAAGTCAGGGTCTTTAACATTACCAAAAAATTTAATATCACTACAAGTATTAAGTTGTCTGCATAATTCTTCAACCTTTCTTCTTTCGGGTCCATCACCTATCATAATTAGTTTAGCAGGCATTTTTTCTCTGACCTTACTAAATACTTTTACCACATCTTCAACTCTTTTTACCGGTCTGAAATTTGAAATGTGGATGAGCAATCGTTCTTTATTTGGGGTTAATTCTTTTCTAAGCTTTTCTATTTCTTCTTTTGAATGATTGTTTTCAAAGCATACAAAGTTTGGAATTACTTTAATACCGTTTTCTATACTAAAGTGTTTCAGCGTATCTTTTCTGAGACTTTCAGAAACAGCAGTAACGGCATCAGAATTTTTGATGTCTAAGGTAATTACGGGTTCAAATGAAGCATCTTTTCCCACTAGTGTTATGTCTGTGCCGTGAAGTGTTGTTATAAAGGGTAATCTTTTACCTCTTGATTTTAATATTTCTCTTGCCATATATGCAGCTGAAGCGTGCGGAATGGCATAATGAACGTGCAGTAAATCTAAGTTTTCGTAAAGAGCAACATCAACTATTTTACTGGTTAAAACCAACTCATAAGGCTGATATTCAAAAAGCGGATAGTCACTAACAGTTACCTCATGGTAAAAAATATTTTTTTGAAATGTAGCTAATCGAATAGGTTGTTTATAAGTTATAAAATGCACTTGATGTCCTTTTGAGGCTAATGCTTTTCCTAATTCAGTAGCAACAACCCCACTACCTCCGTATGTTGGATAACAAACTATTCCTATTCTCATCTTTTAAATTTATTCATGTAGGTAAACATATAAAGCCTAATTAAGTTGTTTACTTTGTTTAATTGCATCGTAAATTACTTTTTGAATATTAGTTCTAATATTCATTTTCACTAATTTACTATTTTCAGCTGACGGGTACACTCTGTTAGACAAAAATACGTAAACTACTTTTTCATCAGGGTCGGCCCAAGTTATTGTGCCCGTAAAACCCGAATGTCCAAAGCTATTTGGTGAAATGCTATCGCAGGTTGGCCCACCTCCTTCTGCAACAGGTTTGTCAAACCCTGCAGCCCTTCTATTGGTTTCGCAAAACTGACAGCTGGTATATTGCTGTATCCTTTCTTTTGATAAATATTGTTTTCCGGCATACTCACCTTCATTGATTAGCATGTACATTAACTTTCCTAAATCATTTGCATTAGAGAATAATCCAGCATGTCCACCAATTCCTCCGAGCATAGCGGCTCCCGGGTCGTGTACATATCCATGTACGACCTCATTTCTAAAATAGGTGTCATTTTCAGTAGGAGTTATTTGTTCTTTTGGAAACTTTTGAAGCGGTAAATATGTGGTATGCCACATTCCTAATGGTTCATAAAATTCTTTTGTGGCAAATTCATTTATTGGATGCCCGCTTAATTCTTTAATAATTTCTTTAATAAAATAGTAGCCCAAATCACTGTAGCGGTATTCTTTTTCTAAGAAGCGTGTGCCTAAAATTCGTTGCATAATAATTTGAGGGTAGTCGTTTCTAATAAATAAATCAGCGTCTACCCTAATTGAAAATTTTTCTGAACTGTCTTTGCTATAGTATTCAGGATTTGGTTCTTTATTTTGCATGGTTTTCATCCAAAATGGTATCCATGCTACTAATCCGCTTTGGTGTGATAAGACTTCTTTTAGATTTAGGTCTTTATATTTTGTGCTATCTACCATATCAGAAAGGTAATCTGATAAAGTGCTGTTTAATTTAAATTTACCATCATCTTGAAGTTTCATTAAGGAAACTGTAGAAGCTGCTACTTTAGTGATTGAAGCAATATCGTACAATGTATTATTGCTAACTGTTTGTAGTGAATCATAAGTATAATATCCAAATGATTTATTATAGATAACAGTTCCGTTTTTTGCAACAAAAACCTGACATCCCGGAAATGCTTTTTCTTTTATTCCGTTTAATACAAGGCTGTCAATTCGTTTAAATATCTCAGAGTCTAGACCTTCTTCTTCCGGGAAAGAGTATTTTAACCTTCCGTTTTTTTTAGAAACAAGCCCGTATCCTTCTTTGTAAATTGAAGAAACTGTTACAGGTAATTTTCCATTCATTTCTATAGCTCCGAATATGGCTTGTGCAACTCCCTCTTGGGAATAAATACTGTTTTGGTAAGCCATTATCATTCCATCAACTTGAGTAGTTGCGTCAAAATCTATTAGGCTGTATGGGTTTGCAAATACTGTGAGAATGGTTTTTTTCTTTATGCGAATTAAGTTTACAAAGCTTTTTAAATCTATTGGTATGCTATAATTTACCCATGGACTTTTATCTGATTTATGTATTGAAACCAAGACAATATCATGTTCTTCAATATTTTTTAATATTTCAGTTTGTATTTCGGGAGTTAATTGGTTGTAAGTGTAGTTATTCACTTTTGCGTAGTCTAACAGTTTTTCTTGAAATGGAGTAGTAATGGTGTCGTCAGTAAATGAAATACTCATTATCTTTTTCTTCTCAAGCTTTTGAATAGGGATAATGTTGCTTTTATTTCTTAAAAGAGTCAGTGATTTTTGAAATAGTAATTGATTAAGGTACTCGTATTTGGGTTTATTTAGGTCTGCATAAAGATTTTTTTCTTCTACTTTTTCTCTTTTATGAATTTGCAGCCATTCTTTCGCTCTCAATATTTTCAAACATCTGTTTTCAATTTCTTCCATTGAAATTTGTCCATTAGTAATTGCTTGTTTTATCATTGTAATTGCCTTTGGAACTTCTTTAGGAAATAGTAAAACATCGTTTCCTGCCAATAAAGCTTTTAGGTCTGCTTCTCCGGGCTTGTAATAGTTTGAAACACCTTTCATGTTTAGTGCATCGGTAAATGATAATCCTTTAAACCCTAAGCTATCTTTAAGTAAGCCATTAACCACTTCCGGTGATAAAGTAGTAGCAGTATTTTCTTCTTTTACGTAAGCAGGGATGTAAAGGTGAGCCACCATAACACTTCCTAATCCATCTGCTATCATTTTTTTAAACGGATAAAGTTCAATGCTATCCATTCTTTGATGTGAGTGAGTGATGATGGGTAGTGTTTTATGAGAATCTTTATCTGTATCACCATGTCCCGGGAAATGTTTTGCATTGGCCATTACTAAATTATCTTGCATGCCTTTCATATAGGCAATAGATTTATTAGCAACATTATATTTGTTTTCACCAAACGAACGAGCGTTGATGACCGGATTTTTAGGATTTACGTTTACATCGGCAACAGGTGCAAGGTTTACATGAATTCCTAGTCTTCTGCACTGCAACGCAATATCTCTCCCCATTTTATAAATAAGTGTTTCGTCTTGAATGGCGCCTAAAGTCATTTGCCAGGGGTATTTTACCGTGCTGTCTAAACGCATTGCCAATCCCCATTCTCCGTCTATTGAAATCATTAGTGGAATTTTAGCTTTAGATTGAAAATGGTTGGTTAATCTAGCTTCTCTTAAAGGACCACCTTGAAAAAATATAAGTCCTCCCACATGTTGTTGTGTAATCAAACTATCTATCTCAAGTGTGTGCTTTTCATCTTTGTTTGAGTATGCTGCTACCATAAATAGTTGGCCGATTTTTTCGTCAATACTCATGGTTTTAATTACGGAATCAGCCCAAGGGAATGAGCCTAGCGAATAAGGTGTGTTGTGATGAATTGTATTATCTCCTTGTTGAATTCCGGTGAAAGAAAATCCAATTAAAAAAACACTTATTGCTCCGAATGTTTTAAGCACTATATATGAAGTTTATATTAAAGCGTTAAAATACAAAGCATATTGTATGCCGTAAAAGCTTTTTAGTATAGTTTTTAAGAATAAGATGTTGAGATGTGTGGGTTAAATTTCAATGTTCTTTGCAGACTGATAACCAAGGTCAAACAATTCGTCTGCATGGCTATTTTTCAAAAGGTCATATTTTTCAATTCCTTTCGGCTCTATATATATGTCGCAAGCAGGTATAGAATCTTTCATGGTAGAATCAACATGAATGTTAAAAACCCTTGTGGCAATACTTATTAAATTACCAATTTTATCAACAGTAGTAATTGGGCTAATGTTTACTCCGATAATTTTTTTGCATTTTCCCAGAAGTGGTGCAACGGGTAAGTTATCAATAACTCCACCATCAGAATAGCTAATGTTATTTATTTCTACAGGAGGAAAAACAATAGGGATAGATGCCGAAGCTAAAAGGTAAATATCTAAATCTCCCTCTTTGATATATTCAATATTACCGTTATTTAGGTTGGTGACAGCTATATATACAGGCTTGCTTAATTCTTCAATTTTATTTGCAGAAATGTATGACTTGATTTTTGATTTTAACTGATTTAAACTAAAGAGTCCTTTTGTAGTTAGTTGAATATTACTGTATTCAAACAAATCATATTCTTTTAATATTTTATGGGTTTCTTCCGGTGATTTACCATCTGCAATAAATGCTGAAATTATTGCACCTGCGCTTACGCCTGAATACACATCGGCATCAATTCCTTTTTCTTTTAATGCTTGTAGTACACCAAGGTGAGCAAAGCCTCTTGCACCACCACCACTTAATACTATCCCAATATTATATTCCGTCATTTAAAAGCTAATTTAAACCTTATCTTTCATTACCATTCTGGCTGTAGTTCTACTCTTTTGTTGTAATAAAACATTTTTGTTTTTAGTTACCCGTGAAATTGTTTTAGTGTCGAAATGACGAATCGTAACGAGTTCTACGTTTGTGTTATACAAAACTTTATAATGCTTAGTTAGTTTTTTTAGCAGTGGAATAATTTTAGCTTTATCATTATCACAGCAAACGGAAAAGCTAATGGCAGAATTTTGCATTAAATTGATTTTGACATTAAAATTGGCAAATAATTTAAAAATATCACTAAGGTTATCTTCTACAATAAAGGAATAGTCTTTCGCAGAAATTGAAATCAAAATCTGGTTTACCTTAAAAATGAATGAGGGAATTAAAGAGTCCTTTGATATATTTTCGTTTATCACAGTGCCTTTCAGTGATGGTTTTAAAAAAGACTTTACATACAAAGGAATATTTTTGTTTTGTAATGGTTTAATTGTTTTGGGATGAATAACCGTTGCACCGTAGTAGGCTAACTCAACTGCTTCATAGTAAGATATATTTTTTAATATAGAAGGTTTGTCAAACCATTTAGGGTCTGCGTTTAACATGCCTGGCACGTCTTTCCATATCATTACTTCTTTTGCGTCTAAGCAATATGCAAATATGGCTGCCGTAAAATCAGAACCCTCTCTTCCCAAAGTAGTAGTTTTGTTTCGGCTTGTTTTTCCTATGAATCCTTGTGTGATATAGAGGTTGTTTTTGTTTGTTATTTTAGTAATTAATTGCTTTGATTTTTTCCAATTAACTTTTGCTTCTCGATAAGTATCATCAGTAATAATATAATCTCTTGCATCTAAATAGGTGTTTTTAATGCCAACTTCATTTAGGTACTCAGAAATAATAGTGGTAGAAATTATTTCACCATAACTTACAATTTGGTCATAAAAGAAATTATAATCTTTTTGAGATAATTTAGCAGATGAAATGGTAAGTTGATTTATGATTCGTTCTAGAACATTAAAAATTAAGTGGTTTGGTTTGAAAAGTTTTGTAAGAATACTCAGGTGGTAATCTACTAGTTTTCTAATTGCAGGAGTAAAGTCTTTTTCTTTTTTGGCAAGGCTTACTATTTCTTCAAGGGCATTAGTAGTTTTCCCCATGGCAGAAACAACAACTACTAATGGCTTGTTTTGGTTTCTTTTTAAAATTTTGGCAACATTTCTTACTGCAGCGGCATCTTTTACAGAAGCTCCTCCAAATTTAAAGACGGTAAATTTTTGCTCTTTTTTACTCATTACTAAATACCACTAGTCGGGTTAAACGCCTGAATATCATCATACCTTAGTTTTCCATTAATCCACTCATCATCTAACTCAGCGTTGTATTTTTGATAAAACTTGATAGCCGGTAAATTCCAATCTAAAACTTGCCAAGTCATTAATTTAGCATTTATTTCTTTTGCATCCATTATGGTTCGTTCAAATAGTTTTTTGCCAATTCCTTTGCCTCTATATTTTTCAGTTACAATGATGTCTTCCAGATATAAACACCTTCCTTTCCAGGTGGAAAAACGAAGATACCACAATGAAATTCCAATTACTTTTGTATCATGCTCGGCAACCCATAACCAATACAATGGTTGTTCGTTAAAACCATCTCTTTCTAATTCTTCAATAGTAATGGTGACTTCTTGCGGTGCTTTTTCGTATTCAGCCAATTCTTTAATCAGATAAAGAACCTGATTGAGGTCTTCTTTTCTTGCTTTTCTAATGATAATACCGTCCATGCCGTAAATTTAACTAATTAAACAACTTACTTTATCTTTGCGTGTAAAGATAAGGCTATGATAATATATTCCGTAACTGTAAATATAGATTTTGATATAGAAAGTGAGTGGGTTGAGTGGATGAAAAATACTCATATTCCTGATGTCCTAAATACAGGAATGTTTATAGAACATAGAATGAGTAAAGTACTATCTGTGCAAAGTGATGAAACAGGTGCAACATACAACATACAATATACTTGTAGAAGCATGAATGATTATGAAAAGTATTTAAACGAGTTTGCTGATGAGCTTCAAAAAGAACACTCTGAAAAATATGCTAATAAATTTGCTGCCTTTAGAACTCTCCTTGAATTAGTTTAAGTTAGTGGAAAAGGTAAAAGCAAAAAAACATCTTGGGCAACATTTTTTGAATGACAAGAACATTGCAAAAAAAATAGTTGACAGTTTAAGTGGTTGGGGTAATTATTCTGTTGTTTTGGAGATTGGGCCGGGAATGGGTGTGTTAAGTGACTTTCTTATTTCAGAAAATAAATATTCTACTTTTTTTTTAGACGTTGACAAAGAGTCTGTTGATTATTTGAAGGAAAAATACCCTAGTCAACTGGAAAATATTATTCAAAAAGATTTTTTAAAGGCTGATTTGGCTGGTTTTTCTAACCAGGAAAGTATAGCCGTAATTGGAAATTTTCCTTACAATATTTCTACTCAAATTATGTTTAAAACGCTTGAAAATGTGGTATTGGTAAGTGAGTTGGTAGGCATGTTTCAAAAGGAGGTGGCTGAGAGACTTTGCTCTAAGCCGGGTAACAAAACCTATGGAATATTAAGCGTATTGTTACAAACATATTATGAAATGGAGTATTTGTTTACCGTTAATGAGAATGTGTTTACTCCACCACCCAAAGTTAAATCAGGAGTGATTAGACTTAAAAGGAAAGAGTATTTACCTGAGGTCGATTATTTGAAATTAAAGGAGCTTGTAAAAGCTGCGTTTAATCAACGCAGAAAAACCATGAGAAATTCATTAAAGTCATTTTTGAATGAAGAAAACAAAAAGTTGCCGATATTTGATAAACGTCCGGAGCAACTTGGCTGGGAAGAATTTGTTCAGTTAACTAAACTACTTCAACAATAATTGGAAGAGCTTAAACCATACGGGTTAGATGTTATTCATGCATGGGAAATCTTTACAGGCATTATATATATAACAGCTATTCTATTAGTTGCTTATTTTTTTGCTAAATCACAAAAGGGTACAGAATACAAATATTTTTTAGTTGGGTTGATTGCTAAAATAGTTGGAGGTCTATTTTTTGCTGTCATGTATATTTATTATTACAAAGGAGGTGATACGTTTGCATATTATCATGTAGCTGACTGTATGGCAAATTTACTTTATTCCAGACCCGACCATTTTTTTCAAGTGATTTTTGAGGGACCTTCTTATGAAAACTATATTGTTTTTAATGAACATACAGGTTATCCGGAAGATCATATCTATTTTGAAGGGCACACTTTTTTTACTGTTCTTTTTATCTTACCCTTTTTACTTTTAGGGCTTAAAAGTTATGTTATTACAACTGTTTTGCTTAGTACTTTTGCTTTCATTGGAGTATGGAAGTTGTATCAGTTTTTTATCGGCTATTTTCCTGAAGTAAATAAATATGTTGTCTATTCAACTGTTTTACTTCCCTCTGTTTTGTTTTGGGGGAGCGGAATGCTAAAAGATACGATGGTTTTTACAGCTTCAGTTTTGTTGGTTTATTATTTTGATAAATCAATTATTCGTAAAAACTTAAGCTGGAAGCTGCTTTTTTTGCTGGTATTGAATTTATTTTTGGTGATTAGTATTAAACCTTATGTGTTTTTCACATTAGTTTTAGGTTTGGCCATTTGGTGGGTTTTTATAGAGATTAGTAAGGTGAGAAGTTATTTTATGAAGTTTATTGGGATGATAATTTTGTCGGTAATTTCTTTGGCAGGTTCTGCAGGACTATATTTTTCCTTTGAGCATAAGTTTGGTAAATTTTCTATTGATAAAATATTTGAGACGGCAGTTGTTACTCAGCAAGATTTAAAACGAGACTATTATGACGGAAATTCTTTTGATATTGGAGAATTTGAGCCTACTTTTTTAGGAGCTTTAAGTAAGTTTCCACAGGCTTCTGCGGCTGGTTTGTTAAGGCCATTTATATGGGAAGTAAGATCGGTGAGTATGTTGTTGTCTGCTTTAGAGAACTTAGCCATTTTATTATTAATCGTTTATGTTTTGTGGGTGGCTAGATTCAATATTATAAGAATTATTAGGATAATATTTGAACATCCGGTTTTACTTTTTTCAATGATATATTCATTTATGTTTGCCTTTTCTATTGGGCTTTCAACATCTAATTTTGGCGCTTTAGTTAGATTTAAAATACCTTTCTTGCCATTTTTTATAACGGCATTAATTGTAATTCTTTATGGTTTAGATAGTGGTAAAAACCTAATGTAGTTGTTGCCAAATAGTCGTTCTTTTAGAACTTTTATGTCGTAAAAAAAAGTTTTGATTGTTCCCTTACTACCTTGAGTGTTAACATAGATTGTATTATGTTCTCCTGCAATTTCATGAACAGGCCTTTCTTTAGTATAGTAATAAGTAGCAATTGATTTTCTGCTAATGTTGTCAGGAGTGTTGAGTGGATGTGGGTGCCCATGAAAAGAAACTTCATTCGTTTCAAAAATAACCATTCGATTAATGTGAGGAGCAATATTTTCGATTCGTTCTTTTCGCTTCATATTCCATAATTCTAAAAATCCTTCATATTCATCTTTCCAATCTTTATTCATGTAAACGATTAGATTGAGTCTTCTGTGGAATTTTGTTTCAGGGTGTATATTATAATCTACATGTACATTTAAAAAAGCACCTTTAATCGATTGGTGCAAACCTCCTCCAAATAATTTCTCATCAGCGATAATGTTTTTAATTCCTGTCACTTCTTCTAAATACTTTAGCATTTCGGGAGAGTTAAGTTCTTTGAAGACCTTATCAAAAAGTGAACCGGGCTCGAATACTGATTTCTGAAATTTATTTTTTTGATGAATGTAAGTTGTGCCATCCCACTTTACATCGGGCTTGGGGTAATTGTCATGAATTTCATCCGACTTTTCTGCTTTAAAAAAGTTCTCTAAAACAGCATAATGAAAAGGCCTTTTAGAGCTCCATTCTCTTTTGAGCCACTCTTTTTTTTCTTGTAAATATTCAAAGTCAATATATTCCATTAGGTGTGTGAGAATATTTTTTGGTAGGTTTTTATTGCTATTTCAGGAGATTTGTATTTCTCTGCCAATTTACGATTTAATTCTCTGTTATTGGGTTGTTGAATTTGATTTAAAACTTCCTTAATAGCCTTTTCAATGGATGGTTTGCTGTAGTTAAATACTTCACCTCCACCTTCTTTTTCAATAATTTCAGAGTCATCTCCAATGCCTTCTGTGAGCAGAACAGCTAAGCCGCATGCCCAATATTCTCCTATTTTTACAGGACTACAATATCGTTTGCTTGGAGCTGGTTTTATAGTTGCAAATCCAAAATCGGCAGCACAGAGATAGTTATTAACTTCGTTATGTAAAACGGTTTTAATAATCACCTTTGATAAGTCAACTCCAACCATTTTTAATTTTAGTTGAATAGCTTCATGCTTGTCGCCCGTTAAAATGATGAGTTTGAATTGCGGAATAGTTTCAAAAGCGATTTTAAAAATCTGAAATGCTTCTGTGTCATAGTAAATATCACCAAATTTACCGACATAAATACCAACTATTTCTTGAGGTTGAATACCTAGTTGTTTTATTGTTTCTTCTCTTGTACTTCTAGAAAATTTAAACTTTTCCAAATCTGTATAGCAAGGAATAGTATAAACTTTTGATTCTTCTAGTTTATCTTTTTCAATTAAAAGCTCTCTGTATTTTTCAGACACTGTAATCAAGAAATCTGCTGTTTGTTTTTCTAATTCCTCAAATTGAAGTTGGGTTTTGTATTTTAATCCTGACTTTTTCCAGCTTCCTGATTCTGCCATGTAATCGGCATGTGGTTCAAAAGACTCAATGATTAATTTTACATTTTTCGGTTTTGCTTTAGCAGCGATTGCACCAATCATTGCACCTCTTGCTAAAATAACGTCAATTTTTTTTTGTTTGCAAATGTTTTGAATTTGCTTGGGAAGCACATTAAAGTCAAACCATTTATTAAACAACTTTACGTTTTGGTATTTACTTAGCAAAGGAAGGTGATTTACTTTGCTGCTGGCAAAATCGGTTTTAGCTGTGTATGGATTTCGTTCAATGGTGGCTAAATAGATAGCGTCAAATTCAGGAAATGAAGAAAGAATTTCTATGTTTGGAAAAATAGTGGAGTGGGTGAGTGGGTCGTTAATTCCCCAATATGAACAGTAAAGCAGATTCATTTAATTGGGTTCAAAAGTCATGGTTCCGGTAAGTGTTGTTCTGCTAAAACCTCCTGCACTGTATGTTGTTTCTTCGCTTGATTCCCATGTGAGAACCAATTTATCTTTTCTTAATTCTTTAATGTTATAAATTTTATCAAGCTGTAGTGCATCTTTTTTCTTGTTTCCGTTTTGCCAATACCAATAATCATTGATGGTTTCAACATCTCCTTGTGTGGATGTAATGGTTGTATAGGTTCCGTCTTTATTAATTTGTAGTGTTTTAGAGTATTCGTAGTTTTCTTCTAAGGTGCTGCCTGAAGAATGTGTCATTTTGATGGATAGATTATTGTCGCCATAGTTTTGAATTACAGTATAGGTAACATCATCTCCAAAGAAATTGTTGGTTTCTATTGAGGAAATGTTCATTTGCATGAGTTTCCAATTGTTTGTAAGCCTTGCTTTTCGGCTTCTAACAGAAAGAAAAGGATCTTCTTCTCCTTTTTTGCAGGAACTTACAGATAAAATAATAATTAGCGATAGTGCTAAGTATTTCATTATAGTGGTCTTTTCTTTATTTTAATGACAACTGATTTAGATGCGGGAGTGTTACTCTTTTCGGCTGTTTGATTTAGCGGCACTAAAACATTTGCTTCAGGGAAGTAGGTTGCCACACATTGCTCCGGAATATCATACGGAATAACAAAAAAGTCTTCTGCAACTCTTTCAATATTTTCGAAATGACTTGATAAATCTACCCTGGCTTTGAGGTATAGGTTGTGTTTACGAATGTCATTTTTATTCATTAACACCACTCTTCTTTCGTTAAGTATTCCTCTGTATCGATCATCTAAACCATAAATGGTAGTATTGTATTGGTCATGCGTTCTAACGGTCATCATTAGAAATTCATCTTCTTTTAACGCTGTTTTTTGAACAATGTGAACAGTGAAATTGGCTTTTCCTGTTGACGTTTTGGTGAAGTCGGCTTCGCGAGCATTGTTAGGTAAATAAAATCCTCCCGGTATTCTAACTCTTGTGTTGTAGTTATCAAAGCCAGGAATTACAGCTTCTATTTTATTGCGAATGTTGTCATAGTTTTGTTCAAATTCATCCCAGTTTATTTTTGTTTTGTTTTTTAAAACGGCCTTTGCTAATTCGCATACGATAGCCGGTTCACTTTTTAGATGTGGTGAAGCAGGTGTTAATTTTCCTTTACTTGAGTGAACGACACCCATAGAGTTTTCTACAGAAACAAATTGCTCACCGGAAGCTTGTTCGTCTTTTTCGGAGCGCGATAAACATGGTAAAATGAGTGCTCTTTTTCCATGAATGACATGACTTCTGTTAGGTTTTGTGGATACGTGAACGGTTAAGCTGCAGTTTTGCAGAGCCTTTGCCGTAAGTTCTGTATCGGGTGTTGCGGAAAGGAAATTTCCTCCCATTGCAAAGAAAACTTTTGCTTTTCCATCTAGCATGTGGTGTATTGCTTCTACTACATCTACGCCATGTTCTTTTGGCGGTTCAAAGCCAAATACTTCTTTTAGTTTGTTTAGAAAATCAGGTTTTGGTTTTTCCCAAATTCCCATAGTTCTATCTCCCTGAACATTAGAATGTCCTCTGACAGGACAGGTACCTGCGCCCTTTTTTCCTATGCTTCCTTTGAGTAATAAAAGATTGACTACTTCCTGAATGTTTGCAACACCATTTTTGTGTTGTGTAAGCCCCATTGCCCAACAAATGATAATGTTTTTGTTTTGCATAATCAGTTGAGCGGCTTCTTGAATTTGTTCTACCGAAATACCACATATTGCAGCCATTTCTTCTACACTAACTTTTTTGAGTTCGGCTATAAAAGCTTCGTAATTATTTGTTTGATTTTTGATGAATTCTAAGTCGAAAACAGTACCCGGATTTTTTTCTTCTTCATCAAGCATAGTTTTCATGATTGCTTTTAACAAAGCGACATCTCCATTTATCTTTACTTGAAGAAAAAGGTCAGTAAGTTTGGTACCGCCTTTTAACATTTCTAATGGTTTTTGTGGATGAGAAAATCCGATAAGACCTGTTTCGGGTAAAGGATTAACGGAAATGATTTTACCTCCATTTTTCTTGCAATCAGCCAGTGCGGTGAGCATTCTTGGGTGATTTGTTCCGGGATTTTGACCGATAACCATTACTAAGTCTGCGTGCTCAAAGTCTTCCAGTGTAACGGAGCCTTTACCTATACCCAGTGTTTCTGATAATGCTACTCCGCTTGATTCGTGACACATGTTAGAGCAGTCGGGTAGGTTGTTAGTGCCAAATTCTCTTACAAAAAGTTGGTAAAGAAAAGCTGCTTCGTTACTTGTTCTTCCTGAAGTATAAAAGATGGCTTCGTTGGGTGAGGAGAGGGCGTTAAGTTCTTCAGCAATGATTGAGAAAGCTTTTTCCCAACTGATGGGAGTGTAATGTGTTGCTCCTTCATCTAAGAACATGGGGTTGGTAATGCGGCCTGCTTTTCCAATCCAGTAGTCTGACTTTTCTTTTAATTGTTCTATGCTATGCTTTTTGAAAAAGAAAGGGTCGGCTCTTTTGTCTGTGGCTTCTTCTACAATTGCTTTTACTCCATTTTCACAGTATTCGCCCAGAACGGAACGTTTATCATCCGGGTCGGGCCAGGCACAACCGGGACAATCGAAGCCGTCTTTTTGGTTCATTTCTTTCAATACTTCCCAACCTTTGGCTAAAGACATTTCGTTTACTATTTGCTCTACCGAAGACTTTAGTGCACCCATTCCGGCTGCTACTGTTTTTGGTTCGGTAAGCTCTAAGCCTGTATGTTCTGCGGGTGGTTGGGCGCCTTTTATTTTTTGTGTTTTGGAATCGGACATTGTATTAAAATGTTTTCCGAAAGATAAGAAAAAGATGGGAGA
>CALALS010000105.1 GCA_937925525.1 uncultured Flavobacteriales bacterium | reverse complement strand
AATTAACAGACACTAAAGTATAAAAAAATAAAGTTCAAGTCAATATTTTACCCGATAAGTTAACTTTTTTTAACGATAAATTTTGTTTGATAACTTTTTAGGTCGAAACGAAACCTATTTATAAATGATTGAAAAACAATATGATTTATATTAAAATAGGCCTGTAAACAACCTTAATAAGCTGGGGTAAAAAATGTTAATAACTACTTTATGAGTAAACGGAAATTCTTTGATTGAGAGTCGGTTTTTACCATAAGTTGGTAGTTGCCATCTGTTATGTTTTCAGGCAGTAAGAAGCTCACGGAATTGCCGTTTACATTGAGATTAGCGGTAAAGACTAACCTTCCGCTAATGTCAGTTATTTCTACGTTGGCATAAGAAGTAAAATCAGTAAACGATAAGTTCACCGTTCCGCCTGTTTTAACCGGGTTAGGGAAAAGGTTTATTCCGGAGGTAGCATAAGTTGTAATGCCGGTTAAATCATCTATTACTTCAATAGCTTGCTTTAAGGTAGATTGGCAGTCTTTATTAGCTGCTGTAAGTTCTACATTATATATTCCTTTAGAAAGGTAATAGTGTGTTGGGTTTTGCTGATTTGATGAATTACCATCACCAAAATTCCAACTGTAAGTAGTTGCATTAACAGATTGATTGATGAAATCTACTTTTCCGCCATTAGATAGCTTCACTTTTGAAGGAGACTGAAACTTTGCTACTGTTGCATTATTAGCTAGAATGGTAAAGTTTTTAGTGGTTTGGTTACACAAGCCTGTTCCTGTAATTTCTACACTATATTTTCCTTCTTTAAGATTTAAGATAGAGTCTGTTGAGTTGGATGAGGTAATAGTTTTCATCACTTTTCCGTTAACGTCTTTCCAGGTATAGGTCCAAGGCCCTGTTCCCATGGCGGAAACGCTTGCTTTTCCGTCATTGCTGTATTCACAAGACGAGTTAGTAGCTTCTACCTCTGATATTCCACTAAAGTGAATATAAAAACGATTGTTTATGGTTCCAAAGTTAGAAGAGAAGGAGTAGTTTTTAGCTACTTTAAGGTCAATGAATTTGTTGGTTTGTTTATCTTCTAAATACACACACTCAATATCATCCAAAGCAGGTAAGTTGTCAAAATTAAACACATAGTTTCCGGTTTGTTTTAGTGTAAGAACAAGCGGAAAAGAAGTTGGCTTTTTGGGGTTAAACGCATGAATGGAGAGATCTTTATTATCAGTAGAAAGAGCAGCAATAGACGGTACAGAGTTGTTAGGTCCAAATACTTTATGGGCATCAAAGCCACCCTCAAACTTGGTAGTAGCGTTCTCATTAAAAGCCAATGTAACTTGGTCAGTATAATTATTTAATGTATTCGTAAGATTTATTCTGTAGGGTTGTGCTGTAGCTAGCTTTACAAAAGATATGTCGGTATTGTCTTTTACTCCTTCTCTTATAGTTAGCGATGGAGAGGCTGCATTAGCTTTTACCCAAAAAGCTTGTGATGAGGCAATAAACTTAGAGCCACCATTGTTTCCAATTCCTGCTACATAAGAACGGTACTGTTGTAAATCCGGGTCCCAAATGTATATAGCGTTGTCCAATCTTACTTTTGTCCATGCAGGGTCGTCCCAGTCAATAGTAGAAGGATAGGGGTTGCCTATCATGTTCCATCCATCATCGGCAATAGAACCTGAATTAGTGTAGCTTAAAGGAATAGAAAGGTTAAACTTGTTTATCGGACCGGGAACATCAATAGTAAATGGCTGAGTTCCGGTAATGGTATCTCCGCACCATACCCAAAACCCCTGACCAACATTAAGCGGTTGTGCCGAAGAGGTGGCAGGTGTGTAGCCGTTGCCCCATGTTCCAGAAACGGTTTCATCATAAGTGTAAATAGAGGGCCATGGGTTAGATGGCGTTGGCCATTGTGGCCAAAGTGAGCCGGGATAACCGGAGGTTACAAAATTATCTTGCCAATCGGCTATGGTTGCTCCCGAAACAGGAGAAGATAAAAATCGCCAGTTGGTGGCTCCGGCATCAATATGCCTTTGCATTACAATGCTACCTGTAAAGTCTCCTGTTCCTTTAATTTCTGCTATGGATGCAGTACGAGTGCCATCGGATATCAAAGTTAAAAGGTTGTTCGACCTAACGGTGCCATTATCAATAGTAAGCACTCCTCTTTGATTAAAGCCTGCTCCAAATAATTCTACTCCTTCTAAGTTATTTACCGTCCAGTCATAAAAATCTTGTGTGTTGTTGGCAGTAATTCTTTGAGAGCCACATGAGCTAACAAAATTTACGGTGCTATTGTTAGCAATAAAAGTTCCTTGATTTTCCCAGTTTCCGGTTAAGGTAATGTTATTATTTCCTGCAATTTCTAGCGATGCTCCAGCTTCAATTCTAATGCTTCTTGTAAATAAGCCTGAAGTGTTTATGATGGGATAATTACTTAAGCCTCCGGGAATAATTACATCAGTAGATGAGTTTGGAATACCATTTGTCCAATTAGAGGCTGAATTCCAGTTAGTGGTATTTCCTGTCCATGTTGTTGAAACAGCACCGGTACCTACAAAGAAAAAGCTATCGGTTCCAAATGTAAAGTAGTCTCCATCATTAAAATTAACGGCATCAAAAGTAAATACACTTCCCACAACAGAGTTGGCATTGATTACGGTTGCATTAGAAAAGTTACCGTCATTATCAACCAACAATTTGATATTTGGCGGAGTTCCGCTATACAAGCTACTTAAATCAAAAGAAACCGTTACCTTTCCAACTTTCCCTGTATCATCAATTCGCCAAGTTCTTTGTACTCTTGATTTAAGCGAAGGAGGAACATTAGTTGAACTGCACATAGAAGCATTATCATGTCCCCAAAACATTGATTTATTATTCCCAAAACCTAGAACGCTACCAATTTTTAAAATAGTATTTCCTTGAGATACCTCATGTTTAACAGTATTTGATATTTTCCATATCCCACATACATCATGGTAATGACCGGTGGACTCAAAAGCGTACCTGTCATTAGAAATGGGTAAATTATATTTAGAACTTAAGTAATTTTCAATGATAAACATTTGAGCGTCATTCAGTTGCCCGCTGTAATAAAACATTTCAGCTACATCACCTCTGTAGCCCCCATAGGTTGAGCTGCCTCCAAAACTAAATGTATTTAACCAGGATGAACAATATCCCTGATTTCTGGAATATCTAGTTACGCCATCTGTTCTTACTTCTGTGCTATTTGGAAGATGCCTAACAGTAGATATTTCCCACTGATTGTTGGGGTGAAGTGTGCCAAAGTTTTGCCAGGTACAGTTTGGGGCAACATGAGTTCGGTTTTGGTAATTAGGCCAATAACCACCATGGGTATTAATGGTTCCCCACATAGGAATTAATGCCTGATTCATACCTGCAAAAACGGAAACTACCGTAAAGTTAGAACCGGGAACATTGAATAAGTTTTGGTAAGGTCCGGAAGACGTAAAATTAACAGCCGGGAAATTATTGATAGCAGGTACGCTATTGGTATAAGCCGGATTTACCCCACCGGGATTATTCCCATTTCCACTTAAATCATTCCAGGAGCTAACGGTTGTGCCGTTGCTTGTTAAGCCTCTATCTGTTCTAACCCAAATTAAATTGGTTGAGGTATCGCCAACTCCACCGGGTCCGGTTTGTGAAAATAAGTATCCTACGCTAGTAAAAAGGAAAAGAAGAAATACGTTTTTATACTTATTCATTTTATAGGTAAATATACTTATATATAAGATAGCAAGTTTAAGTATAAATACCTATTCGTTCCAAAAAATTAGACGAAAAAGCAAGGATATACGATAAACTGGATTTATTTTTTGATGAATGCGAAAAATATTCCTAATAATACAAAAGGAATACTAAGTAATTGACCTGTATTTAGGGTGATTGACATCTCATACATTTCCTGATTTTCTTTTACAAATTCTATTAAAAATCGGAAAGTAAAAATGAGTATTAAGAACCAGCCGAAGGTAGCGCCTGTTTTTTGTAAAATATTCTTTTTAAAGATGAGAAAGAAAAGCGCTAAAAAGCTGATGACATAGCAAATGGCTTCGTAAAGTTGTGCGGGATGTCTTGGAACTAAATCAGGGTTTTCGAATGTAGGATGTCCATGAAAAATAAATGCCCAAGGTAGGTTAGAAGGATTACCCACTATTTCATGATTCATTAAATTTCCCAAACGAATTAAAATACCCGCAAATGCAATCGGCATTACAATACGGTCTAAAATCCACAATACATTTTTTTTAATGACAAATTTGGAAAAGATAAACATGGCTAAAATAATTCCTATTGCTCCGCCATGACTAGCTAAACCGCCTTTCCATACCATTGGAATTTCGCTGAGATGATTTTTATAATAGGGCCAATCGTAAAAGAAAACATGCCCGAGCCTAGCACCTACAACTGTTCCTATTACCATATAAATCAATATACTATCTGTCCATTCGGTTGACTCGCCTTCTTTTCGTAGTGTATATTTCAATAATTGAAAGCCAATAAAAAATCCGGTGGCGAATAATAAACCATACCATCTTATTGTAAGTGGTTCACTAATTAAATCAGGGTTTACAGTCCAGTGAATGAATTCAAGCATATCAGTTTTGGCTGGTTTTATTTATAGCGTCCTGACACTTTTTACAGTACCCTAAAAAGTTGAGTGAATGTGATTGTACTTTAAAACCATAAATTTCTTCTACTGTTTTTTGAATATGCTGAATTCTTGGGTCGCAAAACTCTACTACATCTCTACATTTTTTACAAATGGCATGGTCATGTTGCCCAAACTCATAGGATTGTTCAAATTGAGACGTGTTGTCATTAAAGAGATGCTTGGTAACCAGACTACACTCCATCAATAAATCAAGCGTATTGTAAATGGTTGCTCTACTTACACGGTATTTTTTTTCTTTCATGATGACGTAGAGATTCTCAACGTCAAAATGTCTTTTACGGGAATAGATTTCATCTAAGATAGCAAAGCGCTCAGGTGTTTTTCGATACTGATGTTTTTCTAAAAATTCAGTAAAAATTTGTTTAACCTTTGTTCTTATTGTAGTGCTATCTTCCATCTTAACTTATTTGATACCTCTGCTTTACAGCCCTTCCTTTTTTAAATACCATGTGCCCTTTGTCAATTCCTTTTCTCAACTCTTTTTGTTTTTCCAAAGGTAATTTAATTATATCATTACACTCTTGCGAACAACATCCTTCGTATTTTTCAGCACACTTTTTACACTGAATAAATAATAAATGACAGCCTTCGTTTTTACAGTTGGTGTGATCATCGCAAGGTTCTCCGCATTGATGACAAGAGGCAATAATATCGTCAGAAATTCTTTCACCTAATCGCTCATCAAACACAAAGTTTTTTCCTATAAATTTATTTTCAAGCCCTTTGTTTTTTACTTGTCGGGCATACTCAATAATACCACCTTCTAATTGATAAACATTTGGATAACCTTTATGTTTAAAGTAAGCGCTGGCTTTTTCACAACGAATTCCACCTGTGCAATACATAACGATATGCTTATCTTCTTTTCCTTTAATCATTTCTTCTACCACAGGTAATTCTTCTCTAAACGAATCTACATCGGGTAAAATCGCACCTTTAAAATGCCCAACTTCTGACTCGTAATGATTACGCATATCAATCAATATGGTGTCCTCTTTTGAAGTCAATTCATTAAACTCTTCTGCTTTTAAATGTTTGCCGCAATTGGTAACATCAAACTCTTTATCGTTTAAGCCGTCAGCAACAATTTTATGGCGTACTTTTATAGCTAATTTGATAAATGATTTTCCATTGTCATCAATGGCATAATTCAATCGAATTCCGTTTAAAAAAGAAATATTGTCTAGCTTTTGTTTGAACTTATGAAGATTTTCATTGAGCACAGAAATTTGTGCGTTAATACCTTCATGGGCTAAATAAATTCTACCTAGAACACCTACTTCAGAAAAATGAATAAACAGGTAATCTCTAAATAAATTAGGGTTTTTAATTTGGTGGTACTTGTAAAAAGAAATAGTTGTTCTTTCTTTTGGACTGTTCAGAACTTTTTCTCTCAGCACCTTTTTATCTATTCTGTTATATAGTTGCATGCTATATGAAGTTTAGAGTTATTGGTTACTAATTAATGGTGTGCAAAGTTAGCAAATTTAGTTTTACTCCTTTTTAGAAACAGGTAATGGGTTTGCTATTGCTTCCAAATGATTTTTTCTGTTTTTAAAAGCATCGCAAGCGGCATAGATGGCATTTCTGAAAGAAGTTTCATCTGCTTCGCCTTTTCCGGCAATATTGTAGGCTGTGCCGTGTGCAGGGCTTGTTCTGATAAATGATAAGTTGCCGGTATAATTTACACCTCTACCTTCTGCTAATAGCTTAAAAGGAATTAATCCCTGATCATGATACATGGCTAGTATTACATCAAACTTGGTATATTCATCATAAGAGAAAAAACCGTCAGCGGGATAGGGGCCAAATACTACCATGCCTGAATTTTTTGCTTCTCGTATAGCTCTTTCCAACTCATCTTTTTCTTCTGTTCCCAAGAGCCCACCATCACCTGCATGCGGGTTTAAACCCAACACTGCAATTTTAGGTTTTTCAATGGCAAAATCTTGAATTAAGCATCTGTTAATGGCTGCAATTTTTTTAAAAACGACATCAGAGTTAATTTTTTTAGGAACTTGTTTTAACGGAACATGTCCCGTAACTACCCCTACTTTTATATTGTCGTGAATCATTAACATCACGGCTTCATCTTTGTCGCCTGACTTTGATGCCAAGTATTCTGTATGACCCGGAAATTCAAAATCTTTGGATTGAATGGTTTTTTTATCGATAGGAGCCGTAACCAATACATCAATTTTTTTATCGATTAAATCTTGTGTGGCAGCTTCTAATGACTGGAAAGCAAAGCTTCCGGAACTATTAGAAGGTTGGCCTAAATCAATTTTTATTTCTTCATCAGAAATGCTGATTAAATTGTTTTTTTTGTGGTGAGCTTCTTCGGCTGACTTAACAATATTAAAGTTAAAGTCATTCATATTGATGGCTTTTCTGTGATAGGAAGCTACCTTAGAAGAGCCATAAACAATAGGCGTACAAATTTCATTGATTAAGTTGTCTGCCAATGACTTTATGATGATTTCCATTCCTATTCCGTTTACATCACCAACGGAAATTCCCACTCTTATTTTTTCTTCACTCATCTGAAAATACTTTTTTAAAAACTACTTAGCGTAGTTTGTTTTAATAAAATGGTATAACAATCTAACTCCAACGCCTGTTCCGCCTACAGTTCGGTAAGACTCTGCTTTATCTAAAAATGATGGCCCGGCAATGTCTAAATGTATCCAAGGGTAATCTGTAAAGTGTTGTAAAAATTTACCTGCTGTAATAGCGCCTGCCGTTGGGCCTCCTAAATTGGTAATGTCGGCAATGGTAGATTTTAATTGATCGCCATACTCATCCCAGAAAGGCATTTCGGCAATTCTTTCGTAGGTTTCGTTACCGGAACTTTTAAGTTTGGCAACTGTTTTTTCATCTGCCGTTCCCATAGCTACTACTCCGTGTGTGCCAATTGCTCTTACGGCAGCACCAGTTAGGGTAGCTAAATCAATTACTAATTGTGGTTTATATTTTTGAGCATAGCTTAGTGCATCTGCTAAAATCATTCTTCCTTCTGCATCGGTGTTTAGTACTTCAACTGTTTTGCCGTTGTGCATTTTTATCACATCACCCGCAGCGTAAGCATTTTTTCCGGGACGGTTATCGGTTGCGGGTATTAAGCCAATCACATGAACCGGAAGTTTGTTAGACGCAATGGCGTCTATGGTTCCTACTACTGCTGCCGCACCTGCCATATCACATTTCATGGTTTTCATGCTGCCGCCTGTTTTAATGTCTAAACCACCTGTATCGTAAACAACGCCTTTTCCAACCAAAATAATTGGTTTTTTGTTTTTGGCATTTTTTGGTTTCCACTCTAAAATATTAAAAGTAGGAGGGTCAATACTTCCTTGATTAACGGCAAGCAATCCGCCCATTTTTAAGGTTTCTATTTTCTTTTTATCAAACACCTCAACTTTAAAGCCGGAGTTTTTTCCAATCTTTTTTATTTCTTCTGAAAGTTGAGGTGCGCTTAAATAAGATACGGGTTCGTTAACCAAATCTCTTGAAACACAAGTAGAGTTAGCTACTCTAATCACTTCTTCCTGAGCGGCATCCATTTTGCCAACCACTGAAATTGTTTTTAACGTGTGTGCTCGTTTTTTGTCGGTAAAATACTTTGAGAATTGATAGTTCGCCAATAAAGTTCCTTCTAAATAATTTAGTAGGCTGTCTTTTCCTTTAGATGTGTTGATTAATTCTGCTTCTACGGCTTTATCTGAATTTAACGTGCTGATGGTTTTAGCAGCTTGCTTTCTCCATGCTTCAGCAGTTAGATGAGCCTGGCCTTTCTTTTCAACTACTTCAACAAAAATAGAAACGCCTTCTTTCATTAGTTGGCAACTTCCTTTTTTCGTTTTTAAATAAGTAACTTCTTTTTTACTAAGTGATAAAACTTTTTGAGCGTCTTCGGGTTTATCACATAGTATTATAATGGGATGATTACTGCTTAGTTTTGAAATATAATTTATGTTCATGATGTTTTGAATTGGAGCGTAAAGTTAACATATTTAAGAATTACTACGTACAAGCAAAATAAGTCGCACAAAATTGCGTATCTTTATTGACTTTTTGTAACTAATTGAAAGGACTAAAACACATATTATTTTTTCTTTTTTTGGGAATAGTTTCTGTTTCCTTTGCTACGCATAATAGAGCCGGAGAAATTACTTACCGACATATTTCAGGTTTTAAATATGAAATTACGGTAGTTACTTATACCGACCCAAATAGCCCTGCAGATAGACCGGAGCTGGAAGTAGTTTGGGGAGACAACACATTAGATACTATTCAACGGACAAATATTACGGCCGTATCTTCTATTATTCAAAAAAATACATATGTATCACAGCATATTTATCCCGGTCCCGGTTCTTATACTATTTCAGTTTTAGACCCAAACAGAAATGCGGGTAGTGAAAATATTCCGAACTCTGTAAACGTTCCATTTTATATTGAATCGAGACTATTGATTGACCCCTTTGCCTTGACATTAGGTTATAATAACTCTCCTCAGCTTTTAAACCCGCCAATAGACAATGCTTGTTTGGATAAAATATATATTCATAATCCCGGTGCGTTTGATGCCGATGGAGATAGCCTTGCTTACTCTTTGATTGATTGTAAAGGAAATAATGGAAGTGCAATACCGGGTTATCTTTACCCTAATCAGGTAAATCCCGGTCCGGCAAACAATATTAGTCTGAACCCAATTACCGGAGATTTTATTTGGAACTCACCCAAAAAACAAGGAGAGTACAATATTGCCATTTTAATTAGTGAGTATAGAAATGGAAAGTTAATAGGTACTGTATTAAGAGATATGCAAATTACAGTGGGTATTTGTCAGCATGACCCACCAAATATTCAAGACATTGCCGACATTTGTGTAATAGCTAACGATACTTTAATTTTTAATGTTAATGCATCTAACCCTACTGATCCACAAGACAAACTAAAATTGACAGCCAATGGCGGCCCATTAGTGTTGACGAATAGCCCTGCTATTTTCTTTCCGCCTACTTTTAATGCCAATTCAGTAACGGGAACATTTTATTGGGAAACGAATTGCGACCATGTGAGAAAGCAACCTTATCAGGTTAACTTTAAAGCAGAAGACGATAACTTTCCTGTATTGGTAGATTTAGAAACGGTGCAAATAACTGTAATTGCACCACCACCGACTAACCTACAAACTGCTCCTCAAGGAAATGCCATTAACGTTACCTGGAACAAAGCATGTAACAATGCTATTGGGTATAAAATTTACAGAAAAATAAACTATTACGGTTATACTCCTGCTTATTGTGAAACAGGTGTTCCTGCTTATACAGGCTATTCTTTAATTAAAACCATTAGTGGTGTGAACACTACTTCTTATTTAGATGATAATAATGGCAAAGGCTTAGTTCCCGGAACGGCATATTGTTATATGGTGACATCTTATTTTTCAGATAATGCGGAAAGTATTGCATCCGTAGAAATTTGCGATACACTTAAAAAAGATGTGCCTTTAATTACTCATGTAGATGTAGATTCAACAAGTACTACTTTAGGTAAGATAAACGTAAACTGGTCTAAGCCAACCGAGCATGACACGGTTGCTAATCCCGGACCATATCATTATTTGATTTACAGAGCCGAAAACAACTTTGCCAATTTCACACTAATTGATTCTACGCTTACTATTAATGACACTACTTATGTAGATAGTTTATTGAATACATCCCAGAATTATTATGTTTATCGAATTGATTTTTATAGTACGGGTAACGGCTATCAGCTAGTAGGGAAATCTAGTGTGGCGCAATCTATTTTCTTAAACATTACTCCTGCCGATAATCAGTTAACGCTTTCCTGGAATGAAACTGTTCCCTGGGCGAATAGCGAATACACTATTTTTAGAAGAAACTTTGCAACAGGAGTTTATGATTCTTTGACTACCGTTACCACTAAATCTTATGTAGATGATAGTTTGGCCAATGGCGTTAGCTATTGTTATTACGTAAGAAGCAAAGGACAATATTTTACACCCGGAACGACCAAACCATTATTTAACCGTTCACAAAAAACCTGTAAGGCACCTGAAGATTTGGAAGCGCCTTGTCCGCCTACCTTAGCTATTGTAGATAGTTGTTCTGAACAGTTTAATCTTTTAATTTGGAATAATCCAAACCTTAGTTGTGCTGATGATGTGGTGAGTTATAAAGTATATCATCATTTTGGTAAGGAAGGAGAGTTTAAAGTAATTTATTCATCTTCTACCGAAGTGGATACAGTATATCAGCATGGGCCATTAGAAAGTATAGCCGGTTGTTATTATGTTACGGCCATTGATTCTTTTGGAAACGAAAGCGTAATAAAAGATACCGTTTGCGTAGATAATTGTCCGTACTATGTGTTACCAAATGTATTTACACCGGGTAATGACGGTAAAAATGATTTCTTTGTTCCTTTCCCTTATCGATATATTGATTCTATTGACTTAACTATTTTTAACCGATGGGGAAATGTGGTTTTTTCTACCACAGATAAAGATATTAATTGGGATGGTACGAACACCGAAACCAATAAGCCATGTTCTGACGGTGTTTATTTTTACATCTGCACCGTAAATGAAATATTGCTGGAAGGCATTGTGCCTAGAACCATAAAAGGCAATGTGCAATTAATTCGAAAACAGGGAAGCGGAAAATAGTATGTTTACAGGAATAGTTGAGGTATTAGGCGAAGTAGTAGAAATCACCAAAAATCAAGAAAACATTGTATTACAGGTTCAGTCGAGTATTTCTTCTGAATTTAAGATAGACCAAAGTGTGGCGCACAATGGCGTTTGCCTTACCGTTACCAAAGTAGATGCCGATAAGCATGAAGTAGTTGCCATTAAAGAAACACTAGATAAAAGCAATATTGGTTTATTGAAGGTGGGCGATAAAGTAAACCTTGAGCGTGCCTTAAAAATGGGCGACAGACTTGATGGACATATGGTGCAAGGTCATGTAGATACAACCGCAATATGCCAAAATGTTACCAACCAAGACGGAAGTTACGTTTACCGATTTGAGCTGAAGCAAAAGCATGAAGGTTTGTTGGTAGAAAAAGGTTCTATCTGTTTGAACGGCATTAGCCTTACCGTTTTTGATGTAACTGAAATAGCTTTTTCGGTGGCAATTATCCCTTATACTTTTGAGCATACCAATATTCAATACATTAAGCTTACTGATTCCGTAAACATAGAATTCGATATGATGGGAAAATACATTAAGCAGTTAATGGGGAAAAATGATAATTAAGGGAGAGAATTTCTCTCCCTTAAAAGAAAAAATTATTTAGAGGATCTGCACTCGTATCGATAAAGCTTTCCGTCTAAAGTGTGCTCGAAAATCAATTCACCGTCTGAGCCATCTGTTAGTTTTATAATATCATAAGTATAAGTGCTCGCCTTATCATTTGGAGAAGAGATTACAATTTTCAATTGCTTGTTTTTATTTTCAAGACTCCATGTTCCTGATAGTGCTACAGTACCATTTTCTGATTTGTAGTTTCCGTTGTCATTAAATATCATATTTTCTGTTACTTCACCAATTTGTGGATTTTCCTGTACTTCTTCAACAGGAGAGCCATCTTTGTATGCCCTTTCTCTAGCCCATTCTTTAACAATTATTTTATCTGCCTTTTTAACCGGCCCACCTTCTTCATATTTTTTACAGCTTGTAATTGCTGCAGATGAAATAAAAATAGATGCTAGTGTTACTATTAGTTGTTTTTTCATGATTTTTATTTTATTGATTTCTATATATAAGATGTTTCAAATGAGGGAAAGGTTGGAATAGGAAAAATTATTTTTTAAATTATTTTGTAAAGAGTTGAATAGGAATACTTTATAATAAAAATGTATTAAAAAAAATAAAGGAGGTACATATGCACCCCCTTTATTTACCTATCTATAAAACAAAAACTATTAGCTACCTGGATGAATTGAGTAACTTCCATCCCCATCAAAGTTAGTTAGCTTAATAGTAATTAGCCATTTGCCTTTTTTACCTTCTTGTGTTACACCCGAAAAAGTATCGTCTGCGCCATTAGGCCTAGTTTCGTTTAATACCTCAACTCCTTTAGCATCATTTACTATAACTTGTACTGATCCTCCGGCAGAAGTAGTTACATCAAAATTAACCGAAGCTTTGTTTTGTGGGTTTTCCCAAACGAATGAATACGTTCCTGAATCTCCATCTCCGGTAAAATCACCACCAGGGTCTTGTCCTCCTGAGGTCACAAAAATGTTGCCGGTATAAGTGTTTTGAACTACCTCCTTATTATCATATTTACGATATTCTTTTTTACAAGATGTAAAAGATATTAAGGTAGATAATAAAACCGTTGTTGTAATTAGTGTAACTGTTTTTTTCATAGTAATAAATTTTTGTTTCTATCTATAAGATGTTTTAAAAGAGTAAAAGGTTGGAATAGGAAAAAATTATTTTTTTGAAATACGGTATCTTGCATTTAAGTAAATACCCCCAAGCAAGTTTTTTGTTGGGTTAAATTTGGGGTTTATAAAATCATTAGGCTCTAGAATGTTTTTAATCCCATATTCAAAGTTTACCCCATAACCAAGTTGTAGGTTTCTAAAGCTTTTGTTTATTCCTGCAGCAACTCTTAATCCATAGTCAATGTTAGAATATTTTGAGCTACTTACAAGGTCAAACCTACTATGAATAGTTTGAGTTTGATTTTTTAAGACAGAAAAATATGGCCCTGCTTTTAAGACATAGTTTGATGAGGGCTTGGCATATTTGTGCTGTAAAAATTTCATTTCGTATAAAACAACGCTTTTATAATAATCTGATTCTGAATTTTTTGTTATTAAGTATCCCTCAGAAAATTGCGAATAACTTTGTTTATACCTAGAGTTTATGTAAAACTCAGAGGAAAGTGAACTTTTCATTGAAAAATTGTAAGTAAGAACAACTCCATAATCAATACTAAAAGAAGGCCTGCTAGTAGTAAGACTATTTTGGTTGAAGCTATTTCTAACATCATTATTAAGAACCCAAGTATTATTATAAGAGGTAGTTACTCCAAATTCAACACTTTTTTTGAATTTAGAAATACTGTCAATATTATCTTCTAAGTTAGCTGGTTTAATATAAATACTATCAAGTTCTGTATAGCTAGTGATAGGGATAAGTGTTGTTTTACTTCTCAATAATTTAGCATCATCAACGAATTGCGGGTTTAAATCATCATTTTTTTGAATCTGTTTAATGATAGGCTTATTCTTTGAGGTTTTTTTAGTAGCAACAGCGTTAATATTTTTATGGGGAGAGTTATAATTTTTTTCATTCGGCACATTACTTTTTGAAACACTTGTAACAGCAGAATTAGTAATAGGGGAGAATGAGTTTGACTTACTTCTTTTATTTAAAGCTACTTTATCAGCTTTACTTTTGTATTCTAAAAAACCATTATTAACATCGTTTAAATAATAGTGTGTGGTTAGCAAAGCTATAATTATGCCTATAAGGAGAGCAAGCTCTTTTTTATAAAATTTAATAGCGTGACGGTCAAGTCTCACAGCAATTGTTTTCCAAATACTATCAATGTGTAATTGTCTGTTTACTGATTCCCAGATAACTGTTGGCGGAGTTGTCTCCTTTTCTTCAAAACTTTCTTTAACTTTTTTGTCTAAATAAGCATCATTATGAGATAACTTATCAGACAAATTTTCCCATAGGTTATTAGGTAAGCTGTTATTAGCAGACTCAAAACTATTTTTTATGCTATTTTCAAACGACTTACTGTCCATCTTTTTTTGCAATAGCTTCTTTTAATAATATTCTAGCTCTGTTTAACTGGGATTTGGAAGTGCCTTCACTAATTTCCATTATTTCGGCAATTTCTTTGTGGTTGTATCCTTCAATGGCATATAGTTTTAACACCATTGAAGCTTTTATAGGAAGTTGGTTTACTAAACGGACAATGTCTTTTGCATTTATATTATCCAAGACACCTTCTACACTTGCGGACTCAGAAGAGTAATTGTTTTCAAAAACCTCATCTTTTCTTTTTCTTTTTCTATAAAAGTCTAATGCAGTATTAACTATTATTTTTCTTACCCAACCTTCAAGTGAGCCATTATTATTAAACGTGTGTATATTTCTAAAAACCTTGATAAATCCTTCTTGCATGATATCCGAAGCTTCTTGCTCATCAAAGGAGTAGGTTAGACTTATATTATACATTTTATTTGCAAATCTTTTGTACAAGGCTTCTTGAAAGTGCCTATCATCATCAATGCAACCTTTTATTAGGTCGATATCGCTGTAACTTAATATGTCTTTTGAGTTACTCAAGTTAAATTAATTATAAAAAGTAGCAGTAGTTACATCATCATCCATTCTATCTCTAACAGCGTCATAAATATCTTCATTATTTGAATCATTAATTATGATAGTTTGTACACTATTTACAATTGAAATGTCTGCATTATCCATCATATTAGTACTAACCGCCTGGAACCAATATGCTGGATCTGTTTTAATAATAACATAAGATGCTTTGTCTTTATCTAATGTAACCTGGGTATTGCCGGCTGAAGTTTTGGCAACAATACTATAATACTCTTCAGCCTCAAACTCAAAAACTACCGGATATGTAGTTGAATTTATCGTGTTTTGATAGGTTCCCTCAACTTTTATATGTTTATCATCTTGGTCTCCATGAGTTTTATATGAAATTTCTATTTTGGTATAATTTCCCTGTGGGATTTCAAATTTTAATTCCTCAACACTTTGATTTTGGTCAAAAAACAAATTTAAACCTGATGGGTACTCTTTTATGAAGAAGACATCCTCACCTTGCTCTCTTTTTCCGTCAAATGTAAAATTTGAAATTAAGATGTTTCCTTTTGTCCAAACCAAATTTCCATTAATACTAGCGGCCCGATTCATATCCATTTTAAATTCTACATCAGTTGGTAGTTTCCACTTTCTTCTTTTTTTACAAGAAGAAAAGCTCAAAAAAAAGAATGCAAATACCAAAACCAAATAAATTGATCGAAGCAAGCAGCTGTATGTATTACAATTTTTCACTGACAGCATATATAGTCATATATAAATTAGACGAAAGTTAATACGTAAAGGTTGGAACAAAAAAATAAATTTTGCTTTTTCCTGAAAATAAAGCTAAAAAACTTCCTTTGCTATTGTTTTAACCGCAGTAGATTTTCCCATGGTGTAAAAATGGATGCATGGCACATGGTGTTGTGCTAACTCTTTGGCTTGCATAGTACTCCACTCAACACCTACTTGTGCAACTTCTTCGTTGGTTTTACATTTTTCTACTTCTTTAGAAAGCGCATCAGGAATGTCTATTTTAAAGAACTTAGGTAAAAACTGCAAGTGGCGTAGTTGTGTCAATGGCTTTAAACCCGGAATAATGGGCGCATTAATGCCATGCTTTCTACACAAGTCTACAAAATCGAAATACTTTTTGTTATCGAAAAACAATTGTGTAACAATGTATTCGGCACCGGCATCAATCTTTTGCTTTAGATACTTCATGTCGCTTTCCATATTGGGTGCTTCAAAGTGTTTTTCAGGATAACCGGCTACGCCAATACAAAAGTCTGTAGGGGCAGGGTTGTTAATGTCTTCATCTAAATACCTGCCGTTATTCAAATCCACTATTTGTTTTACTAAATCAACGGCATGTTCGTTACCGTCAGGCTCAGGCACAAAGTTGGCCTCTGTTTTTATGGCGTCACCTCTTAAAGCAAGCACATTATTTATTCCTAAAAAGTTGAGGTCAATAAGAGCGTTTTCGGTTTCTTCTTTAGAAAAGCCTCCACAAATTAAGTGTGGCACAGTTTCAATGTGATATTTATTCATAATAGCCGCACAAATACCCACTGTTCCAGGTCTTTTTTTAATAGATATTTTTTCTAAAAACCCTTTCTCTCTTTTTTTGTACATAAACTCTTCACGATGATAAGTAACGTTTATGAATGCGGGCTTAAATTCAATTAATGGGTCAATTCCATCATATATAGATTGGATTTGACTTCCTTTTAATGGGGGTAAAATTTCGAATGAAAAAAGCGTTTTTTTAGAATTATTGATGTGCTCAATGACTTTCATATTAGAAAAATAAGTCTGCAAAGAAAGGAAATGCCTTATTCGAATACAAACAAAAAGTGCTTTATCTTTTTTCTATCTCTTTTATTTTAATCACTTCACCGATAGCACAACCTGCTTCCTGAACATTGTTTTGGTTGTTATCTTTTACATAAACCACTTTTACGGGTAGTCTTGGCTGTTGAAATTCACTGTCAATATTGTGCTTGTAAACCCTTATAGAATCTGTAGAGCTTGGAATAACAATATAGCCGTTTATAGCAGAGCAGTTTGGCGTATAATAAATATAAGCATCAACGGTATATTTCTTCTTTAAACAAGAAAATGAAATAAAACTGATAACAACAAATAGAAAAAGTTTTTGCATGATTTAGTTCCCCATTTCTGATAAGAATTTGATTCTGAGTAATCGCATTTCTTCTTCGGTATAAGCTCCTTCAAATTCTTCAAAGGCAGCTTCAATGTCATCTTCTTCTGTTTCTGCAAAATACTCAAAAACCTCTTCTTGATATTCCTCATCAACTAAGTCGTTGATGTAATAATCTAAATTTACTTTGGTTCCTGAATGAACAATATGTTCAATTTCTTCAATAATTTCAATTGGCTCTTTGCCTTTTGCTTTAGCAATATCTTCAATGGTAAGCTTTCTATCAATACTTTGAATAATAAATACTTTTAAACCAGATTTATTTACTACCGATTTCATTACCATATCGGTAGGACGTTCTATGTCATTTTCTTCAACATATTTACCGATTACAGTAATAAACTCTTTACCAAACTTTTCAGCCTTACCGGCACCCACTCCGGCAATGTTTACCAGTTCTTCCATATTTATAGGATAACGTAAACACATTTCTTCTAGCGATGGGTCGGAAAATATAACGTAAGGAGGAAGTTCTTTTTGTTTCGCAATTTTTTTACGTAAGTCTTTGAGTATGTTATAGAGTGTTTCATCTAAAGCACCACCACTACCACCGGAAATAATGGCGCTGTCATCATCATCACCTTCATATTCATGTTCTTTAATTAGCATGAATGAATGTGGTTTTTCAATAAATTCTTTTCCTTTTTTAGTAACTTTTAAAACTCCGTAATTCTCTACTTCTTTGTGGATAAGCCCTGCAATTAAGCATTGTCTGATAACAGCCTCAAAGTAACGGTCATCTTTTTTGCCGTCTTCATCTTTGCCAATACCCATTAAAGGATGATTTTCATGCTTAAATGTAGAAATGTCCGGAATCATTTTTCCGGAAATAAAAGCAGAAATATATTTTGATTTAAACTGTTCTTTTAAAGCTAAAACAACCTCAAGTACTGTTTTAACATCATCTTGTCCTTCAAATTTTTCTTTAGGGTTACAGCAGTTGTCACAGCCGCCTTGTTCAATACAAAGCTCCTCATTAAAGTGCTCTCCAAAGTAATGAAGTATTTGCTTTCTTCTACAAATAGCAGACTCCGCATAAGAAACCATTTCTAAAATCAGCTGAGTTCCTATTTCTACTTCTGCAACAGGTTTGCCGTGCAAAAACTTTTCAAGTTTTTCAATGTCTTTATAACTGTAAAATGCCACACACTTTCCTTCACCGCCATCTCTTCCGGCTCTTCCCGTTTCTTGATAGTAACTTTCTAAACTTTTAGGAATGTCATGATGAATAACAAATCTTACATCCGGTTTGTCTATTCCCATACCAAAAGCAATTGTGGCAACAATCACATCAGCATCTTCCATTAAAAACATGTCTTGATGCTTGGCTCTTGTGCTTGAGTCCATTCCCGCATGATAAGGAAGTGCTTTAATTCCGTTTACGGATAATATTTCTGCAATTTCCTCTACTTTTTTACGGCTCAAGCAATATACAATACCCGACTTGCCCGGATGTTGTTTAATAAACTTAATCATTTCCTTTTCAACATTACGCTTTGGACGTATTTCGTAGTAAAGGTTTGGTCGATTAAAGGAGTCGATAAAAACTTTAGCACCGGAATCCATGCCTAAGTTCTTCATGATGTCTTCCTGAACTTTAGGTGTGGCGGTAGCAGTTAACGCAATAATAGGAACATTATCAATGGCTTCAATAATAGGTTTTAATCTTCGGTATTCCGGCCTGAAATCATGTCCCCACTCAGAAATACAGTGTGCTTCATCAATGGCAAAGAAAGAGATGTTGATTTGTTTAAAAAACTCTACATTTTCTTCTTTGTTTAACGATTCAGGAGCAACGTATAAAAGTTTAGTTTTTCCTGAGGTAATATCAGAACGAACTTGTTTTATTTCAGTTTTGTTAAGTGATGAATTGAGCACATGGGCTACACCGTCATCTGTAGAAACTCCTCTGATAGCATCTACCTGGTTTTTCATTAAAGCAATGAGCGGAGAAACTACTATGGCAGTTCCTTCACTGATAAGCGCAGGTAATTGATAACAAAGTGACTTTCCGCCACCGGTAGGCATAATCACAAAAGAATCATTGCCATCCAGTAAATTCTGGATGATGGCTTCCTGTTGACCTTTAAATTTATCAAAGCCAAAGTACTGTTTTAAGCTATCGGTTAGAGTTAAAGTTGTGGTATCCATTAATAATTATTCATAATAAAAAACATATAAACTTGAACAATGTTTGTATGTCACTATAATTTTAAGCTAAATTTACGGAATAATATCCTATTGAAAAAATAAAATTAATGCAAGATTTAACAATTATTATACCTGCATACAATGAACAAGAAAGCTTAAAAAGCTTTTTGCCTGAACTACTTGATTTTGTATCTGTAAATAAATGCAATTTAATTATTGTTAATGACGGCTCAAGTGACAATACTGCTGATGTATTAAGCGGAGTTAGTCACCCACAAGTAAAAAGTTTTCATCACAAAGTAAATATGGGATATGGAGGGGCTGTAAAAACAGGAATTAGGAACTGTACTACCAAATATGCGGTTACTATTGATGCAGACGGCCAACATTATACGCAAGATGTAAAAAAAGTGTACGACTATTTTCTACAACAAAATGCAGATATGGTAGTGGGAAGTAGAAAAGGACACAAAGAAAATTGGTATCGAGCCATTGGAAAAGGAATTATTAGAGGCATAGCCAAAATTCTTTTACCGCTCAACATTTATGATATTAATTCCGGCTTGAAGATGTTTGAAACTCAAATAGCCAAAAACTATATATCTCTTTGCCCGGATGGCTATGCGTTTTGTGATATCATAGCAATGGTGTTTATCAGCAAAAAAAGAAAAGTATTGGAAACGCCTATTAATATTAAACCTAGAACAGAAGGAAAAAGCAAAATATCTACCATCACGGCCTTTGAAACCATTCGCCACATACTAAGTATCGTAATTCTCTTTAACCCAATGAAAATATTTTTACCCATTTCTGTTTTCTTAATTCTTGGAGGTGTATTGTGGGGAATTCAGTTTTTGGTTGCCGATAAAGGCGTGAGTGTTGGTGCCATGATGAGTATTGTTTCGGGTATTATTTTCTTTATGATGG
>CALALS010000104.1 GCA_937925525.1 uncultured Flavobacteriales bacterium | reverse complement strand
ATTCTTAAAATCAGTATTTAAATCAGAAAAAAGTAAATTAAAAAACTTAAAAGAGTTTCTATCTGCATTTTAGTTTGGAAATTTACTTTCTAATTTTCGGGTTGTATTTTTTAAAATCATAAAGGCGGTACGAGCCATGATGTTTTTTTCATCAAGTGTTGGGTTGATTTCAACCATTTCAAAACAACACACTTTACCCGAATCGATAATTCTATCAATAATTCTAGTACATTCTTCAGGTGTAAATCCATTAGGAACGGGAGTTCCGGTTCCACCCGAAACCAAATCGCAATCCATACTATCTACATCAAAAGAAATGTAAATAATATCGCACTCTGACAATCTATCTAAAGACTCATCCACTACTTCATCTATTCCTCTTTGGCGAATAGTATCTATAGTATAGTTTTTAATACCTAGTTTTTTAATAATAAAGTCTTCCTGTCTTTCAGTATCTCTTACTCCCATAAAAACTAAGTCTTCAGGTTTAAGAAACGGTCCACCTTCTTTCAACTCTTCCCAAATTTGTTTTGTATTATCGTCAATATTATTGCTGGCTACTTCTTTATTATCTATTCCAAGGGCAATTGCCACAGGCATTCCGTGCATATTTCCGGAGGGTGTAGTGTAAGGCGAATGAATATCAGCATGCGCATCAATCCAAAAAACACCAAGCCGTTTATTAGGATTTGCTTTTTTTATTCCCTGAATTGTTCCTCCTGCTGAAGCATGGTCTCCTGCAATAACAATGGGAAAGTTACCTTCAGTAATTACATTGGCTACTTTATCTATGATGGAATCGTATAAGTCATTTAATCCTTCAATATATTTAGCATACGGATGCTTAACATTATCATAGAGCAGGTCATTTCTGTCTTTTACCTCAACAATATCATATTTTCCAAAAAAATAATCTCTAAGGTTTAATGAAGCAACCCGCAGAGCATCAAATCCCATGCTTGAGCCTCTTGTTCCGGCTGCAATTTCAGAGTCGTTTCGTACCAATTTGATTTTCATGGCCAGTAAAAAATATGGACAAAGTTAATTTAATTAAAAATAAGCCAAAGTTTTAGCCTGTTTGAGTTTTACTAAATAATAATATATTTGTGGGTGCTGATTTAAAATAATGAGAATAACCAAAACTTTTCTAGGCTTTCTTTCTTTAGCCATTTCTTTTTTTCTGATAACATCATGTGATAAATTGATAAGTGATGGGCGAGTGAATGAAGGAGAAATTGAATTTGATGTTAGCTACCCTAAAATGAGCTCCGATAATTTTATGATAGATGTCTTGCCGGATAAAATGGTAATCACTTTTCAGGAAGATAGATATATCACCGAAATAACCGCAGGGATGGGAATGTTTAAAACTAATTACTTATCAGATGCGGATAATATGGAGTTAACACAATTGGTAAAACTTTTAAATAAAAAACATAAGCTTACGCTCAATCAAGATGGAGTAAAGGAAATGCTAGAAAAAAGCCCAAAGTACAAAGTTGAATTTACTAACGAAACGAAAGAAATTGCAGGATATCATTGTAAAAAAGCAAACATTACTACTTCTGATAATGAAACATTTACTGTATTCTACACCGAAGATATTAATATTAAAATGCCTAATTGGGCAACTCCTTACCATGAAATTGAAGGTGTGTTATTAGAATATCAGATGGAAAAATATGACTTATGTATGAGGTTTACTGCTACAAATGTAACAACACAGGAAGTTGAGGATGAAGTATTTGAAAGTTTTACCGAATACGAAGAAATAAGCGAAGAAGAAATGGATGAAAAACTATCTGAAATTTTCAATAGTTTTAACCAATGATACCATAAAAATAGCTTTAGCACCTTTTGTGGAATAATTATTGACTACTATAAACTTCATTTTTACTTTTATAACAACTTAAAACAAATCTTATGAAAAAAATTCTAGTAAGCGCACTTTTGGTTATTGCTTCAAGTGCAGTATTTACTCAAAACTTTGAAGGCACTATTATGTTTGGAATTGAATACGTTGATTTACCGGACGAACTGGCCGCTTATGAGTCAATGATGCCAAAGGAAATGAGCTATAAATTTAAAGATAACATGGCGAAAATGATTCAGCCAAGCACCATGGGACAAACCGTTATGATTCATGACGGAAAGGCAGATAAAACTACTATACTGATGGATTTAATGGGTAGTAAATATGCTATGGAAGCAAACAATAGTAAAGAAAAGAAAGAGGGTGTTAAGCCTACCATAACTATTCTTGACGAAACGAAAGAAATTGCCGGATATAAGTGTCAGAAAGCAGAAATCACTATGATTGCTGATGACGGAGAAGAGCAAAAGCTTACCGTATATTATACTAAAGATATAATGGTTCAAAATTTTGGACAAACCGATATTGAAGGATTAGATGGTTTTCCTTTAGAATACGAAATGGAAAAAGAAGGAATGATAATGAAGCTTACCGCTAAAGAAGTAAAAAAAGAAAAGGTATCGAAAGCCGAGTTTGACATTCCAAAAGATTACCAAACTGTAACAGAAGAAGAGTTTAAAGCAATGTTTGGAGGTAAATAATACCTACTTCTTTAACTAGCACTAAAAAAGCCCAATCAATTAATTTGATTGGGCTTTTCATATAATAAATATTGTTTTATTTTGGAGTTGAAGATTCCTCTTCAATTTTTTCTTCCTTTTTCTCAATAGGAGAAATTTTAGGAATTGAAGAATTATTTTTTTCTGTAGTTTCTTTTTTCTCAGAAACCATCATCTTAGGCTCCTCTGTATTTACCTCAGTTTTTTTATTTGAAGTAGTTTCTGAGCTTGAATTTTCAAGCGTTGGTGTTTGCGAAAACCCAAAAGAAAAACTAAATAAGCCAATGGATAATATTAAAACTTTTTTCATAGCTGTATTTTATTTATTGTACAACACTTAAAGTCATGTGGTGACCTGGCTGTGCCGGATCAACAATCCCATCATATGTACCCAAAATTCCATTACGCAATCCTTGCACCTGTAGGGTGTAATTATTTCCTGGAGTTAAACCAGTTAACAAACTATTAAGTGAGCAACTCCATGGTGTTACAGTTCCCGTAGCATTATCATAGTTCTGCATATGGGTATTAGTTTGACTAACAACTGTTGCTCCATTCATTACTCTAAATTGAATAAACGCCATAGAGTTTGTATAGGCATAACCAGATGCAGAAAAAATAACCAAAGCCTGTGTTCCTGTTGCTGTGAAGTTTACAGACATTCCTGCAATATTGTTAAAAGCAGCAGTATTAATGGTTCTTGATGTTGTTAGGCTAACGCTTGCAAAATTAGCACTTAAACTAGGACCTGTTGGACCAGTTGCTCCTGCAGCACCATTTGCTCCTGTTGGACCCTGAGGACCAGTAGCTCCGTTTGCTCCGGCTGGACCAGCTGGACCGGTTGGACCAGTT
>CALALS010000103.1 GCA_937925525.1 uncultured Flavobacteriales bacterium | reverse complement strand
GTTTTATTTCCTGCACCAGGAATACCATCATATATAGTTGAGTATCCTAAATTAAATTTACTATCGTATATTTTATTTTGACCGGCAAGAAAAAATGGCACAAAAAGAGGATAAATAATAATCTCATATTTCTAAAAACCTTTACTCAAAATTAAAAAGAATCCAAAAGGAAATTCGCCAGGGAAATAGATACTTGATTCAGCAATTGAAGTTTCAATGGTTAATCCAATATTACTAATTTTACTAAAGTAACTTGAAGCCCCAAGCCTAAATGAAAAATGAGTTTTATAAGAATCTGAAAAGCTATGTTTTCTAGTTAATGAACTCGTTAAATTACCATTAAAGTAAAAATCATTTTTATGTAAAACTTGAGACTTAAAACCTCCCACAGCTTTAATGAAGCCAACTATTTTCATTTTTTTAAAGCATATTACTTTAGATATTTTAGGTGTCAACCCAATGGTTAAATAACGTAAATCTTCATACCAAAATAGACTATTTTGATTAGTGTCAATAAATGTTTTGTTGTTTGGATTAGAATAAACATTAAGCGCCTCTTCCCCTTGATAAAGTTCTAACCCGACAGAAAAGCACACCTTTTTTTTTGTTGAGAACACTAAAAACTCTGCTCCTCCACCAAAACTAACAGGGCTAATTTTTTTCTCAACATAGCCGGGAACTTCTAATTCAAAGTAATGTGGATTAGTGTGTACCAAAACATAGATATTCCACTTAGGTATAGCATTACTACTATCCTTTTGCCCAAAACAAAAAACAGGGGCTAATAAAATAATAATGAGCAGCTTTTTCATTTTATTAAATTATAATTCCTAACCCTATGTTTAAGCTTGTATAATATTGATTCGTTGTTTTATACTGAATGCCAAAATCTCCAATACCATATCCCGACACCATACTTTTCCAACCCAAGTTATACCCCAAACTTAAAAATACAGAAGTTTTTTTCACAGAAAATATATTATACCCTAAATTAATCCCAGTAATTAAGTCATAAGAATTTTCGTTTAATACTATATAATTTTGTTGGTCAGCAAAAACATTCGTTTTTTTCATGAAATCACTATTATAGGTCTTACTTTCAAAACCTGATGAATTTACTTGAGAAAGTTGGAGAGTCATTTTAGTTGATACTGGTATAAATAGCTTTATGGCTCCTTCTACAAAAAACTTTTTGTTTATGGAGCTATAATTAAGGCCAGATGAAATGCTAAGACCTCTTGATACAACATACATAAAATTTTTAGAGCTAGAATTTTCTTTTAATAAGTATAAATAATTATCATTATTTCCGGAGTGAATTAAGTTTAAGCTTGCTATTGATATTCCTATCGGGACATTTATAGTTTTTCTGCTATTGAGAGGTTTTAGTAAAGAGAACTCAGCTTCATAGGATTTTTGATTTAACGAAACATTTGTCCCGAAATTCAAAAAAACTCTTTTAAACATAATGGTGCTGTCTTTTTGAGAAAAACAGCATAAAGGCAATACAAGCATTATAAAAGCCAATCTTTTCATTTATCCTCTAATGGGTTTATTTTTTTATCCATTTTTACACGTTTTTGTGTAAACCTATTTTAGGACAAGATAAGTTCGTTTTTACTTTATCGCTTTTAGCTTTTCACTTGCTTTAATGGCATAGAATCCATTTGATTTTTCTAGTTCTTCCAGAAGCTTGACAGCTTTGCGATTGTCTTTCATTTCAAGTAAACAAAGTGCTTTTTTCCACATGGCATCTTCTTTAAAGTTGCTGTTGTCATTTTCAATAGCTTCATCTAACCATTTAATAGACTCCTTGTAGTTTTTTAATTCTAAATAACAAACTCCGCCATAAAACTGTGCATTTACATTTTCAGTAAAGTTGGTATGAATAATATCAAAATAGTAAAGCGATTCTTTGAATTTATTGGCATAAAACAGTGAAGTGGCTTTATCTATAAGTTGTGCATAAGTGTAGGTTACGGTGAGCTCGTCAGTTAAAACTTTGGTTTTGTCTGACTTGCTTTCAGCATCTTCGTAAGCGGCAGGCACACTTTTTTCCGCCACTTTCTTTTCTGCTTCTTGCCTGGGCGAAAGTTCAGACGAAGCGTAAACGTAATTCACAATTTCAAGTCCGTTTAACTCAATGGTGTTGGTTTTACTTTTGCTTCTTTGCTTGCCGGTAGTAGATGTTGTACTGGGCGAATTAGCTTTTCTTACTTCATTAGAATTTTCTTTGGCAAGCTTGTAATCAAACAATTCTTGCTCAGCTTTTTCTTCAAAATATACCGGCTTTTGACGCTCCGATTTTTTATTATCATCAATATTATTGTTTTCAAGTTGCTTATTGGCAGAATTTCCAGATGCAATACTTAAATTTTCATCCTTCATTCTATTATTTCCGGGAGAGGTGTTTTTAGTGTTAGATTCAGTAATGATATCATCAGACATAACTTCGCTTTCTTCCAGCATTTTAGGAGCGTCTTTTTTTACAGCTACAGTAACTTTATCATCTTTTTCAATAACAATAGGCTCAGATTCAACTAAGTCTAAATTGTTTTCTTTACTTATTGTTTCTATTTCTGAACTAATTTCTGTTTGTTCTTCTAATACCGGGCTGGCAGAAGTGTGCTCAACAGCCATATCTTTATTTTCGGCACTTTTTTCAAATTGAATGTAAAAAAATACAGACAATCCTGCTATTACCACTAAAGAGGCAGCCATCATAAAATAATGACGAGAATTATTTGCCACAGTTCTAGGGGCAGCAGCAAGCGCATCAATTTTTTCATTGATGGCAGTGACGTTTTCAGCATGGTTAGCGTCTGAAAACAAGCCTTCATAAGCTTCAGCCTCAAATGGGTTGTCACTTAAATATTTTTCTACTAAATGTGCTTCTTTTCCTGAAAGCTTGCCGGAAAAATATTGCTCCAGCAGCTTTTCGGAAGGCTTTTCAGCAGAGGAAAATATGTTATTAATCGTGCTCATTACTTATACAGTTAACTTCCTAGTTTAATTTCTTTTTTTCCGGTAAGGTAAAGTTCTAAATTACGTTTACCGTTTTGTATAAAGCTTTTTACTTTTTTTAAATCATACCCGGTAATATCACTTATTTCGTTGTACGATTTTTCTTGTAAATAAAAGAGCTCTACACAGGTTTTTTGTTCGTTCTTGAGTTGACTCAACGCCAACTCCAATTGTTCTATTTTTTCTTCTTTTGTCCATGCTTTTTCTTCGGCATTATTGGCAAAAGGTTCCGGTTCATGAGATGATTGAGCGTAAGCTTCATACTCATCCATTCGCCTTACTTTTACTTGCTTCTTACGAAGTTCCATCAAGCAAAAGTTTTTTGAGACCATAAATAGCCATGATTTAAAGTATTGTACTTCATGGTTTTTTAAATCGGTCATCAGTTTTTCAAAGATTCGCAGCACGGCATCCTGGCTTTCATCAGTATTTTTAAAATACTTTAGGCATAAACCGTACACCAATTTAGAGTAGCGTTTGTATAATTCACCAAGAAGTTGAGCATTTCCTGATTCTTTATATTTTTTGACTAACTCGTCATCGGTAAGTTGTGCAATATTTTCTTTATTAAATACCCACATTAATTTGGTGCGATTGCTTTTTTAAAACTTAAGTTAACCACTAAAGGTTTGTTATAATACCCGAAAGTACTATTTTTTTAAGAGAAAGCGATAAAACAAAGAACGATAATGATTAACTTAAGACTGGTGCGTTTTGTTTACTTATTTATTATTCAGCAAGTCGAAATAACTTTTAGTTTCTATAGCTATTACTCCTCCGGTTACGTCTCCATATTGTGCAGGAACTCCGCTAGTATAAACTTGTATGGTTGAAATAGATATTCCAGGAACGTTTAGGTCACCTTCCGGTGTTTTAACACCATCTACATAATACGCAGTTTCTATAGGTCTTGCCCCTCTCACACTTATTTGGCCTGTAGTACCGGGAACCATAGTCAACCCGGAAAACATGCTTGTAATTCCGGCTTTTGGATCTTTTGCAAAAGCTGTTTTAATTAAGTCTTTTCCATCTATTTTTTGCAAGGCAGGGTTGTCTTTGTCAATTAATGGAATTTCAAATGTATATCGTTCCTCTTCTACCTTAAAAGCTCCTAACGTATTTGAAAAAGGTAATTCTACATCATTAAAGGTAATGTCATTTTTATCTACCTTAATTTTTTCTATGATAACTTTTTTGTAGCCAATCATTTCGTAAGCAATATCATAATATCCGGGATTGAGACCTTTTAATTTATATTTTCCGTTTTCATCGGCTAAAGCAGTTATTTTAGTTGCACCGCTTACCACATATACGTAGGTTCCGGGCAATACTTCTTTAGTATCATCAGCAGTTATTTTTCCTTCAATTTCTCCTGTTTGTGCAAAACTGTTAAAGCCTGTGGCTAATATTACGGCAGCAAAGAGTAGTTTAAATGTTTTCATAATATCTTGTTTTAAGGGGTTATAAAATTTGTTTTCG
>CALALS010000102.1 GCA_937925525.1 uncultured Flavobacteriales bacterium | reverse complement strand
ACACAAAACCCTGAAATTTATATTGGAGAATATGATTCTGCCTCTAACTCCTTAAAAACTATTTTAGATACCGTTTCGGTAACCAAAGGCATGGGAAAATATTCCGTTCCTACCCATAAAGAAGGTTTTGTAAGTTATGAAGGAATGATAAAACTAAAATCTCCGATGGGAGAAGTGAAGAATTACCCTTTTAAATCGGAATATATTGTTGCCAAACCCAGCCTGGTAGTTTCGCCCGATAAAATGAATGTTTTTTACATTGGTCCGAAGAATCCGGTTTCTATATCCGTTCCGGGAGTGGCATCAGAAAATTTACAAGTAAACATTTCTTCGGGAAACATTAAAAAGGTAGCTAACGGAAAATATGAGGTTACGCTTCCTAACGGTGCGCCCAAAAATGTATCTGTTTCGGTAAGTGCAAAAATGCCTGACGGAACCACAAGAAGCATGGGAAACATGGCTTTTGTGGCTAAAAAATTACCTATGCCTCAACCTTATATCAATAAAAAAACAGGGCAGTTTAGTACTAACCTGGCTCAGCTAAAAGCATATTCTACCATTTATGCAAGTTATGGTGATGACTTTTTATTTCAAGGACTACCACTAACTATTGTAAAATGCAAAATAGAATTACTAAAAGGCAGTATGCTTGAGCCTGAAGTGAAAATAAGTAACGGCTCTCTTAAAAATCCTGATGTTGTCGATTTATTCAATAAAGCAAGAAAAAATGACCGTGTCTTCTTTTCTGAAATATGGGTAACTGATATCACGGGCAAGCGATTTCCAGTGAATGGGGGAGTTCAGATAAAAATAAATTAGCTTTTGTTTTATTCTGGATGTTGAAAGCTGAGAAATTTCTCGGCTTTTTTTGTTGGTAATCAATTTGTTTTTATCTTAGGGTTAAAATTAGTGCATGCCCAAATATCTTTTTTCCTCAATTACTTCCCTTTTTCTTTTTATTGTTTTAAGCAGCTTTACCTCATCTGAAAACAAGATGGCGCTTACCATTTGCGAAAAAATGTTTTTCCAAACTAAAAAGATTAACTCCATTTCTTTTGAAATAAAAAAGACCGAAAGAATAGAAGGAAAGCTCATTACGCAAAAAGCAAAAATTGATTTTAATAAAAAACCATTTAAGGTTTATGTGAGGCAAGAATTCCCGACAAAAGGAATGGAAGTTTTATATAATGCTGAAACCAATAAAAATGAAGCATTAGTGAACACTAACGGTTTCCCTTGGGTGAATTTGAAGCTTGACCCTATGGGGAAAACCATGCGAAACAATCAACATCATACCATTTTTGAATCGGGATATGATTATGTGATTAGTATTTTAGAATTTTTGGTACAGAAACATTATGCAGAAATACATTCATTGGTATTGAAAAAAGAAGATGTAGTTTACAACGGCTATCAGTGTTCACAGATTCAATTCATCAATCCTTACTTTAAATACATAAAATATACGGCTGAAAAAGAAGAAAGCATACTTGACATTGCTAAAAGATATAGAATTAGCGAATACATGATTTTAGAGAAAAATAAAGGGCTTTCGTTTCATGAAAATTTGAAAATAGGGCAAGAGATTGTTATTCCTAATGAATACTCTCCTAAAATGATATTATATGTTTGCAAGCAAAATAATGTGCTTATTTTAATTAAAGTATATTATAAGAAAGTCTTGTAAGAGCAATACGAATACTCTAATATTAGCATTAATCCCAATTTTGCTGCCAATGAGTTTACCGAAGATTTTGAAGAATACGATTTTTAAGGTATCAGATTGATTTTTGTTTTAATGAAACTGAGTTCCTTTTTCCTACTTTTACTTAATAAGAAGTAGCCACTTTTGGGAAAGGAAAAACAAAAAAAGACTAAGAAAAAAATAATGCTAACTGATTTTTTATCTAATAATGGTTGGACTGTAATCAAAAATGACTTTGAATTTGATAATCAGGGAGATATTACTTTTAATAGTAGTGTATATTTTGAAGATATTTTGCAAGCTTCAAAAAATGATTTTGTAATTGATGTTGGATGGTATGATAATGAAGAAGCATACATTTGTTATTTAATAGAAAAATTAAACTGGGATAAACCAGTACAAAAAGTTAAGATTAAAAGCGAAAAGGAATTGTTGAAGTTAATACAAAGCTGGATATTAAAAATTAAATAAACAACACTTCACCTTATCTGTAAATGAAATCAGAACTATATATATCAAGTAATAAAGAAACTCACAAGCGGACGCTTGCGAGAGGTAGGGTTATGGTAAAATATAGAATTTTATTGATGATTGTAATACCTTTCATTACTATGTCAAATATATATTCTCAAAGTATCTATAAAAATTGGATTTCTGATACAGGAGATATTTGTTTGCATTTTGATTCGGTTTTAAATTGTATCTCAATAAATAAATTATATGATGTCGAAGAATGTCAAAGAATAAAGTTTAAGAAGGTTAATCAAAATATAAAGATTAAAATTTTTGTAAATCAAACCTTTTGGGGTTGGCAAAAAGAATTTTATACCTTACATATAGAAAATTTAACACAGAACCGTTTAAGTTTAATTATAAGGGAAAGAGGAAATAAAAATGTGATACTACATAGCTTATTTAAAAATAACTCTATTAAATTTAATTCAATTTCAACATGTAGGTAATAGGGGTAATGTTTCATTTTATCTAATAAAAAAAGCCCCACAGATGTGAGGCTTTTTGTTGCTCCCCCTCTTGGGCTCGAACCAAGGACCCCATGATTAACAGTCATGTGCTCTAACCAGCTGAGCTAAGGAGGAATGTTATCGTAAGAACGATTTTGGGAGTGCAAATATATAATTATTTCAAAAAAGTGAGCAAATTATTGCATTTTTCTACTTTCTGTATATCCAGTATTCGGGATTTAGCTTGGTAACGCCTTGCCATATTTCTAAGTGCAATTCTCCGCTATTGGCACCGGGTTCTGCCAAAAGTTTACCTAAACTTTGCTTGGTGGTTACTTTATCGCCTTTATTTACATAAACTTCACTCAAATAAGTATATACGCTTAAATATTCTCCGTGACGCACAAAAACGGCTTTCCCTTCACCGGGTATAATCACCACAGAGGTTACTTCTCCGTCAAAAATAGAACGAGCAATGGCTTTACTGGAAGTGCTTATGTCTATTCCGTTATTTTTAAGCATAACTTGTTTTAACACAGGGTGAGGGTGTTCTCCATATTTTCCGGTAATTACACCTTGTTCTACCGGCCAGGGTAGTTTTCCTTTGTTAGCGGTAAATGAATTTGAGATAAGTTTAGCTTCAGGAGTTAGCGGAAATTCATCTTTTGGTGTGGTAGATGAAGGATTTTTCTTTTTGGCTGCTTCTCTAGCCTTTCTTATTTCTTCTTCTATAATTTTCTTAATGGCGTCATCCAGCTTTTTAGCGGCTAATTGCTGCTCTTTTAATTCGTCTCTCAATTCTTTTTCTTTTGAGCTAAGCGTATTTACCACCGACTGTTGTTTCTGCTTGTCATCTGACAGTTTTGAGTTTTCCTTTTTCTGCTCATCAGCTAATTTTTGCTTTTCTTCTTTTTTGGCCTTTAAGGTTAATATTTCATTCTCCAGCTTTTCTTTGGTTGCCAAAATAATATCTGCTTGCTGGTGTCTGTAATTGGTATATTGTTGCAGGTATTTTAGTCTTTTATAGGCTTGGTTAAAATCATCTGATGAAAACACAAACATAACACGGTTATAAGCGTTTCTATTTTTATAAGCATAATAGATAAGCTTTGCGTATTCTTGTTTTAAAATTTCAATGTCTTTTTCCATAGCAGCTATAATGTCTTGCTGCCCTTTTATTTGACTATCTAAAAGACTAAGTTCTTTATTAATGGTTTTAATAAGCTCATTACGAGTTTCAATTTTTTTATTGAGTTGATTAAGCTCTTGTAGGTTGGCCTCTTTCGTTTTTTGAGTTTTTTCGAGCAGCTTATTAGTATAACTAATATCTTTTTGCAGCTTCGACTTCTTTTTTTCTAAATCCTTTTTAGATTGGGCAAAGCCGTTTCCTGCAAATAAAAATAAGCAACAAAAAAAGAGAATAATATTATTGGAAAGTAATTTGCTCATATTTTTCCGGTATCCTAAACGAGAAATTAGACGGCTCGTTTACGGTTACTTTTGTTATTTCAAGGTCTAAGTTAGCGGTTTTTTCCGATTCAATCGTAATGTTAATCTGGTGAGTTATTAACTGCCCTCCTTCATCAGTAAAGTTAGAATACACTGCTTCTAAAGACTGGTTTTTGACTAAATCAAGTAATTTAAGTTTTTCTATTTTGTAAGTTTCTGCATTTAACCAAAGCGCCTGAACAAAGTCTGACTTGGCTTTATCTTTGTTTTCTGCTTTACGCAATTTCCTCTTTTTAATAGTGCTGAGATAGTATTTGTCTTCTTCTGTTTTACACCATATTTTGTCTTGTTCAAACTCTAGCGCATTACCTAACAATATTTGTTGAAAGGTTTGATATTCAGCTTCTACTTGTAGTATTTGCTCAATGTATTCGTAAGTGCCGGTAAAGTATTTTTTATTTATTTTATCCATAAAGAAAATGGAGTCTTTGGTAAGCATTACTCTGGCGCCTTCTATTCTGAGTGCTTTGGGAGTAATTGAAATCCAAATTACACTGTCTTTTTTTATGTTTATAAATGCTTTAAATCCATTTGACTTTCCATCGGTTTCAAGCTCTACATTTGATTTTAAGGAAAGCCAATCAAATTTGAATTCGCTTTGGTGAGCTAGTTCTATTAGTGACTCACATTCTTTGGCGACAGCTTGTTTTTTTTGAATTTCTTTTTGGGCTTTACACGAAAACAGAAATGCGATGCCTAGATAAAAAAGATATTTAGCTGCAAACAATTTATTCATACAGCTTTTTATCATTTATTTTCTTGTCAATTAAATCGGATGCGCCACCGGCAGGTTTTGCTTTCTTCCAATATTCTAAAGCTTTTGAGGTATCTCCGTTTTGGTAATATGCATCTCCGATGTGCTCTAACACTTCTCCGCTGGTTGCTCCACCGTTTTGTTCGGCTTTCAAGAGCCATTCAATAGACTCATCATATCTTTTAAGCTTATACAATACCCAGCCATAAGTGTCTAAAAATGTAGCTAAGTTCGGCTCAAGCTCAATTGACTTGGCAGACATTTCCAATGCTTTCTCCAATTTTTCTCCTCTTATAGATAAGTAGTAAGCATAGTTATTTAATACAAACGCATTTTTAGGGTTTGTTTTTAAGCATTTATCAAATGCGGCATCTGACTTTTCGTGCATCTGTAAATTGTGATAAGCTTCTCCCAGATTAGAGTAAAACTCACTTGCCATTATCGGGTTATCTAATACTAAATCTTTTCCTGCTTCTAAGCTTTCTACGGCTTTTTCATAGTTCTTTGTTTGGTTGTTTCCGATACCGCTCATTAAATATGGAAGTGGTTGAAGTGGAAATAATTCCATGGCTTTATCACTTTCTTCTACTAGAGATTTGAAGTCATTTAACTCTGAATTTAGCAATAAAACCTGACCCCAAATTGGGAATTTGTCTTGTTCAATTTCTAATGCTTTTCGATAGTTTTCTCTTGCCTCTTCTAACTTTTCTTCTCTATATAAAAAGTCTGCATATACAGTATATGATTTCGCATCCTCAGGGTGAACTTCAATTAGCTTTTTACTAAGGCTAAAAGCTTGTTCTTTTAACTCAGGATAATACTCTGTAATTTGATAATAAGAAAGTAAGATTTGTACTTTGGCATCTACTTCCAATTCAGGGCTTTCAAAGGCAATACTTAAATGGTCAAACGACTTTTCATTTTCCTTTTTGGCTTTGTAATAATCGGCTAAAGAAAGATGAGTGTATGGGTCGTTAGGATCTTTTTTTAAAATTTCATTTAAAATTTCAAGCGCTTCTTCTTCTCTTTCATTGGTTAAATAAAGGTCAGCTAAAACTCCCAAATATCTTGTTTCATCCGGGTAGGTTTTAATTAATTTTTTTAACTCTGCTGCTGCTTTGTCCACATCATTCATTCTGATGTAAGCTTTTTGCTTTTGTAATGAAACTTCTTCGGTAACACCTACTTTTTGCTCAAGCTTGTTATAAGTTTCAATTGCTCCTTTGTAATCTGTTTGATATAGTTGCAGGTTGGCTAACTCAAAATATAAATCATAATTAGATGGGTTTTTACCAACTAAAATTTGATATTGTTTGATAGCCTCAGGAATATTGGAGGTTTTTTGGAGGCAATCTGCATACAGTAACCTATACCAAAAATTATCTCCGTCTAAATCAACTGCTCTTTGAACAACAGGTAGTGCCATATCTGTTCTTCCCACCATACTAAAAATATTAGCCATTTCGTAGTAAGGCGCAGGCTCTTTAGGGTCTATTTTAGTACATTCTTTGTACATAGCAGCAGCCGTTTCATAATTTCCAAGCATTTTTTCTCTGCTGGCATTAATATACATATAGGTAAATTCGGCATGCTGTCTGGAGCTAAGCTCCTTCCCCTGCGGAGGCGAAGAAGACGCAACCTCTTTTGTTTTCTTACATGAAGAGAACATGAGTAGCGTTGCAAATATGACGATTAAATATCTCAATTAATTATTTGATTAAAGTCTCCCACACTTAACTCTTCTGATTTTTTAGAAAGCTCGGCATTATTGCCAATCATAGAGTTTTTCATTACCACATTGCTCAATTTTGAACTTTTTTGAATAATAGAATTTTCTATCACACTATTCTCAACAATAGTGCCATCACCTATTGAAACATGAGGTCCGATTACTGAGTTAGTTAAATGTACGTTTTTACCAATAAAGCAAGGAGGAATAATAATAGAATTAACACTTTTTAACGAATCATCAACTATTTTTTGGTCTTTTATGTGTTCTAATACTCTACTATTAGTATAAACAGTTGCGTCTTTATTTCCACAGTCTAGCCACTCTTTTACTTCCCCTGTGGTAAATTTGCTTCCTTTTGCTTTCATATTTTCCAACGCATTTGTCAGTTGAAACTCCCCTTTCTCTTTAATATTGTTATCAATAAGAAACTGCAATTCGTTTTTTAAATACTCTCCATCTCTGAAATAATAAATCCCAATAATGGCTAAATCAGAAACAAAAGTTTCGGGCTTTTCTACAAAATCTGTAATCACTCCTTCGTCATCTAACTTAACCACCCCAAAGGCTCTAGGATCATCAATTTGTTTTACCCAAATAATTCCGTCCTGGCTATCATCTAATTTAAAATCTGCTCTGAATAAAGTATCAGCAAATGCCACTACTACTTTACCCGATAAACTTTCTTTTGCACATAGAATAGCATGAGCGGTTCCTAAAGCTTCTTCCTGATGATATATTTTTCCAACTGCTCCAAGATCTTTGGCCACTTCTAACAAATGTTGTTCTACTTCCTTTCCAAAATCACCAATGATAAAAGCTATTTCGTCCACTTTTTCATTACATACTTCCGTTATGTCTTCCACTAATCTTTGCACAATTGGTTTTCCGGCAACAGGAATTAATGGCTTGGGAACCGTTAACGTATGCGGTCTCATTCTTTTCCCTATTCCAGCCATTGGTACTATAATCTTCATTTTTACTTTTTATTAGATGTTTTAAAATTAAATCTCCACATTACTTTACTCCGGTACTTCCAAAACCTCCTGCACCTCTCTCCGTTACTTCTAAACTATTTACTTCATTCCATTCAATGGTTTCATGCTTTGCAATTACCAGTTGCGCAACCCTTTCTCCGTCTTCAATTAAAAAATTTTCATTAGAAAGATTCACTAAAATTACTCCTATTTCCCCTCTGTAATCTGCATCAATCGTTCCTGGTGAGTTTAATACCGTAATTCCTTTTTTAAATGCTAATCCACTTCTCGGGCGAACCTGAGCCTCATATCCAACAGGCAATTCTATAAACAAACCTGTCTTTACTAAAGTTCGTTCAAGCGGTTTAAGTATGATGCTTTCATCTAGATTTGCTCTTAAATCCATTCCTGCCGAAGATGCCGTAGCATATTGCGGAGTGGCATGTTTAGACTGATTAACTATTTTAACTTGCATGTACTGATTTTTTTGGCTTTTCTATGATATACACAAATGTTACAAACAATACGAGATATAGAGAATGGACTATTAATCGTAAAGTTTGATTTTCTATATTTATCAAAACAGTGAGCAAATATAGGAAAAGCGAAAATGTTATGTAGAATATAATTTTCTTGAGGTTATATGGAACAGGGTAATGCTTTTTTCCCCAGTTATAGGAAACCACCGCCATTATTAAATAACAAGATAAAGTAGCCCAAGCTGAGCCGTAATATCCAAGCCAAGGGATTAAAGCAAAGTTTAATGACAATGTTATAAATGCGCCCAACAATGATATAATTGCTCCGAAATACGTTTTTCCGCTTAATTTATACCAAATCGATAAGTTAAAGTAAATCCCTAGAAAAATATTTGCCACCAATAAAATAGGAACTACACCAAGTCCCACTCTAAACTCTTCTCCTATAAAATATTGAATGATATCCATGTAACACATAATCGCTAAAAATATTCCACTACACACCGCCACAAAGTAATTCATGATTTTAGCGAATGTTTTTGCACTATCCTTTTTATCGGAATGAGAAAAGAAAAACGGTTCTGATGCAAATCGAAATGCTTGAATACTAATCGTCATTAAAATAGCTACTTTATAACAAGCTCCGTAAATACCTAATTCACTTAAGGCAACATCTTCCGGCAATAAGTATTTTAAAATAATTCGGTCTAAAGTTTCATTAATCATTCCCGCAAAACCAGCTACTACTAAGGGCATTGCATACAACATCATGCTCTTCCATAGTGTTTTGTCAAAAAAGTACTTCTGTAAAATAACTTTTGGCATTAGTAATAAAATAACTGCCGCACTGGCAACTAAATTGGCAATGAAAATATAGCCCACACCAACCTCCGGGTTATATAATTTCTCAATCAATTCTTTCATTTGACCCGAATCCTTTTCTAAAACATACGGGCAGTAAACAATAAAAAACAAGTTGAGCGCAATGTTGATTAATATCCCAAATACTTTAATGAGAGCAAACCTCTCCGCCTGATTTTCTTCTCTCAATTTTGCAAACGGCAAAGCGGTAATGGCATCCAAACCAATGATAAAAGCAAACCAGACAATATATTCAGAGTGGTCGCCATAGCCCATCCATCCTGATAATGAATCAGAAAAAATGCTACAAAAGGCAATAAAAACAGAGGAGGAAATAAGTAGTGAAATGAGTGCCGTGCTATAAACTTTTTGTTTATCGTTTTCATATTGCTTAGAAAACTTAAACAAAGCGGTCTCCATTCCATAAGTTAGCAGAACAATAAAAAATGCCACATAAGCATACATCTCTGTTACTACTCCATATTCTGAGGTGCTAAAAACCCTGGTGTAAAGCGGCACTAAAAAGTAATTAAGCAGCCTTCCTATGATGCTGCTTAATCCGTAAATAGCGGTTTGTCCTAAAAGTTTTTTTAAAGGGTTCAAGTGATGTTTTTATTTTCCCGGAAAGTTGGGTTTTCTTTTTGCCATAAATGCAGTTGTTCCTTCTTTAAAATCTTCGGTACCAAAGCATTTTCCAAATTCTTCAATTTCTACAGCCAGTCCGTCAACCCCTACCTGAAATCCCGCATTTACAGCTCTAATTGCTGCCGCAATGGCTACGGAAGAATTTTTAATAATTTTTGATGCCAACTCTTTGCAAGCGTTGATTAATTCTTCCTGTGAAGTAACGCTATTCACCAAACCATATTGTTCTGCTTTTTGAGCATCAATCATTTGAGCAGAAGTAATCATTTCTAAGGCCCTGCCCTTTCCGATTAATTGAGTTAAACGTTGTGTTCCTCCATAACCAGGAATAACCCCCAAACTAACTTCCGGCAATCCCATTTTCGCATTTTCGCTGGCAATACGCATGTGGCAAGACATGGCTAACTCCAAGCCACCTCCCAAAGCAAAGCCATTCACGGCTGCAATAACGGGTGTGTTCAAGTTTTCTACTTTATTAAATAAAATTTCGTGCCCTTTTTCGCTTAACTCTTTTCCTTCTTTTGTAGAAAATTGATAAAACTCTGAAATGTCAGCTCCGGCCACAAAAGCCTTAGTTCCTGAGCCGGTTACAATAATGCACTTCACTTCTTTATTTTTATCTGCATCACCAAAAGCATTACTGAGCTCACTTATCGTTTCACGATTTAAAGCATTCAACTTATCGGGTCTGTTAATAGTAATTAAACAAATGTTGTTTTCTGTGTCAATTAGCAAGTTTTTGTATTCCATTTCAATATAAATTTATAGAGGGGTAAAGTTAATATTTGTGAATGACTGTGTAAGAAACATTTGTTGAAGTTATTAAATACAGTTGTTTGATATTTCCCAAAACACACATTTTTAGTAAATTCGCCCCTCAATTTTAGAGATGGCTGAAAAATACAGGGAATACAAACAATTTGACCTTCCGGCATTTGCCGATGAAGTACTTGATTTTTGGAAAAAGGAAAACATTTTCCAGAAAAGTATTTCCTCACGCCCTGAAAACAAGCCTTTTGTGTTTTTTGAAGGGCCTCCATCCGCTAACGGAATGCCCGGTATTCACCATGTAATGGCACGTACCATTAAAGATATTTTTTGCAGATACAAGACCTTACAGGGCTACAGAGTAGAACGTAAAGCCGGTTGGGACACGCATGGTTTACCTGTAGAGTTAGGTGTAGAAAAAGAATTAGGCATTACCAAAGAAGACATTGGTAAAAAAATAAGTGTAGAAGAATATAATGCCGCTTGCAGAAAAGCGGTAATGAAATATACCGATGTATGGAATGACCTAACCGAAAAAATGGGCTATTGGGTGGATATGGAAAACCCATACGTTACCTATGAAAATAAATACATTGAATCGGTTTGGTGGTTGTTACAACAAATTTTCAACAAAAACCTATTGTATAAAGGCTATACCATTCAGCCTTATTCTCCTGCGGCAGGAACAGGGTTAAGCTCACATGAGCTAAACCAGCCGGGTTGTTACAGAGATGTAAAAGACACCACTGTTACTGCACAGTTTAAGTTAAAAGATGCTTCAAAGTTAGGTGTAGATGAAGCTTATTTTTTAGCCTGGACGACCACTCCTTGGACATTGCCTTCCAATACTGCTTTAGCAGTAGGTCCTAAGATTGATTACGTTTTAGTCAAGTTTATCAACCAATATGAATATAGCATTACAAAAAAATGTCATGTAAGATATGCTGTAATTGCAAAAGATTTATTTTCAAAACATTTTATCGATTTAGGAAAATTAACTTTCAATGAAAAGGAAATGTCTATATTCGATAGAATAGAAGAAGTATGGAATGAGAGTCAAGATTTTGAAACAGATATATTTTGGATGTCAACTATTACTAAGAGTTCTAATACTATTGGTGAAATAGTCAAAGAATTCAAAGGCTCAGACTTAGTAGGTTTAAGATACGAACAACTATTGCCTTATGCACTGCCTTACGAAAATGCCGAAAATGCTTTTCAGGTAATTCCCGGAGATTTTGTAACTACTGAAGACGGAACAGGTATCGTTCATATTGCCCCTACTTTTGGTGCGGATGATGCCAAAGTAGCAAAAGATGCAGGTGTTCCGCCAATGTTAGTACTAGATGAAAACGGCAACCCTGTTCCACTAGTTGATTTACAAGGAAAGTTTAGAAGTGAACTACCTGAAATTGGCGGGAAATATGTGAAGAATGAATATTACGAAGACGGAAAAGCTCCTGAAAAATCAGTTGACGTAGAAATTGCTATTAAACTAAAAGAAGAAAATAAAGCCTTTAAAGTAGAAAAATACGAACACAGCTACCCACATTGTTGGCGAACCGATAAACCGGTTCTATACTATCCGCTTGACTCTTGGTTTATAAAAATTACCGCCTTTAAAGACAGAATGGTAGAGCTAAACAAAACCATTAACTGGAAACCAAAAGCAACAGGTGAAGGAAGATTTGGTAATTGGCTGGAAAATGCAAATGACTGGAATTTATCTCGCTCAAGATTTTGGGGAATTCCTTTGCCAATATGGCGAACGGAAGATGCTACTGAAGTAATTTGTATTGGTTCTGTAGAACAACTGAAAGACGAATGTGATAAAGCAGTTGCAGCAGGATTAATGGAAAAAAATCCATTATCAGCATTTGAAGTGGGCAATATGTCAAAAGAAAATTACGACACTTTTGACTTACACAAAAATGTGGTAGATAAAATTATTTTGGTTTCTGAATCTGGAAAACCAATGCAGCGTGAAGCAGACTTGATAGATGTATGGTTTGATTCCGGCTCAATGCCTTATGCACAATGGCATTATCCGTTTGAAAATAGCAACCTCTTCCCAACCTTCTCCTTTGGAGAAGGAGAAAAAAATCCTCCAAAATATCATACTGCAAGAAAATCTTCCTATAGCTTGTTTAAAGAGCTTGCAAAAAACAATAAAAAAATCCCAACTCAAGCTGAAGATGTTTTGTGGCAATGTTTAAGAGGAAAAAAATTAGAAAACTTTAAATTTAGAAGACAACATATTATAGACGAGTTTATTGTTGATTTTGTATGTCTATCAAAAGGTTTAATTATTGAAGTTGACGGGAAATATCATGAAAAACCTGAAATTAAAGAAGCAGATGAATTAAGAACTAAAATTCTTGAAGAAGATTTAGGGTATAAAGTTATTCGTTTTACTAATGAAGAAGTAACTGGGAATATTGATGGGGTTTTACAAAAAATATTGGAAACATTAAAAGAGCTACCCTCCTTTGGAGGGGCTGGGGGAGGCAAAGTGTTTCCAGCCGACTATATAGCAGAAGGTGTTGACCAAACAAGAGGTTGGTTTTATACTCTTCACGCTATTGCAACGGTTTGTTTTGATTCTGTCGCTTACAAAAATGTTATTTCCAATGGTCTAGTTCTTGACAAAAACGGACAAAAAATGTCTAAGCGATTAGGCAATGCCGTTGACCCATTTGAGACATTGAAAAAATATGGCCCTGATGCCACCAGATGGTATATGATTACCAATGCACAGCCTTGGGACAATCTAAAGTTTGACTTAGACGGAATTGTAGAAAGTCAGCGAAAGTTTTTCGGAACGCTTTACAACACTTATTCTTTCTTTGCGCTCTACTCAAATATTGATTCTTTTAAATATAAAGAGGAAGAAATTCCGTTAGAAAAAAGACAAGAGATAGATAGATGGATTATTTCCAAGCTTAATTCACTTATCAAAAATGTAGAATCAGCTTTAAATGATTATGAGCCAACAAAAGCCGGTAGATTAATTGAAGATTTTGTTACCGACCATTTAAGTAATTGGTATGTTCGTTTATGTAGAAGAAGATTCTGGAAAGGTGATTACAGTGAAGATAAAATTGCTGCCTATCAAACATTATATACCTGCTTGGAAACGGTTGCCAAATTGGCTGCACCAATTTCTCCGTTCTTTATGGATAAGCTTTATCAGGATTTGAATAATTGCAGTGGAAAAGAAACTCACCAGTCGGTTCATTTGGCTGAATTTCCAAAGTATAATGACGCCTTTATTGATGCCGAACTAGAACAAAAGATGGATTGGGCTCAACAAATATCATCAATGGTATTGAGCTTAAGGAAAAAAGAACAGATAAAAGTTCGTCAGCCACTTCAAAAAGTAATGATTCCTATTCTTAACAAAAGTTTTGCAGATAAAGTAACGGCTGTAAAGGATGTTATTTTATCGGAAGTAAATGTGAAGGAATTAGAGCTATTGACCGATACTGTCGGAGTTTTGGTAAAGAAAATTAAACCTAATTTTAAAACAATAGGCCCAAAATATGGCAAGCAAATGAAAGCCATAGCAGCAATGGTAAATCGTTGGGGACAAGAAGAAATTTCTTCCGTTGAGCAAAATAACGGTTGGAAAGGCGACATTAATGGTGATACGATAGAACTAACCATGGAAGATTTTGATATCCAAACAGATGATATTCCGGGATGGCTGGTTCAAACAGAGAAAGGCATTACCGTTGCACTTGATATCACTCTTTCTGATGAGTTAAAAGAAGAGGGAATAGCAAGAGAGTTTGTTAATAGAATTCAAAACTTTAGAAAAGACAAGGGATTTGAGGTAACTGATAAAATTTTATTAACAATTCAAGAACATCAAGGCATTAATGATGCGTTAAAAAACAATAAAAATTATATTTGTACTGAAACCTTGGCTACTGAACTTCAATTAGTTGATAATATTGAGGCTAATGATAAATTAGAAGTAGCTTTGGAAAACGATGTAAAAACTTACATTAGTATTAGCAAATTAAACTAACCGAGATGGCAAAAAAAACCAAAACCAAAAAAGTAACTGCAAAAAAAGCAGCAGTGAAAAAAGCTACTCCAAAAAAGAAAGTTGTAAAAAAAGCAACGCCTAAGAAAAAAGTAGCAGCTAAAAAGAAATCTACTACAAAGAAAGCAGTCGCTAAAAAGGCTACACCTAAAAAAGCAGTAGCCAAAAAGAAAACAACTGCTAAGAAGGCTACGCCTAAAAAAGCTGCACCTAAGAAAAAGACCGTTGCTAAAAAGAAGGCAGCACCTAAAAAAAAGACAACCACCAAAAAAGTAGTTAAAAAAGCTGCGCCTAAAAAGAAAGTTGTAAAAAAAGTGCCCCCTAAGAAGAAGGTTGTGAAGAAAGCCGCTCCTAAGAAAAAAGTGGCCGCTAAAAAAGCGACAACCAAAAAGAAAACCACTCCTAAGAAAGCTACACCGAAAAAAACAGTTAAAAAGGCTGCGCCTAAGAAGAAAGTAGTTGCTAAGAAAAAAGCTGCTGCTAAGAAGCCTGCCACAAAACCGGCTCCTAAAAAAGAAGTAGTAAAACAAGAAAAGAAAACTAAAAGAAGAAGATCTGCTCCGGTAAAACAACAGGTAGAGAAAAAACCAGTAGTAGAAGTTTCTAAAGAAGAAATAAAAGCATTTGAACCGAAAATAAATTTACCAAGAACTCCCGAGAGAAAGCCGGGCACAAAAAGAAAAGCTATGAAGCAAGATGATAGAGCAAGGTACAGTGATGAAGAGCTGGATGAGTTCAAAGAATTAATCACCGACAAGTTAGATGAGGCTAAAAGTTATTTAGACTCTCTTCAGGGAAGTTTATCTAATAGAGATAATAACGGAACTGACGATACAGCCAACACTTTCAAAATGATGGAAGATGGTTCTGAAACATTAACTCGTGAAGAAGTTGCACAGTTAGCCGCACGTCAAGAGAAGTTTATCACTCACTTAAAGAATGCACTTATTCGTATTCAAAACAAAACATACGGAATATGCAGAGTTACAGGGAAATTAATTCCTAAAGAAAGACTTAAAGCCGTTCCGCATGCAACCTTAAGTATTGAAGCAAAAGAAGGGAAAGTAGGTTAAACCAAAACTTCTAATGCAAAAAATTCTTAACGTATTAAAGCACCCGATTTTTGTCATATTGGCAGTATTAACCATTGACCAATGTGTAAAAATTTGGATAAAGCTAAACATGGTTATCGGTGATGAATTCAATGTTTTTGGAGACTGGTTTATCATTCATTTTACTGAAAATCCGGGAATGGCTTTTGGGCTTGAGTTTGGCGGAGAGTGGGGAAAATTAGCCCTTACCCTATTTAGAATTTTAGCAGTTACCGGTATTGGTTATTTCCTTTATAAAATAAGTAAAAGTGCTACTACTTTACTTAAAATAAGTGTAGCACTAATTTTTGCAGGAGCAGTTGGAAATATTATCGACAGTATTTTTTACGGTGTATTTTTCAGCGATAGTTACTATGAAGTAGCTACACTTTTTCCGGAAGAAGGCTACGCATCATGGTTTCATGGACATGTGGTAGATATGCTTTACTTTCCTATTTATGAAGGTTATTTACCGGAGTGGATGCCTTTTTGGGGCGGAGATTATATGGTTTTCTTTAGACCTGTTTTTAATATTGCAGACACAGCCATAAGTGTTGGAATTGGTTTAGTTTTGGTTTTTGAAAGAGGCGTATTTTTCCAAAAGGAAGAAAAGAAAGAGGAAGAAAAACCTCAAGAAGAAGGCGGAGAAATTCTACCTGAATAAACCCACTTAAAATAGACCTTTTTTGCTTCTCTCTCAATAATTTGCCTTGCTAGCAATTCGTAATGATTTTTAGCATCCGAAAGCGAAATTTCCTGTTTTGTTTTTACTTCACTTAAATCTATTCTGTATAAAATATTTTTAAGTGCGTCAGGATTTTCAGCCATCAACCGTTCAAGCGTTTTAGATAAAAAAGAAGTGATTTCTTCGGAAGAAATTTCCATAACTTCTATATCCTCATTAAAAAAAGTAAAATCCTTTTCTAGCTGTTCTTTAACAGCCATAAAAAAATCAGCGGATAAATGATTAGGAATTTTTTGGGGAAGAAAATGATTAATGCTAAACGAATCTTTCATCAGTTTCCATCACATGACCACAGTTTTTGCAAGTTCTCATGTCTTCAGAAGTGTAAAACTCTTTAAACCTTGGCAAAAAATCTTTCTCAATATTTGTTAGTTCAAAATAAGTTTCGTGCAACTTGGTATTACATTTATCACAAAACCAAAGCAAACCATCCTTCATATCTCTATCTTTCCTCACCGCTTCAATTACTAAACCTACCGAACCTTCAGAACGCATTGGGCTGTGAGGAACTTTGGCAGGCAACAAAAACATTTCTCCGGCTTTAATAGGAACATCAACGGCTTTTCCATCTTCCTGAATTCTTACGTTAATATCACCTTCCAACTGATAAAACAACTCTTCCGTTTCGTTATAATGATAATCTTTTCTGGCATTCGGCCCGCCCACAATCATTACAATAAAATCTCCTGCTTCAACGTAAAGATTTTTATTTCCTACCGGAGGCTTTAATAAATCTCTGTTTTCTGTAATCCACTGCTGTAAGTTAAAAGGTCGTTTAATTGCCATAAATTTTTGATTTAGTCTGCTAAAAGTACCAATAAATTAGATTTTTTCAAGTATTTTTCGCTTTCAAAATTTTACAAATGGACTTATCTTTAATAGGAAAAAATGCTGTTGTTTGTGGCAGTACGCAAGGCATCGGTTTTGCTTCAGCCACTGAATTAGCAAAGCTTGGGGCTAACGTAACTCTTGTTGCAAGAAATGAAGAAAAGTTAAAAGATGCCTTACAACAACTAGACACTTCGAGTAAACAAGTACATAGCTACCTAGCAGCAGATTTCTCTAATCCAACTGAATTAAAAAGCAAAATTGAAAAGGCGGCTACCCAAAAAAACTTTCATGTTTTGGTAAATAACACCGGTGGACCTCCTGCAGGACAAGCTATTGATGCTAACACAGATGAATTTTTGCAAGCATTTAACAATCACCTAATTTGCAATCAAATTATGGTTCAGGCTATGGTGGAAGGAATGAAAAAAGAAGGCTATGGCAGAATTATTAATATTATTTCTACCTCTGTAAAAATGCCCTTAAAAGGGTTAGGCGTATCTAATACCATTAGAGGTGCTGTTGCTAACTGGTCTAAAACTTTAGCGAACGAATTAGGACAATTTAATATTACCGTAAACAATGTATTGCCGGGAGCAACTAATACCGTCCGATTGCAGAGTATTATTGAAAATAAAGCCGCTAAAACCGGAAAAGCAGTTGCAGAAGTGGAAGCAGAAATGCAAAAAGAAGTTCC
>CALALS010000101.1 GCA_937925525.1 uncultured Flavobacteriales bacterium | reverse complement strand
CGGTATATTATTAGAAGGAATTTACCCTAATGGCAAAAAAGCATATTATGGTTTTGGTCTTTAAAAAATAGGTATTCGTCTAAAAATCAAATAAACCATGAATATTACATCAAATAAACTTGACACGCCTTTAAAAAAGGCGTACATTTGCCATCCCAAATTATTAACTTTAAAACTCAAATAAAACATGCGTCAGCTCAAAATCACCAAATCCATAACCAATCGTGAGAGTGCTTCGTTAGACAAGTATCTTCAGGAGATTGGTAGAGAAGAACTAATTACAGCAGAAGATGAAGTTGATTTAGCCAAAAAAATTAAAAAGGGTGATCAAAGAGCTCTTGAAAAATTGGTGAAAGCTAACTTACGTTTCGTTGTATCGGTTTCAAAACAATATCAAAACCAAGGGCTTACTCTTCCTGACTTAATCAATGAAGGTAACTTAGGTTTGATTAAAGCTGCGCAACGTTTTGATGAAACAAGAGGATTTAAATTTATCTCTTACGCTGTATGGTGGATTCGTCAATCTATCCTTCAGGCATTAGCTGAACAATCAAGAATTGTAAGATTACCGCTTAACCAGGTAGGTTCATTAAATAAAATCAACAAAGCATTTTCTAAGCTAGAGCAAGAGTTTGAAAGAGAACCATCTGCTGACGAATTAGCGAAGTTATTAGACATCCCTGAAGAAAAAGTTCACGATACCATGAAAGTTTCAGGACGTCACGTATCAGTTGACGCACCATTCAAAGATGGTGAAGACGGAACATTATTAGACGTTTTATCTAACCCTGATTCTCCAAGAGCTGATAAACTTTTATTAAACGAATCACTTCAAAGAGAAATAGAGCGTTCACTTTCTACACTTACAGAAAGAGAAAGAGACGTGATTAAATTATTCTTCGGAATAGGTATGAATCATGGCTTAACCCTTGAAGAAATTGGTGCTAAGTTTGACCTTACCAGAGAAAGAGTAAGACAAATCAAAGAAAAAGCAATCAGAAGATTACGTCACACTTCTAGAAGTAAATTATTAAAAGCATATTTAGGATAAAAGCTCTATAACAAGGATGGAAACAGCAGTTCACGCAGAAAGAGTTGCGTATAACGAAGAATTAAAAGAGTGGATAAATAAAGAAAAAGCAGCCGTTGACTTAATCAGTGCAATCGGTAAACTCTTATTTGAAAAATCAGTTGACTTAGTATTTTTTAGAAACCCGTTGGTAGACACCAGCGTTTCAGAAATCTTAAATCTGCACAAGTATGCAAGAGAAGTCGTTAACAGACCCGTTAACGTTTTTGATACTTCAAGCCTTGCCACAGAATTAACTAAGCTAAACCTTGCCCCTTCTAAAATAGATATCGGCAAACTAGCCAGCGAGTGGAAAGCAGAAGAAGCAAACTACACCTCAAAAGTTGATTTCTTAAAAGACAAGCTAGCTAATTTTATTGACCAAAACGATTACTCTCTTGAACCAAGAGATGTAGTATTGTTTGGCTTTGGTAGAATTGGAAGATTGGCTGCCAGAGAATTAATCAAACAAGCAGGAAAAGGACAACAGCTAAGACTAAGAGCCATTGTTACCCGTAAAGTAACCGATGACGAAATCGTAAAAAGAGCTTCTTTATTAAGCAATGACTCTGTTCACGGTTTATTTCAAGGTAGCGTAGATGTTGATATTAAGAACAAAGCCTTAATCATCAACGGACAAATTGTAAAGCTTATTGAAGCCAACAATCCAGAAGATGCAGATTACGAAGCACACGGAATTAGCAATGCATTAATCATTGACAACACAGGAGTATTTACCAACAGAGAAGCACTAAGCAGACACCTTAAAGCAAAAGGCGTTTCCAAAGTAATTCTTACCGCTCCCGGAAAAGAAATTCCAAACATTGTTTACGGTATTAACCAAGGAACGCTTGACATTGAAAACGAAAACATTTTCTCTGCAGCTTCTTGTACTACCAATGCCATCTCTCCTATTTTAAAAGTAATAGAAGACAACTTTGGCATTGAAAAAGGACACATTGAAACCGTACACGCTTACACTAACGACCAAAACCTGTTAGACAACATGCACAAAAAACCAAGAAGAGGTCGTTCTGCGGCTATCAACATGGTAATTACCTCTACAGGTGCAGGCAAAGCAGTTACCAAAGTAATTCCTTCATTAGATGGAAAACTTACCGCCAATGCGGTGAGAGTACCCACTCCAAACGGTTCATTAGCTATTTTAAGCCTAAGCATTAACAAAGCTACTACCGTAGAAGAAGTAAACAAGCTGGTAAAAAATGCAGCCCTTCAAGGCGACTTAGTAAACCAAATTAAATACGAAACCAACGAAGAATTAGTATCTACCGATATTATTGGAAACAGTTGCTGTTCGGTATATGACAGCAATGCTACCATTGTTTCTAATGACGGTAAAAACGTAGTGCTTTACGCTTGGTACGATAATGAGTTTGGATACACCAAGCAAGTAATAAGACTGGCTAAGTACGTAGCCAAAGTAAGAAGACTTATTTATTATTAATAGTTTATACTTTTAGTTTTAAAAAAAGCCCAGCTAACTTTAGCCGGGCTTTTTTTATAAATAATATTATTGTATTCTGTCATTGTCACCTTAAGCCGTCACCCTGAGCGGAGTCGAAGGGTGATATTAAGAGGAGAAAGCAACGCTTTCAGTATATTGAAGCATGATATTAAGAGGAGAAAGTGAAACTTTCGGTATTAATCACCTAATTTAAAACTTAAAATTCAACACTTCTAACTTCACTAATTAAACTTCAACTTCCTCAGCGCACCAATACAAATCTTAAGCATAATCACTCCGTTTTTAAAACGGCCCGTCATTTTGGTATCGCCATACACCCGTTCGTTATAATGCACAGGCAAGTCAATAATCTTTAAATTCAGCTTAGAAGCACTAAACAATAGCTCATAATCACCCCAGCGGTCGCGCATTCCCCATGAACCCCTAAGCTTTTTAATACGAGCATAATCTTTACGCCAAACCACCTTAGTACCACACAAAGTATCCTTCACCTGCGTATCCAGTATGTAGCTAAACAACACACTAAAGAATTTATTCCCTACCACATTAAAGAAACGCATGGCGTTTTTATGCATCGGATATACCAGTCGAGAGCCATTAATAAATTCCCCCTTACGCTTTACAATAGCCTCATAAAAATAAGGTAGCTCTTCCGGTATCACCGTAAGGTCGGCATCCAGTATCATTAATATATCGCACTGCGCCTTATCAAAACCCACCCACACATTTTCCGACTTGCTAATGGCCGGACCTTCATACAACTTAATATCCTTATCAGGATGCTTCGCAATCATTTCACGCACCACATTAGCCGTGCCGTCAGTAGATTTATCATCACAAAAAATAATCTCCGTATGCGAGCCCAACTTAGGAATACGATTTACCGCATCCTCTACATTACCCGCCTCATTACGGCAAGGAATAACAATAGAAACACTCGCCTCCTTTTCAGGAGCAAAATTGGCACGAGCCACCGTAATATTCATTAAGGTAAACAATCTAAAAAAGGGCAAGCGCGCCAAAAACACATTCATAAAATAGGAAACAAACCACCTATTGTAAGGCGAAAGAATAACCCGTTTGTTCGCCACAAAATCATAATCGGCAAGCGTAAGCAAGTTTTTAATATCATTAAAAGCAAACCAGTTGTGCTTTTCCATACGGTATCGCCATCCCATCTTTTCCGCAAAGCGAACCGTTGGCTGCCACAAATAATTATAATACACCACAATTACACGCGTATGCGGCAAGCAGTTTTTCTTCACACTATCCAGCACCGCCTTTAAGTCCACTATATCTTCCGTAGAAGTAATCAGTACATAATCAAACTTATCATCTACCTTCACATCCTCCACATCATTGCACACAAACTTTAAATCCTTGTATTCATCAGCCGCATGCTCTATAAACTTCTCGCTATCATCTACCCCTACCCCTTTCTTGGTTCTCAGCTTGCTAAGTATAAAACCCGTACCACAGCGCACATGCAGCACCTTTGAGTTTTCATCAATAATGGTATTTAAATAATGAACCAGTTGCTTGTAGAAATAAGGATGTTTTTTCACCCATTTCGAACGCTCATGAGCATGTTTATTATTACGCTCTTTGATGGACTTACGCTGTTTATTAAGCAATTCGAAATTTATCATCACTACCGTTTTCTAATAGAATTGCCGCAAATATAACCAAAGCAAAAAAATAACCCCCAACAAATCACACAGACGTCATGCTGAGTGATAGCGAAGCATCTTTTACCTCTTCACTTATTGCCTAGTACCTATTTGCCTTTCCACTTTTGCCTTTTGCCTAGTGGTTATTGGCCTAGTGCCTTTTGCATTTCCACTTTTGCCTTTTGCCTAGTGGCTATTTACTATTTGCCTAGTGCCTTTTGCCTAATTACCTATTGCCTAAGAAAACTCTTAATCATTTGTTAATAACTTTTAATTCTCATTTTTCAATCAAAAAATTTTATAAGTAATATTGTTTTGTGGTAACTGAAATAACACAAGGCATAAAAATCTCTGTAAAGACTACCTACAGGCACGAGCTATCTGACCTGCAACAAAATAAGTTTGTCTTTTC
>CALALS010000100.1 GCA_937925525.1 uncultured Flavobacteriales bacterium | reverse complement strand
ACAAGAGATTCTGAGTTAGATTTTGATGAGGATTTTAGCCAGGATTTTGTGGAAAAGCTAGAACAAAGTTTAAAGAAGAGAAAAAAGTCTGAACCTGTTCGTTTTACTTTTGACAAAAAGATGCCTTCTGATTTATCCTTATTTTTATTTCAAAAAATAGGTTTAACAGAAACAGATAATATTATTCCGGGTGGGCGATACCATAACTTTCGAGACTTTATTAAATTTCCTAAAATAGATAGGTCGTTAAATTATACGCCAATTAAACCAATAGAGTTTACCAAAGAAAAAATAGGCTCTTCTATTTTAAAGAAAATTCAAAAAAAGGATTTGATATTTTATTATCCCTATCACCATTTTAATAATACCATTGATATTCTTCAGGAAGCGGCTATTAATCCGTTAGTACAATCCATTTACATAAATGTTTACAGGCTTGCCGATAGTTCAAGAGTTGCAAATGCGTTGATGAATGCTGCTAAAAATGGTAAAAAGGTGACTGCTGTTGTGGAGTTGCGTGCAAGGTTTGATGAGATAAAGAATATTTATTGGTCAGATAAACTGGCGGATGCTGGTGTAAAGGTTTTACATGGTTCGGAAACCTATAAAACGCATTCAAAGTTGGTTTTAATAAAGCTTAAGGGAAAGAGTAAAAAGAATATGATTGCTCATGTGGGAACCGGTAATTTTCATGAGGGGAACGCAAAAATTTATACGGATATTTCTGTTTGGACGGCAGACAATAAAATCACAAAAGAAGTAGAAAAAGTGTTTAATCATTTTGAAGCTTTAAGTGGTAAGCCCGATTTCAAAGAACTTTTAGTATCTCCATTTAATACCAGAGATAAAATTTTAAAGCTTATTCAAAAAGAAATAGCTCATGCAAAAAAGGGCAAAGAAGCATGGATTAAAATTAAGCTCAACAATTTTACGGATGAAGCTTTAATGACAAAATTAATAGAAGCTTCATCTAAAGGTGTAAAGGTGAAAATGATTATCAGAGGTATATGTAGTTTACCTTTAAAAAAGTCTGACCTTAATGAAAACTTTGAGGTAATAAGTGTACTTGGAAGGTTTTTAGAACATTCTCGTTTTTTAATTTTTGCGAATAGTGGTAAGCCTCTTACTTATATTTCTTCCGCTGACTGGATGATACGAAACTTAGATAAGCGTATTGAGGTTTCTATGCCTGTATATGATGAAAATTGTAAAAAACTAATTCACGATGTTTTTGAGACATTGTGGAATAACAATAGAAAGGCAAGAATTATAGATGCCAATTTTAATAATCGGTATAAAATATATGAAAACACTAAATTAGTCGATTCACAAGTGGAGCTATTTAAGGTCTTAGAAAAAACAAATTAATGAACGAGAGATTTGCTGCAATAGATATTGGTTCAAATGGAGTAAGATTACTTTTTATAGAAATATATCACTACAATAATGAGCCTGTATTTAAAAAATTGGAGTTAATCAGGTTGCCTATCAGGCTTGGCGATGATGTTTTTAATTACGGAAAAATTTCAGAAACGAAGTTCAGAAAACTTAGAAGCATGGCGCTATCATTTAAATCATTAATGCATGTTTTTGATATTACCAATTACAAAGCTTGTGCTACTTCGGCTATGC
>CALALS010000099.1 GCA_937925525.1 uncultured Flavobacteriales bacterium | reverse complement strand
AATAACTACATAGGAATGGATGGAACCATTTTTAGCCAGGAATGGAAAAAACTTAGACAAGATAGATTTTCAAAAAATACTTCAGCATTCTCAACAGTTGATGAAACTTCTCTAATAGAAAGAGATAATAACAAATTGAAATCAATTTACGCCAACGTTGATTTACATCTTCCATCTTTCTTCATCACAATCAATGAAAAGAATGCAATAGGATTTAATTGGAGAGTAAGAACAATAGCCAATGTTGATGGGCTTGAACCTGAGTTAGCCAAACTAATCTATAATGAATTAGAATATCCTAGTCTTTGGGTTCAAAAATTAGAAAACAAATCATTAAGTGTTCAAGCAATGACTTGGGCAGAATATAATTTAACCTACGCTCACGTATTTATAGATGAAAATGAAAACTTCTTAAAAGCAGGTGGTTCACTTAAATTTCTTCAAGGATTAGGCGCTGCATATATGTTTATTGACAACTTAAGGTATGAGTTTACTAACGATGATACACTTTCACTTTTTTCTTCTGATGTAAGATATGGTCACTCAGATAACTTTGAGTTGGATGCAGATAACATCGACTACAAGCTAGTATCTAAACTTGGTATAGGTTTAGACTTAGGAGTAGTTTATGAAAGAAGAACCAACTATAAAGATTATAAATATGATATGGATGGAGAAACCGATTTATGGAGAAGAGATCAAAATAAATATAAGTATAAATTAGGTTTAGCTATTACAGACATAGGAGGTATTAAATTTGATAAAGGCGAACTAAGTAATGACTTTCATGCAGACGTTAGTCTTTGGGATATAAACAACCTGGATTTTAAAACCGTAAGAGAATTTGATGACACCCTTAGAAATAGATTTGTATCGTTAAATGATGACCAAAGAACTTTTAGAATGGCTTTACCAACAGCATTTAGCCTACAGTTTGATTACAACATCTGGAAAAACTTTTATGTAAACACAACAGCTTTTTTGGCTCTTCAATTTAAGAAAGATCTCCATAAAGTTCACGAACAAACTACCATAAGCATTACCCCAAGATGGGATACAAAATATTTAGGAGTATTCGTACCGGTATCTTACAATCAAATGGGTAACACCCAAGTTGGTTTAGGTTTAAGATTAGGAGAGTTAATTATAGGAACAAGCAACATTACTCCTTTAGTTAGCAAAGCAGATATTTTCGGTGCCGACTTTTACGCAGCGCTTAAATTTGGTTTACCACACTTTAAACCAAGAGATATGGATAACGATAAAGTATCTGATAAAATGGATATCTGTAAAGAAGTTCCGGGAGTATGGGCTTTCAGAGGTTGTCCTGATACTGATGAAGACGGAATACAAGACTCTGAAGATAAATGTCCGTTGGTTCCCGGTCTTAAAGAGTTTGAAGGATGCCCTGATACGGATGGTGATGGTATTCCTGATACTGAAGATGAATGTATTGACATTCCTGGACTAAAAGTATTCAACGGTTGTCCTGATACGGATGGTGACGGTATTGAAGACAGAAAAGATGACTGTCCTGAATTACCTGGACCGGAAATGTATAACGGTTGTCCTGACACAGACGGTGACAGTATTATTGACCCTGATGATGCTTGTCCTGATGTTCCTGGCCCAAGAAAATACAACGGATGTCCTGATACGGATGGTGATGGATTATTAGACTATATTGATGAGTGCCCTGAGGTAGCCGGACCAAAAGAAAACAGTGGTTGTCCATGGCCGGATACGGATGGTGACGGTATTTTAGATAAAGAAGATAAATGCCCTAACAATCCGGGACCAAAAGAAAATCAAGGTTGTCCTTACACTGATACTGACGGTGATGGTGTGTTAGACAAAGATGATGATTGTCCTAACGTACCTGGAGTTGTTGAACTGAAAGGTTGTCCTAAGATTGAGGAAGAAGAGAAAGAAGTTCTTAAAACTGCTTTCGATAACTTAGAATTCCAAACAGGTAAAGCAATCATATTAGCTGAATCTTATGAGTCGTTAAATAAACTTGCAGAACTATTAGTTGTTAAACGACCAGAGTGGAAACTAAGATTGGAAGGACACACCGACAATGTTGGTAATGACCAAAACAACTTAATTCTTTCTAAGAAACGTTCAGAAGCTGTAAAACAATATCTGATGGATAGAGGAGTTGCAGGCGAAAGGATAAAAGCAGAATACTATGGTGAAATGAGACCGGTGGCAGACAATGACACCGAAGAGGGTCGTCAGAGAAACCGTAGAGTAGAAATGGAAATTGAATTTGAATAATCTAACTCAAGAGCCGGCAGTTATGTCGGCTCTTTTTATTTTATGAAATGCCCATAAATGAAAAGAGTAATCTTACTTGGTATATTTGTTAGTGTTTTCTTTACTTCAAATGCTTGGACAGGCAACACAGCTATTGGCGGAAAATATGCAGGAATGGGCTACAGCTCCGTAGCTTTTTCAGACGGATGGAGTGCTTTTAATAATCAAGCTGGCTTAGCTTACCTAGAAAATCCTTTTGCCGGAGTTTCTTATGAAAACAGATTTTTATTAAGCCAATTAGGGTATAAGTCGGTTGCTTTAGCTTATCCTATCAAAAATGCAGGTTTTGGATTATCATACTCAGGTTTTGGTTATAGTTCCTATAATGAAAACAGAGTTGGTCTATCCTATGGTCAAAAACTGGGAGAGCAGTTTTCAGCCGGTGTTCAGTTAAATTATTTAAACACAAGAATCGGAGACATCTACGGAAGTACCGGAGGTTTAATGGCATCTCTGGGAATTCAGGCAAAGTTAAATGACAACATCACTTTCGGAGCACATGTTGACAATCTTAATAGATTAAAGTTAGCAGATTATAACAATGAAAGAGTTCCTACCATTATCAGACTTGGTATTAACTACAAACTTTCTGAAACAGTTATAACTACTACTGAAGTTGAAAAAGATGTAGATGCTAAATATGTTATTAAAGGCGGGATTGAATACCACCCGAACGAAATGTTATATCTCAGAGCAGGAATTTCATCAAGCCCAATGTTAGGTTCATTTGGTATAGGAATAAAGGTTACTGATTTTCACATTGATATTTCTTCTGCATTTCACCAAACGCTTGGAGCCATTCCTCAATTATCACTTTCTTACAATTTCTCTAAACCTTAATGAAACGGTTTATTTTCATATTTTTAGTTGGATGCAGCATTAGTGTATCTGCCCAAAAAAATGAAGACGCAAAAAATCAAATTATTGAAACCAGAGTCGAATATTTACTTGAAAACTCTGATGCGGAAGATGCCGACTTTCTAGTGCTGTTTGACAAACTTCTCTATTATTTTGACAAACCACTTAATTTAAATAGAACAGATTTTGACGAGCTAAATGATTTGAATCTTTTAAACGACATTCAAATAAACAATCTTTTAAAACACATTCAAGTTAACGGAAAGCTGATTACGTTGGAAGAGCTTCAAACCATTAATGGCTTTGACCTTGAGACAATATGGTTAATACTTCCATTTGTAAAAGTTTCAGGAGATGTGGATGATACCAAAGCATCGTTGTCAGAAATAATGAAGTATGGAAAACACCAGTTATTTATAAGATACATTAGAGTTTTAGAAGAACAAAAAGGCTTCTCTCCTATTACCGATTCAGCTTTGGCAGCAAGTCCTAATAGCAGATATCCGGGAAGTCCTGACAAGCTTTATACTAGGTATCGATTTAATTATGGCACCAAAATTAGTGTTGGAATAACAGCAGAAAAAGATGCGGGCGAAGAGTTTCTAAAAGGAAGTCAACCTAATGGTTTTGATTTTTACTCTGCACATTTTTTCATCAGAGATCAAAAATTCATTAAACAATTAGCTATTGGAGATTTTCAGGCGCAGTTTGGTCAAGGACTTACATTTTGGTCGGGCCAAGCCTTTGGAAAAACAGCCGATATAATGCTCACCAAAAGAAATGCCCAATCGTTAAGGCCATACACCTCTGTTGATGAGAATTTGTTTTTAAGAGGTGGTGGAACAACTATTGCCATAAAAAATATTGAAATTACAGCCTTTGGCTCATCTAACAAAGTAGATGCAAACTTAACTACTGATACGTTAACAGCGGAAGAACAAGAATTTACTTCCTTTCAAACATCTGGAATTCATGCTACTCCTAATGAACTAGCTGACAAAGATGCCATAACAAATAACATTTTTGGAGGACACATCGCCTACAAAAAGAGAAATATTAATGTTGGAGTTACCGGAGCATATAATGAGTTTAACAGCAATTTTACGCCAAACTTATCTACCTATAGTAAGTTCAGACTTAGCTCAAATACCAACTCAATAATTGGAGCAGACTATAATTATATCTTTAAAAACATTAATGTATTTGGTGAAATTTCAAAAAATATCAACGGTAGCGGTAATGCTCAAACTCATGGTGCTTTAATCATTCTCGACCCAAAACTTTCCTTTGCTTTTCTGCACAGAAATATAAGCCGTGATTTTAACCCCATTTATTCCAATGCAGTTACAGAAGGTTCAACAGTAGAAAATGAAATTGGCACATACGTAGGAGCCGTTTTAAAACCATTAAAACACATTACCATTTCAGGGTATATAGATAGGTTTAGATTTCCCTGGCTAAGATATCAAGTTGATGCTCCGTCAGATGGCTATCAATATATTTCGCAAATTAATTGGACACCTTCAAAAAAATTGGACGCATACTTTAGAATCCGCCAAAGAGTTAGAGGAAAAAACAGCACTGAAGATGAAGAAGGAGTTGATGCAATATTAACAGAAAATCAAATTAATTATAGGTTTAATTTATCCTATGGAGTCAATGAATTTATTCGTTTAAAAAGCAGAGTAGAATGGACGCATTATCAGTTAGGAAACGAGAAAGATGAAACAGGCTTTATGGCCTACCAAGATGTTATTTTTAATTGGATGAAAAGCCCTGTTTCTTTTGCATTACGCTATGCTTTGTTTGACACCGAAACATACACTTCAAGGATTTATGCTTATGAAACTGATGTATTGTATTTTTTTAGTATTCCTGCCTACTATTACAGAGGTTCAAGAGTTTATGCAATGTTAAGATATGGCGTTTCAAAAAATGTGGATTTATGGCTACGCTGGAGTCAAACATTTTACAACAACAGAAACACCGTAAGTTCAGGAATGACAGAAATTCAGGGTAATACAAAAAGTGAGATTAAAGCTCAGCTAAGGATTAGTTTTTGATTATTTTACTTTGGAAAATCTTACACAGAAATATCTAAAAATTTTAGAATTAGAAAAAGGAGCCTCAGATGAAGATTTGAAAAAAGCCTATAGAGTTAAAGCTAAGCAACTACATCCTGATAAAAACAAAAGTGAAAACGCTAAAGAAAAATTTATAGAGGTATCAGAAGCCTATCAGTTTTTAAAAAAATATGGGACTAAAACACAGTATGTTAAAAGAAAAACTAATTTAAAAAGCAAACAAGCTATATTCAGGAAAAAAGCTGAAGATATAGCTAAAATGAAATATGAGGAATTTTTAAATTCAAAGTACTATAAGCCCATTTCTTCCCTTGCCCTAATCTCACAACACCTTCATTTTTTACTAGGTGTTAGTCTAATTTTCATAATTCCCACTTACACAACCTTTTTTTATGGGAAAGCAGGCTTAATTGGAGGATTGTTAGTTACTGTTTTAACATTACCAGTTTCTATAGAAGGTCTTAGATTATGGAAAGTTTTAAAGTTTAAAGAATTAATTCCTTCAATTAAATATATTGTGTGGCGAAAACTCACTATTTATATAATCATAATTCTCTTAAACCTTTATTTCTATTTGAATATTGGGTTTAACACAGAATTAAACACTTTTGTTTTAGTTACAATTCCAATCATAATATATTTATTTACCTACTTTATGCTTAACTCTTATATTAAGAGTAAAATTTTACTGTATTTATTTATAATTCCTTCTTTAATAAACTTGGCTTTTATTATCAATTATGTATTCTCCAGTAATCAAACTATAGAAGTATATAGTTTCAAGCATAAAAAGATATGGTATAGTGGAATTAGAGGTGGGAGTTATAAAAAAATAGGTTATATATATCTACAAGATGGTGCTTATGAAAATTATCATTGGTTTAGATCATTTTATGACTTTGATTCGATGAAAGATAAAAAAGAGATAACCTATACATTTGAAGATGGGCTTTTAGGAGTAAGAGTTCTAAAAAAATATGAATTCACAAAGTGATTACTTAATTTTCAATACACCAAACCTAAGTTGATTAGGGGTGATAGAGGCAACCACATAAAAATCTTCCTCTACTTTACTTATCATAGAAGGGTAAAAAACAAAAGGCTGTTCCACATCTACATAGTTAGATTTAAAACTGTTTTTGAATTTATCATAGCTAACCGACTTACAGCTTAATTCATATTGTGTAGGCCCAAGCTCATTATGTAAAACAAATGGTTTATTATCATTTAATACCGTTGCTGAAGAAAATATTGCCAATTTGTCTTCTTCATCAGGTGCAAAGTATCCATAGCAGGAAGCATAACCCGGATTTCCATTTTCCAAAAATGAGTTAATCGATAATCCTTTGTTATATGGAGGAACTTCTTCCGACCCCATTGATCCGGCCACTTCGCTAAAGCTTTTTATACCGGTTTTTCCTACTAATATAACTACACCATAGCTATCAAATACAATATCCAACAACTGCATATTTGTCGGTTTTCCAAAATCAAACTGAGATTCAGAAAATTTATTATATCCCTTAGAAAGACCATCTATGCCATTAAACCGAACATAAAAACAGCCATGTGTAACTATTTTTTCAACCAGCTGACTTTCTGTATAATACCCTGCTACTACAGCATTTTGCTCATTATTAAGTTTTATTTTTAATGAGGTTGGTGAAATGCCGTCCATATGCAATGATGTTTCTTTATATCCCGATAAATTAGGGCTTAATGAAACCACATTGTATTTATAATAACCATTGTAAAATGACTTTTGCAATATGTATATCTCCCGATAATCATTAAGTACAATTTCTGAAGACGTTCCAATCCTATCGCTTTTTGTCTGAACAATGGAATTTTTCCATATCTCGGTTAAATCATTATCATAAATTGCAAGAGAAATTTTCTCCTTTTCTCCGTTAGACAATGAGTTGGATGTTACGGTTGCAATATTTCTTTTATCGGGAGAAACAGCAAAATCAAGCTCAATTTCACTTTTTTCAGAGCTTTTAACAGTGCTGAGCATTAAAAAGTCTTTCTCAATTTCACCGGCAGCATTTATTTTTTGAGCCATTAATGAAATTCTATCACTTGTTGATACTTTAACAATTAGTAAAAACTGATTATTAAACTCAACAATATCCTGTATGAATATGTAGTGATAGTTGATGTTGGGAAATGAAAATGTTTTAGAAAACTTTTCCTCTCCATTAAAATCTATTTTATAAAAGGTAGCCGAAGATTTGTTATTAATAAAGTAAAAAAGGTGTGTTTTGGTTACTTTAACTATTTCCGCCTTTGAAGATATTGAATAAGAAATAGGCTCAAACCATTTTGTTTCAATTGTCTGAGAAACAATTGAGTTTGAAACAAAAAGTATAGCTATAAAGAAATATTTCTTCATTCAATCAATTATTTTTTTGAGCCATCTTCACTTCCTGTGCAATCTTCTTTTGCTCAATTTTCATTGCTTTGGCGTATGAAGATACAAAAATCATTTCATGTTTCTTCTCAGAGTATTCAATTAATGCAACAGGAAAGTCTAACTCAGAGTAATCTACACCCGAAACCATAGGTATCATCTCCATTATAAACTCAAAATCATCATACACTTCCTCTCCTACCGGCATATCTGTATTAATTGATATTTTCTTAGGGGCATAATCATTAGCTGTCATTTCAACAGTATAGATATTATCCTTCGTTAAACGAAAAGTAAACTTTCCCTTTTTCTTAGTAATTATAGAATCAACCAAAGTATTACCTGAATATAGATATATACAAGCATTTTTAAGTTTAACATCGTTCTGGTTTACTAAATGACCTATTATTTTGATATCTTTTTGAGCAGACACAACAGGTATAAAAGCAATAAATAAAACTGCCAATAGTATTAGTTGTTTTTTCATAGCAATGTATTTTAGAAATACATCTAGGTTTACGGCTTTAACACACAGATAGTTACAAGGTGAAAAAACGTAATTTTATAGTAGGTAAAAACACCTAGCGCTATTTAAACCTCTTTCGCATCCACATTAACAGCACCGGCAATAGCAAAAGGTCTGCCACTACTGCGATTAACAGGATTAAAGTTACATACAAACCGATGTGATGTGTACTCTTAAAGTTTGAAAACCCAAGTGAGAAAAACCCGGCACTTAAAATTAAAGTAGTTATGATAATTCCTTTTCCTGTGCTTAGATAAGTTCGCTTAAGTGCATAAAAAAATGTTTTGCCTTTATTTATCTCAATTTTAAACCTACTCAAAAAATGAATAGTATCATCAACAGCAATACCAAAAGCAATAGTAAAAATAATGGAGGTAGATATATTTAATGGTACTTTCATCACAGCCATTAATCCTCCCATCATAAATAATGGTATTAAATTGGGGACAAGTGATAATAATGCTAATCTCACCGATTTGAATAAAAAACCTACTATAAGAGCAATTAACAAAAAAGACAACCCCAATGTAGTAAGCATATTGGTAGTAACGTCATCAGTATTTTTATCAATTAGAGTAGCAGTACCCGTTAATTTATAATTAAACAAATCATTATCAATCTTATTAAGGTAAAAGCTTTCCAATGAATCATTGCAGTCACTAATTTTTAAACTTCCGATATCATGCATTTTACCGGTAAATCTGGCTTCAGAGTAATCCTCACTAAACATTAATTTAGAAAATTTTAACTCCTTCAATTTTGGGAGGTATTGTTTCAACTGGTTATACTCTGTTTCTGAAGATGGAATTTTATAATACTCCGGAATACCTGAGTGAGTTGCTTTATTAAGGCTTTTAACCAAAGATACAGGCGAAAGCATGAAACCTGTTCCGTATATTTCTTTTATTTTTTCTTGAAACTTATTTAACTCTTTTATCACTTCATAGTCAAATATTTCAACATTTGAATTGGTGTTTACTACCATTTCAAAAGGCCTTACTCCCGAAAAATTATTTTCAATATATCTAAGGTTTTGCTTTAATTCCTCTTTCTCACTTAAGTCTCCCAACAAAAAGTAATTCACTTTAATTTGACTTAAGGCAACAAATGATAAAAGTGTTAAAACAGCAAAACCTAATACAATTTTTTTAGGATGATTTAACACAACTAAAAACCATCGATGTAGCCATTTCTGCCAATACGATTTAATTCTAGCCTGTTTAGACATTTCGGGCTTTTTAAGCAATACTAAAACTGATGAAAGCAATACAATAGAAACGCCATATGCAACAAAAACACCTATTGCAGCTGAGTACCCAAATTGAGCCAAAGGTTTTACGTTAATGGTAACCAAGCTTATAAAGCCAACAGCAGTAGTAAGTGACGTAAGGAAAACTGCTAGTCCAACTTCTCTGAATACAATTTTAATCGCATCAATTTTATTTTCTCCTGCCCTAAGTTCGTCAAAGTATTTAGAAATAATATGAACGCAATCAGACATCCCAACTACAAGAAGAATTATTGGTAACAATGAAGTCATTAAATCTAAATAACTTCCCAAAAGCGACATAATGCCCAGCACCCAAATAATAGCCGTAAAAACAGTAGCTAATGGAGCCCACACTCCCCAACCGGAACGAAATCCTACAAACAAAAATATTACTACTAAGATTACTGAAAACACAGAAAAAATAGCCAGTTCAGAACGCATTTTATCTAAGTAAACTTGCTGAGCTTTTATTTTTCCTGCAATATGAACTTTATCAAATTCAAATTCATTAATGAGTTTTTCAATATCATGTAGTAGCTTATCTGATGCCTGCTTGGTAATTACCTGCATGTTTTTAACCACAATACATACAGCCGGTTTATCTTTGGAAAAAAAACTACCCAGCAATTCTTCTGACTCAAATACAAATACAGAATCCTGCTTAAGTGTTGAGTCGCTATTTAAATGAAGAATGGGTTTCTGAATAACTCCAAATGGAGAAATTATAGGTTGATTAAGTTTTGTGGGGGAAAATACGTCATCAACGTAATTCAGTCTTTTTAACTGATTTGTTAAAGAATCAACTTCTCCTAAAAAACCTGAATTAAATACACCTTTACTATTTTCTATAGCAATAAGCAGATAGTCGTTGTCGTTTTCGTACTTTTTTCTAAACTCCAAAAAGTACTCTAAATCCTCATCACCTGCCGGAAAAAAGTGTTCAAAATTGTAATCAAATTGCAATTTAGAAGCCTGCCAACCAAAAAATACAGTGGCTGCAAATAATAATACAATGCTAACTACTGCAAGCTTTTTATTCATGAACGTTTCCTAGAAAACTCTCTACTCCCTTTTTTCTTGTTCTCAAATTTTCTCTTAAACCCGTTTCTTCCACCGCCTCTGCTTTCTCCTTTGCTCGAGCTTCCACCGCCTTTTTTAGCTGAAGAAAATTCAATTCTAATATCTCTGCCTTCAATCTTTTTATTGTTAAGGCGTTTTATCATTTCAGTAGCTACTTCTTCAGAATTAACTCCGAAAAACGAGAACTCATTTAGTACATCTATTTTACCTATATCACTTCCTTCTATTCCAGACTGATTACATATAAATCCTAATAAACTACCTTTTTGAAATCCGTCTTTTGCGCCAATATTGATAAACAATCGCTTGCTATCAGTATCATCATATTTGTTGCCACCTCTATTTGAAGAAGAAAACCTTTCATGCTTCTCGCTTCCTTTTCTTTCATTCCTTGAACTCTTTCCTGGAGCAATATTCAAATCAGATGTTCTGTTATATTTATCAAGTATTGTTTTAATGAAATAGCTCGAAAATGAGGCTATCAATTGTTCTTTAGTAACATCAGACAATTCTTCTTGAATAGATTGAATAATACTTTCATCTATTTCAGATTCATGATTATCCTTAATTAAGTTTACCAAATTAGTTTGTTGTGCGGCTACAATTTCCTTTTTACCGGGAACTTTTACTAACTCTACACTTGTTTTAACTTGTTTTTCAATTAATGATATTTTTCTGCTATCTCTTGGTCCAACAATGGAAATTGAAAATCCTTTTTTTCCTGCTCTGGCTGTTCTACCACTTCTGTGAGTATAACTTTCTATATCATCAGGAATTCCCATGTGGAAAACATGTGTAACATCATTTACATCAATTCCTCTGGCTGCCACATCAGTAGCCACTAATAATTGAACCGCTTTATTTCTAAACTTAGACATTACTAAGTCTCTTTGTCCTTGGCTTAAATCTCCGTGTAAAGCTTCAGCATTAATCCCTTGAGCAATTAATTTATCAGCATAATTTTGCGTATCTCTTTTAGTTCTGCAAAATAACAACCCAAACATATCAGGATAAAAATCAATAAATCTGGTTAATGCTTCAAAGAAGTCATTTGGTCTAACCACACAATATTGATGTGTAATATTTTCATTACCACTATTTTGCGCACCTACTACAACCTTCTGTGGGTTTTCCATGTAGTTTTTTGCCATTTGTTCAATTTCTCTTGGCATTGTAGCAGAAAACAACCACACATTTTTTTCTTCGGGAGTTTCTTCTAAAATGGTATCCATGTCTTGCTTAAAGCCCATGTTTAACATTTCATCTGCCTCATCAAGAATTACATATTTAATATTAGAAAGATTAAGCGTTCCTCTCTGAATATGGTCAATAACCCTACCCGGAGTACCCACTACAATTTGAACTCCCTTTTTTAACGCCTTAATTTGATTAGAAATAGCTACACCTCCATAAATCGAAGTAATATTTACTTTTGGTAAATACTTAGAAAATTTGGTTAGCTCTTTAGAAGTTTGTAAACACAATTCTCTGGTTGGGCAAAGTATTATTGCCTGCACTTCATTTTTTGGGGTAAGCTGTTCCATTAAAGGCAATCCAAATGCTGCTGTTTTGCCGGTTCCTGTTTGTGCAAGACCAACAAAATCAGTATCACCTGACCTCAAAATTGGAATAGATTGTTGTTGAATAGGGGTTGCGGTTTCAAAACCGATTTCAGTGATTGCTTTTAAGAGTTCATCACTAAGCTCTAGTTCATTAAAATTCATCTAAATTAGTTTAAATGTCTGCATTCATTTGCAAACCATTCCCAACTAAATCTAGACGAAAATGAACTGAACTTTTTCAATTTTAATTGAACTTTTCCAGTAAATCCCGATAACCTTTTAGGCGACAATATTCTCGACTAAATTTACATTAGGCGCGCAAAGGTAATACTAATTAATGAACTAAACTAATATATGTATCCCACAAGTTATCAGATGGAGGATTTGCCAATATAGTTATTTGCTCATTTTTAACCGGATGAGCAAACTCTACTTTCCTTGCGTGCAAGTGGATTGAGGCATCTTTATTGCTTCTGTCGAAACCGTATTTTAAATCTCCTTTTATGGGAGTTCCATTTGCAGCTAATTGAACTCGTATTTGATGATGACGACCTGTTAACGGTAGAACTTCTAACAACAGATACCTATCGAACTCATGAAGTATTTTATATTTTAATTCAGATTTTTTACCACCTCCACCTTCTTTTTTACTGGCAAATGATTTATTTTTTTCCTGATTCTTTTTTAAATAATGTTTAAGAGTAGCTTCTTTAGGAATATCAGCTTTTTGGACAACTGCCCAATAGGTTTTCTGAACTTCTTTATTTCTTAACGTTTCGTTCATTCTTGATAAAGCCTTGCTGGTTTTTGCGAAAACTACAACACCACTAACAGGCCTATCTAACCTGTGGATTACACCAACAAATACATTTCCGGGCTTATCATATTTTTTCTTAAGGTAGTCTTTTAGTAGCTCAGATAAGGGTTCGTCTCCTGTTTTATCTCCCTGAACCAGTTGCCCGGGTTTTTTATTTACGGCAATTAAGTGATTATCTTCAAAAACAATATCTGAATCTTTTATCAAGACTATTTAATTTCTCTAATTACAAATGACCTTTGCATGATTGCTTTGTAGTCGGCCTTATCATTTATAACAATGGTTTCAGAAAAAATCTCATATCCTTTTTGATTAAAGACTAATTCATATTCACCGGGTGGAAGTATCATTACAAAGCTTCCTTTGCTCTCAACGGTTCTGTATTTACCAATAAGCTGATTGTGGATATTATAGATACTTAAATCTACTTTTTTTTGAGCTATGGTAGAATCAGGGTTAAGTATTTTACACAAAACTAAGGTTTTAGGCTGTTCTTCATTTTTAAAAGTAGCTCTATAAATATCTAAGCCACCATAGCTGTCATCTTTCCATGCAGAAATATAAGCATTTCCCATATTTTTGGTAAAACAAATACTCATTTCATCATCAGTAGTGTTTAACCCATAGCACAAGTTAGTAGGCTCACCCCAAATTTCATTAATATCATCATATTCAGATTTAAACAAATCATACCCGCCACAGCCGGGAAGACCGTCAGAACTAAAGTAAAGAGTTTTTCCATTATTGGTTAAAAACGGATTTTTTTCATTGTAAATCGTATTTAACTCCAAAATATTCTGAGGTTCTCCCCAATTTCCATTAGGTAACTTTTTACTTCTCCATAAATCAAATTCTCCTTTACCTCCATTTCTGTCAGATGAATATATCAGCATTTGTCCATCATTAGTCAACACACCGCTTGTTTCTTTGTCTGTTGTAACTACATTTCCATTAAAAGGCTCAGGTTTATCATACGAGCGTTTTCCCATAGCTGAGTAATGCAAATCACTTATAGATGTTTCATCATCTAAATGAAATAAAATATAGTCTGCATTTTCAGAAATTCCTGCTATTTCTTCAATAGCAAATGAATTGGGTTTTCCATAAGGCTTTAGTTTTTGGTATTTTCCATTTTTATAATACAACATGTATATATCAGGCGTTGTACTTCCATCTAAACAATAATACCCTCCTGTAGTTCCTTCTCGTCTGGAAGTAAAAAGAATTAAAGTCTCATCCGGGTTGCATACAGGATGATAGTCTTCCCCAATTGAATTAATATCCTCTCCTAAATTTTCAAAACTAACCTCTACTTCATTTTGAATCATTTCCTTGGCATTCTCACACCAAAATATTTTCTTTTCTGCATCCTTAAAACCACCTAAATACGAACCTCTCTCTTTATATTTTTTAAATTGCTCAATTGCCTCATCAAACTTGTGATTATGCATTAAAGCCAATCCTAAATAATATTCAATTTCGCTTGGTGGGTTAGGCTGAGAATTCACATATTCAAGAGGTGCTAAGGCGTCTTTTTTATTGCCTGAAGTTTCTAGAAGACTAACGGCATAAATATATTGCAATTCTGCACTGGTGGAGTTTTTAGGTAAAAGAGGAGTAACTACTCTTAATGCTTCATAATACATTTTAACATTAAACAACTTTTTAGCTGCCGATTCTTCAATGGGTGCGGGACTATATACTTGGGCGTAATGCTTTTGTGAATACAGCTGATGTATTGAAATGAAAATAAAAAATATAACTATTCCTCTTTTCAATATTGTTCTTTTTCATTAGGAAAATCAAGAGACTTCACATCCTTAACGTAATTTTCAACTGCCTTATGAATATCATCAAACAAATTAGCGTAACGTCTTAAAAATCTCGGGCTAAATTCTTTATTAATACCGAGCATATCGTGTAGCACCAATACTTGACCATCTGTACCTCCTCCGGCTCCAATTCCAATGGTAGGTATTTTAATACTTTCACTCACTTTTTTAGCCAGTTTTGCAGGTATTTTTTCTAGTACTATTGAAAAACAACCAGCCTCTTCCAAAACCTGAGCATCAGAAATAAGCTTTTTAGCTTCGTCCTCCTCTTTTGCTCGTACTACATAAGTTCCAAACTTATAAATAGATTGTGGCATAAGCCCCAAATGCCCCATTACAGGAATTCCGGCTGAAATTATTCTCTCTACAGACTCTCTAACTTCTTTACCACCTTCAAGCTTTACTGCATGAGCACCGGATTCTTTCATAATTCTAATAGCTGAGTTCAAGGCTTCTTTTGAGTTTCCCTGATAAGTTCCAAAAGGCAAATCAACTACAACCAAAGCACGACTAACTGCCCGAACTACACTTTGAGCATGATAAATCATTTGGTCAAGAGTAATTGGCAATGTAGTTTCATGACCTGCCATTACATTTGAAGCTGAGTCTCCCACTAAAATCACATCTACTCCGCCATGGTCAACAATCTTAGCTAAAGAGAAGTCATATGCCGTAAGCATAGATATCTTCTCTCCTTTCATTTTCATTTCCTGTAACGTATGGGTTGTTACCCTCTTTACTTCACTAAACTCATTTGCTACTGACATAACCTTTAATTCATAATTTGCTACCGTTTGTATAACATATTTACCTGATAACAAAAACTAAGTCAACAAATCTACAAATTATGAGTGAAGTAACTTAAAAATTCTACTTTTGTAAGGAAGAATTTAAAGGATGAAAAAAATAATCATACAGTTTTTGGCAGTAATTTCTATTGCATTTTCAATATCATGTAGCACTGAAATTGACGTTACAGCTCCATGGAGAGATGTTACTGTAGTTTACGGGTTATTAGACCACACCGTTGACACCCAATACATAAGAGTCAATAGAGCTTTTTTAGGCGATGAAGATGCAGCTGTTATGGCTCAGTTTCCTGATTCTTTTAACTACAAAAATGTATCAGTAATTGTTGAAGAATACGACAAAAACGACATCCTGAAAAGAACCATTACCTGCCAAAAGGTTAACCATATTAAAATGGAGCCGGGCTATTTTTCTAACGAAGACAATATTTTATATTCTTTTCCTACCACTCAAGGAACGCTTACAATGGACCAGGATAATTATTATAGATTATTGATTACTAATAATGATATTGGCAAAACGGTTAGCGCAGAAACACCACTTGTTAAAAATATAAAGGTTACCAAACCTTTTTCTACTAACAGCCTTATAAGTTATGCTAATAATCAAGGAGAAACATTAACCCAGATAACTGAAATCACTACAGGGAAAGATGCTAAAGTTTATGAAGTAGAATACTTTTTTAACTACAAAGAAATTTATGCAAATGGTGACACCATTGACAGAAGAATAAGTATTCCTGTTGGTGTAAAAAGATCACCAAGTGCTGCAGGAAGTGAAAAACTAGAATTTCAATACGAAGGAGAAAACTTCTATCAGCAAATAATTAATAAAGTGGTTGATGACCCTAATGTAATTAAAAGACTAGTAGGATTAATTGACTTAAATATATATGTTGGAGGTGAGGAGCTTAGTACATATATGGAAGTTAGTAATCCAAGCACTTCTATTGTTCAAGATAAACCGTCTTATACTAATCTTGTATCTAAAGATAATACAGGCGAAATAGATGCAAAAGGAGCGGTAGGAATATTCTCAGCTAGAGCTACATTTTCTTTTTATGGATATAAACTTACTGACGATAGTATTACCAAATTAAGAACGGGTGAAGGAACCTCTACCATGAACTTTTGTGACCCGCTTGCTTCCGCTATAAGCAACAATAAATGTAATTAATCTGACCTTTTGTCAGTATTTGTCACCTTATTTTACTAGTATTTCATAAAAAACTGACAGGATTTACATTTTATTCTAATGGCATAGTCATTGACAAATGAAGTTCAAATTATTTGTTAAAAATTAAAACTATATAAAATGAGTAAAGTAATAGGCATAGATTTAGGAACAACCAACTCTTGTGTTTCAGTGATGGAGGGTAACGAACCGGTTGTTATTCCGAATAGCGAAGGTAAAAGAACAACTCCTTCAATAATAGGATTTTTAGAAGGTGGCGAAAGAGCAGTTGGTGATCCGGCTAAAAGACAGGCAATCACTAACCCAACAAAAACCATCTACTCCATAAAAAGATTTATGGGAGAATCCTTTGACCAAGTTGCAGAAGAAGTAAAAAGAGTAGCCTACAAAGTGGTGAAAGGTGAAAACAATACACCAAGAGTAGATATTGACGGAAGGCTTTATACCCCTCAAGAAATATCAGCAATGGTGCTACAAAAAATGAAAAAAACTGCCGAAGATTATCTTGGTACAACCGTGACTGAAGCTGTAATTACAGTTCCTGCTTACTTTAATGACGCACAACGCCAGGCAACAAAAGAAGCTGGTGAAATTGCAGGACTTAAAGTAAGAAGAATCATTAATGAGCCAACCGCAGCATCTTTAGCTTATGGTTTAGATAAAAGAGATAAAGACATGAAAATTGTTGTCTTTGACTGTGGTGGTGGTACGCATGACGTTTCCGTTCTTGAATTAGGTGACGGTGTGTTTGAAGTAAAATCTACTGATGGTGATACACATTTAGGTGGAGACGACTTTGACCAAAAAATTATTGACTGGTTAGCAGACGAGTTTAAAGCTGCTGAAGGAATTGATTTAAAACAAGATGCTATGGCGCTTCAAAGACTTAAAGAAGCTGCTGAAAAAGCAAAAATTGAATTATCAAGCACTGCTCAATCTGAAATTAACTTACCTTATATAACAGCTACCAACAGTGGTCCGAAACACCTAGTTAAAACTTTAACAAGAGCTAAGTTTGAGCAATTAGTTGACGACTTAATTAAAAGAACCATTGAACCATGCAAATCAGCGCTTAAAAATGCAGGTTTAACTGTAAATGATATCAACGAAATCATTTTAGTGGGTGGTTCTACAAGAATACCTGCCGTTCAAGAAGCAGTTAAAAAATTCTTCGGAAAAGACCCTTCTAAAGGTGTAAACCCTGACGAAGTAGTTGCAATTGGTGCGGCAATACAAGGAGGAATTTTAACCGGAGAGGTAAAAGATGTATTGTTACTTGATGTAACTCCTCTTTCGCTTGGTATTGAAACAATGGGGGGCGTTATGACTAAGCTGATTGAAGCAAACACTACCATTCCTACTAAGAAATCACAAGTTTTCTCTACAGCGGCTGACAATCAGCCGTCTGTTGAAATACATGTACTTCAAGGAGAAAGACCAATGGCAAACGGAAATAAAACTATCGGTAGATTCCATTTAACTGATATTCCGCCTGCACCAAGAGGTGTTCCTCAAATTGAAGTAACATTTGATATTGATGCCAATGGTATCTTAAACGTATCAGCTAAAGATAAAGCTACCGGAAAAGAGCAATCCATTAGAATTGAAGCTTCTTCAGGCTTAAGCCAAGAAGAAATTGAAAAAATGAAGAGAGAGGCTGAAGCAAATGCTGAAGAAGATAAAAAAGCCAAAGAAACGGTTGAAAAAATTAATCAGGCAGACAGTATGATTTTCCAAACTGAAAAACAATTAAAAGAGTATGGAGATAAAATACCAGCCGACAAAAAACAACCAATTGAAGATGCTTTGGCTGAATTGAAAAAAGCACATGAAGCTAAAGACATACCTCAAATTGAAACTGCACTTGAAAAACTAAATACTGTTTTCCAGGCAGCATCAGAAGAAATGTACAAAGCTGCTCAAGAACAACAAGCAAATGCAGGTGGCGGTGAGCCGAATGCTAATGCTTCTAATAATGGGCAAGAAGAAGTAACTGATGTAGATTTTGAAGAGGTGAAAGACGACAAAAAGTAACGTTGCTTTTTGTCAATGGCTAAATACAAAGGCTGCCCCAAATGGGCGGCCTTTGTTTGTTTAAAACTAGGCTAGTCAGTTTCTTAAATTATTTTTAACTTTATCCTCAATTGACTAACCATCACTTTTATAAGTTTTTAACTATGAAAAAACTAGTACTAACTGTTCTTCTAGCCTCAAGCTTTTTTATCGGATTTTCACAAAACCCGAACAAAATATTTAAAGTCGGAGAAGAATTTTACGAAAAGAAAGACTACAAAGCTGCTATTGAAGAGTTTACACAAGTTATTAATCTTAAAGCAGACCATGATGAAGCATACTATTACAGAGGCTTAAGCCATTTAGCGCTTAATGATTTAGATAAAGCAGTTGATGACTTAAAAAAAGCAACAGCCTACAAAGAAAAAGAAGGAGCTTATCACCTTAGTTTAGGAAAAGTTTATTTCCTAAAAGGTGATTATCAAAATGCCCTTACTTCATTTACCAATGCCATAGATAACGACAAAAAAAATCTGGAAGCATACGAATACAAAACCCGAACTCTTTTACACTTAAACAGGTTTCAAGCAGCAGTTGACAATGCCAATGAAGCCGTTTTAATTGAAAAAACAGCCAACAACTATCTCTTACTCGGAGCTTCTTTAGACAGTATAAAAAACTATAAAGACGCTGCCTACAACTATGGAAGAGCTAAATTTTATGATTCTAAAATGGTAGATGCTTACAGTGGATTAGCTTACTCAAATTCAATGCTTAAAGAGTTTGACAAAGCGTTGGAAGCAGCCAATAAGGCTGTGGAGCTAGATGCCAAAAATATTCCTGCTCTTTTAGTTCGTTCGAATGTCTATGCAGCAAGCGGCAAAAAACAAGAAGCAGTTACCGACATTTCAAATGTAATTACGCTTAAACCTGAAAATTATGAGTATTATTTAATGAGAGGAAAACTCTATCAAGAATTGGCTCAATACCAAAATGCAGTTGCAGATTATTCAAAGGCTATTTACTTAAACAAAGAAGATTCTTACTTGTATTACATGAGAGGACAAGCTTATGAGTTATTGGCAGATTTCAAAAACGCTAAGAAAGATTACTCTACCCTAAAAAAAATGTCGCCAAATGACATTAAAGCACAACGCTTATATGAAGACGCCAAAGTAAGGTTGTACAATTTAAACAGAGAGGAAAACAAGCCCGAGATTAAAATGATTGAACCTGTTTCACCAAAAGAAGGAGTGTTACAAATTTCCAGAAATAAAGACTATATGTTTTTCAAAGGGCAAATTATAGATGAAAGTAATATTTCTTCTATTGAGATTAATGGAAGAGAAGCTGAGTTCAATAAGGATACCATCAACCCACTATTTGAACTAGAAGTAAAAATCAAAGGTTTAGACAACGTTACTATATCTGCCACAGATGTTTATTTCAATAAAGAAACCTGGAACTACGAAATTGCGGAAACAGAAATAGATCCACCGGTGGTTAAACTTCTTGCTCCATACGCTTCAGATGACGGTATGATATACCTTGATAGTGATGACCCATCTCTTTATATAGAAGGAATTATGCAAGACAAAAGCTTAATCAAAAGTATTTTGATTGACGGAGCTACCGCTAGCTTTACATTAAATGAAACCAATCCAAAATTTTCTGCAACCATTAATATTTTAAACAAAGACAACTTTACCATCACATCAGAAGACCAATTTGGAAATAAAGCAGAAAAGAAATTTACCATTAATAGAGAAAACGTTGCTTTATTAGCAGACAATCCGATGGGGAAAACCTGGGTTATCTTTATTGAAAACTCTGACTACAAATCTTTTGCAAGTCTTGACGGACCAACAAAAGATGTAACCATGATGAAGTCTGCATTTGCTAAATACAAAATACACAACATCATTCATAAGAAAAATATGACAAAGAATGAGCTGGAAAAATTCTTCGCCATTGAGTTAAGAGATTTAGTAAGAAGCAACAAAGTAAACTCGCTATTAGTTTGGTATGCGGGACATGGTAAGTTTATCAATGAATCCGGTTACTGGATTCCTACAGATGCCAAAAGAGATGAAGAGTTTACATACTACAACATCAATAATTTAAAAGCATCCATGCAAGCCTATTCTAAATACATTACGCATACGTTAGTAATTACAGATGCTTGTGAATCCGGCCCTACCTTTTATCAGGCCATGCGTTCAACACCTGAAGACAAAAGTTGCAACGACTGGCAAGCCACCAAGTTTAAATCCTCACAAGTATTTTCTTCTGCGGGCTATGAGTTAGCTGTTGATAATTCGCAGTTTACCAAAACATTTGCCAATACCTTATCAGGAAACCCGAACTCATGTATTCCTATTGAAACAGTAGTTAAAAAAGTGAGTTCTGCCGTTGTGAGTAGCGGAGGTGCTCAAAAACCTAAGTTTGGTAAAATTGCAGGATTAGAAGACGAAAACGGCACCTTCTTCTTCATTAAAAAATAAAAAGAAGAATGAATAAACTTTCTTCTATTCGTACTCTTTTTGTAGGCTTTTTATTTTTTGTCTTTGCACTAAATGCTATCGGGCAAAAATTTCATTTCGATAATTATAATGTAAAAGAGGGCTTAGCACAATCAAGTGTATATGCCATTACACAAGACAAAAGCGGTGTGTTGTGGCTGGGTACAGCTAGCGGACTTTCCCGTTTTGACGGAAAAGAATTTATCAATTACACCACCGAAGACGGATTGGCTGATGGCTCTGTGAGAGCTATTCATATTGATAGTATCGGAAATATGTGGCTGGGACACACCAATGGTGGCGTTACCAGAATGAAAAACGGAACGTTTGAAATCATGTTAAACATGAGTGCGGACATCACTTCCTTTACCGAAGATGATGAAGGAAATCTTTGGGTAAGCTCTCATGGTGAAGGAGCTTTAAAAGTATCCGATTTCTATAATGCGGAAATCAATAAGATAAATTTTAAGCAATACAAAGGGCAAGAAGGATTAAGCGATTTAGTATTTCAGGTAATGATACTGAATACCGGAAAAGTCTGCTTTTTAACGAACGTTGGCGTAAGGTATTACATTTCCGCAAGTGATGAATTCAAACCATTCAAGGTTGAAAAAATGCCCACCTATTTTCAAATTACCTACATGTATCAGGCAAAAAATAAAGATATATGGTTTGGTTCTTATAATGGCGGACTTTATCACTTAAACGCAAAAAGTAATGAACTGAAAATATATGACGTAAGAGACGGCATTGCCTCTAATTTTATTAGCACCATATCTGAAGACAGCCAGGGAACCATCTGGGTAGGCACATGGGGCGAAGGAATAAGTAAAATAAAAGAGGGTAAAATCACTAACCTAAATAATAAAAACGGATTAAAAGACAATTACATCCGCTGCATTTTTGAAGACCGTGAAGGAAACATACTTATCGGTTCTAAAGAAAATGGATTGTTTGTATTCAAAGGAGCACAATTTGTTTCGTTTGACAAAGAAACCGGATTGATTGACAATCAGGTTTGGGCAATTACTATTGACAGAAACGGCAACCACTGGCTGGGTACCAACAAAGGAATTTCTGTTTTAAATAATTCAAAACCGATTAAAAGCTACAACCAAAACAACGGCCTTTTCTATGAAGAAGTTCGCTTTATCAAAACAGATAAAAACAAAAACATCTGGATTGGAACCTGGGGCGGTGGCGTAATGAAGTTTAACGAAGCTCGTCAACGTTTCGAAATCAACTTCATGATTAACTCTTACATGAGTCAACCATTAATTACTGCTTTAGATGTTGATAAAAGCAATAACTTATGGATAGGAACTACTGACGGTCTGGTATATTATGAAATTGACAATCAAAAGGTAGCCAGACTCACGCAATCAAACGGTTTATCGGGTAATGAAATTTCAGCCATTTATACTGACTCCAAAAACATGGTTTGGGTGGGCGCAAGAGGAAGAGGTTTTTCTAAAATAGACGATGACCAAATTTCGGCCGTCAAGCTGAATATAAAAATGACGCCTACATCATTTGTAGAAGATGCTAAAGGAAACCTTTGGATTGGAACGGAAGGTAAAGGTGTATTTGTATATGACGGCAGCAAACTTATTCAGCAATACACCATTAATGACGGTATGCTGTCGGACTACATTTCTCTATTGAATATTGATAATGAAGGAAACATATGGATAGGAACGAATAAAGGCTTAAACAAATACGATGTTGCCCAAAACCGCTTCTTCTCCTTTACCGATAAAATGGGTTATGTGGGCATTGAATCTAAACACAATGCCACCTACAAAGATGAAAGCGGCAACCTTTGGTTCGGGACGATAGACGGTGCCGTGAGAGTAAACACACAATTAGTAAAAGAAAACACCTTAGAGCCGCTAACCAAAATCACAGGCTTTAAAGTAAACCTGGAAGAGCGTAAAATGACTCCCGGACTAGAGCTTAATTATCAGGAAAAATCCATTGTGTTTAATTACAGTAGTATTTGCATTACCAACCCTGATGAAGTGTATTTTAAAGTAATGCTGGAAGGTCTTGAAGAAGACTGGCGACCCGCCACACAACAAACTTACGTTACCTACTCTCCTCTCCCGCCCGGTAATTACACCTTTAAAGTAATTGCCTGCAACAATCACGGAGTATGGAATTCTACACCCGTAACGTATAGTTTTAGCATTATCCCTCCGCTATGGCAGCGTACCTGGTTTATTGTTACCTGTGCCATTTTACTCATAATTGCCATAGTGATATTTATTAAACTAAGAGAGAAAGCGCTCATCAAAGAGAAAAAAGTATTGGAAGAAAAAGTACAAGAACGTACCGAAGAAGTAGTGGAAAAAAGCAAAGAGATTGAAAGCAAAAACAAAGATATTATAGATAGTATTACCTATGCCAAACGAATACAAGAAGCCATTTTGCCCGACCACCAACTTTTTGTAAACGAACTGAAAAAAACCTTTGTATTGTTTCAGCCCAAAGACATTGTAAGCGGTGACTTTTACTGGCTCGCCACCAAAGACAACAAAGCGCTTTTTGCTGCCGTAGATTGCACCGGACATGGCGTACCGGGCGCATTTATGAGTATTGTGGGACATAATTTGTTAGACAAAATTGTGGGAGAATACGGCATTACCGAACCCGCTTCTATTTTAAATGAATTGAACAAAGGCGTTTCCGATACCTTGAGGCAAAAAGCCGATGCTGCCGTAAAAGACGGCATGGACATGGCGCTTTGCGCTTTTGACCCCAACAATAAAATACTGGAATATGCTGGAGCTTACAACCCGATTTACATTATTAGCAAAGACCAACTGGAAGTATTGGATGGAGAAGAAGTAGAACCAAATATGACCGAAAACGGACTGATGCTTTATGAAATAAAAGGCGACCGCTTCCCGATTGGTAGTTATTCCGATGAGAAAAAAGAATTTAAAAGCCACCGATTTAAGTTAAAAGAAGGCGACACCATTTACCTTTTCTCTGACGGTTATGCCGACCAGTTTGGCGGAGACAAAGGCAAAAAGTTTATGTACAAAAACCTGAAACGATTGTTCTTAAGCATAAACGATTTGAGCATGGAAGAACAAAAAGAAAAATTACTGACCGAACTAAAAAGCTGGAGAGGACCACTGGAACAGGTAGATGATATTGTAGTAATTGGAAGTAGGTTGTAAGTTAATCAAGTTATAATTTTCTCGGAGGAATTATTCGTCCAACACACATATTAACTGTTTTCCAATATATAACATCATTTTTTTCATTTGTTTTAAACTCAACCCACAACTCATCCTCTCTTTTATTTGATTGAAAAATAATTCTGTAATATTTATTTTTTACGATTAGTTGTTGAAGAGAGTAATTGCCCGAAAAATCATATCCATCTTCATTAATTTCGATTGTTTTCTCAACTAAGAACCTACTCGTGTCATTGAAATTTATTTTTACAGGCAACTTAATTAATGGATACCTTTTTTGAAGACTATCATCAAGTCTTTTAAGTTTATTTGAATAAAAATCAAGCTTTTGAAGCTCACTAAATTTCTTATCACTAATTGCTAAATAAAATTTATTTCTATCAGAGTAAACCACTTCAGGGTTTGAATTAAAATGGATTAAACCATAATGATTAATTGCCTTCAAAGAATCTAAATTAAATACTTCAATCTGTAATCCGCTAATTTTTCTATCGTTAACACTTAGGCTTTTTTTACTAACATCAAAACATATATCTCTTTTAACTGAGCATCTAACAAAAAAGACACATAATAAACATGTGATAAAAAGTCTGAACATCTTATTTTAACTTTGGTTAAATTTTTCTCTCACAAGCATCC
>CALALS010000098.1 GCA_937925525.1 uncultured Flavobacteriales bacterium | reverse complement strand
AGCAGAGCTTTCTTGTCTTCCAACGGTTATTGGTTGATTAAACTAGGGGTTACGTAAATGATACTACTAACAATAATAAAAATGCTAGTATCAGAACTGCCACTCCTAAGGATTTGGCAAGCTCTCTGATTTTGGTTTTGGTTGTAATTGTTTCCATAACATCTTTCTTTGAGTTCTTAAACGCAGCTTTTTTCTATTTGTTTGGCGCATTTCATAAGCGGTAGTAATTTCAAAAGGAGCGGTTAATTATTTCAAAGATACGGTTGCTTTTTGATTTTGTTTCGACAAAAGTAGGGTTTTTTTAGACGAAACACCAAATTTATTCGATAAATTTTTGTTAAATTTTTGTGAAGCTTATATTTATACTTTTGTACTGATGGAAAAAAGTGAGACAAACCAGCGAGTTGCAGTAATTGGAGGCGGAAGCTGGAGCACCGCTATCGTTAAAATTCTATCTAATAATTTAGACAAGATTGATTGGTGGATGCGCAATGAGCAATCGGTTAAGCATATTAATGATTATGGGCACAACCCTAATTATTTGAGTTCCGTTGAAATAGACCTTGAAAAAGTTTTCCCAACTAACCATATTGAAAAAGTAATAGAAGACAATGATATTTTAATATTAGCTGTTCCATCAGCTTTTTTATCGGAAAGCCTAAAGGATGTAAACCCTGAGTTATTAAAAGGGAAAACCGTTTTTTCGGCTATTAAAGGAATTATTCCTGAGGAAAACGCAATAGTGGGAAGCTATATGAAAAAGCATTTTAATATTCAAGAAGAAGGTTTTGGAATCATTTGTGGGCCATGTCATGCTGAAGAGGTGGCGTTAGAAAAGCTGTCGTATTTAACCATTGCTTGTAAAGATGCTGAAAAGGCAGAATTTATTGCTGAAAAGATGAGTTGTAGATACATTAAAACTACAACCTCTGAAGATGTTTATGGAACGGAAATTTCTGCCATCTATAAAAATGTAATTGCCATAGCTTGTGGTATTTGCCATGGCTTGGGTTATGGCGATAATTTTCAGGCTGTGCTTATCTCTAACGCCATTCAAGAGATTGAACGATTTGTTGATGCGGTAAGCCCTGTGCACAGAGATGTTTTAACATCAGCTTATTTAGGAGACTTATTAGTTACCGGGTATTCGCAATTTTCAAGAAATAGATTATTCGGCACCATGTTAGGAAAAGGATATTCAGTAAGATTTGCTCATCTGGAAATGAATATGGTGGCGGAAGGGTATTATGCGGTAAAGAGTATTCATGAGCTTAACGAAAACTATAAAGTAGATATTCCGATTGCTGAGGCGGTATATAACATTATTTACCAAAAGTATGCTCCGGGAATGGAGATGAGATTGCTTGCGGATAAACTAAGTTGATTATACTCTTATTCCAATAATACAAATATCATCAACTTGTTCTAACGATTTTTTCCAGTTTTTGAATTCATTATGAATAAAGTCTTGTTGTTTTTCCATTTTATGAGGGGATGTTTTTAAAAGTAGATTTTTAAAAGCGGTGTACTTATATTTCTTTCCTTTTGGTCCACCAAACTGGTCCGCAAAACCATCTGTAAAAAGGTAAAGGCAATCACCTGCTTCTAAAGTAATTTCATGATTAGTAAAAGGAGACATATTATAATATTTGGCTATGGGTTGTTTGTCGGGCTTGTACTCTAACAGCTCATTATTTCTAATAATCCATAAAGGATTATTTGCGCCTGCCCAATGCAGAATTTTTTTATCAAAGTCAATCGAGCAAATAGAAATATCCATCCCGTCTTTTACTTCCTCATCACTTTTTTCAAAAGTCTCAATAACCATTAATCTGGTTTTGTCTAAAATATCACTTGGCTTTGTAAGCGAAAGCTCTCTCACACACCTATTTAAGGCATTGTGGCACACTACACTAACCATTGCTCCCGGAACACCATGCCCGGTACAGTCTGCAACAGCTATTAATAGTTTGTTTTCTTTGCTTTCTATCCAATAAAAATCTCCGGCAACCAGCTCTTTCGGAAGAAATAAAATGAAGCACTCATTTAAAAAAGATTTAATAAAGCTTTGAGAGGGTAATATTGCTTTTTGAATACGTTTAGCATAACTGATACTATCGGTAATTTCTTTATTTTTTTGTTCTATTAAACTTTTTTGCTCAAACAGTTCAACCGTTCTTTCTTTTACGGTTTTTTCTAATTCAATTTTGTTTTTTCTCAACTGGTTAGTTCTGACTCTAAAAATTAAGATGAGCCCTAAAATAAAAACAACAATACCGAGTAATTGAACCCACCATATTTTCCATAAAGGCGGATGAATGACAAAAGAGTAAACGTATGGCTCACTTTCATTTTTGTTTTCATCAATTGATTTTACTTTGAAGAGATATCTTCCGTGTGGAAGATTGGAGAAGGTAACTTCTCTTGAAAATGAAGGAGGTGACCACCCACTTTCAATACCTTCTAAGAAGAAGGAATACATTAGTCCGGCCACATTTCTAGTGTTTCCACCTTGAAATTTAAAGGTTATGTGATTTACGTTATAAGGTAGTTCTAGCTCAACAGGAAGATTATTTAAAGAGTCGAATAAATACCTTATTTCATTGCCAAAAGGGTTCTTTTTTATGGGCTTTGACCAATCCATGTCTTCATAAAAGAGCTCTATTTTTTTGAGTTCAATGGAGGGAATCGGTCGTTTAACAGGAGCTAAATTTACAGTTGTTACTCCTTTTGGGGTTGGAAAAAAATACTTTTTAGGAATAGTGTTGTAATATGAAACACCAGAAACCTCAATTTCTCTAAAGCCGGATGAGGAAGAAAAAAACTGAGATTCTTTTACAAATATTTCAGTTGGACTTATAGAAAAAGAAATAAAATACACTCCGTTATTAGCGCCCATCCATGCGGTTGAGTCGGAAGTAAACTGTATGCTTCTTATATTTTCAAAATCAACACCATTGCTTTTATTTAAATAGATAAAATGGGTTAAAGGAGCGTTTTTTTTATAAACGGTTATTCCTTTAGCTGTGGTTACCCATATATTGCCATTTAAGTCTTGCTTAACATCACCAATTTTATTTGAAAAAATACCATGCCCTTTATTTAGTTCAATAGCGGTTTGGTTCTTTATTACAACAAGCCCTGAAGAAGTTACTGCCCATACGCGTTCTTCACTATCTTTAATCAGTTTATATATTCCTCTTGCATTAATATCAAGATTTAAGGAATAGAAAGAGTCCTGGTTAAAAACCATAATCCCTTTATCATAAGTGCCGACATAATATTCTTTTTCTGATACTTTTACGATTGACCAAATTAGATCACTAACCATACCTGACTCTTTTGTGTATTTATAGAACTTACCGTTTTCGTACTTTATTAAGGCAGCATCTGCACAAATCCATAGCACACCACTATCTTCTTCATAAAGATTCCAGATGTAGTGGTCTCTGAAAAGCTTGTTGTCATAATAGTGCGTATAAACTCCGTTTTTAAGCTTTATTAAACCGTCTCCGGATGTGGCAAACCATACTGTTCCGTCTGATGAGGTTAGGGCAACATTTATTTGCTTGTCAGTAAAGCCTGTGTTTGCGTTAGAATAACTGAATAAATCACCATTATAAATGGATATTCCGCCTCCGTAGCAGGAAACCCAAATCCTATTTAAATTATCTATTGAAATAGACCATGTTCGGTTGTTTGATAGCCCCTCTTTTTCAGTAATGGAGTACAATGCTCCATGGTCATAAATATTTATGCCATAATCGGTTGCTAACCATATTCTTTTTGAGCGGTCTTGTTTTATATCCCATATAACATTATTTGTTAGTTCATGGCGGTTATAATTAACAACAGAATCGTTTTTGACAAAATGAATAAACAAGCCACTTCCCCAGGTGCCTATATAATGGTTTCCGATAGAGTCAATAAAAATAGACCTACAATTTAAAATGTCTTTTTGGCTTGGTAAATATTTTTTTATGGAATTGTTTTCATAATAAAACACACCTTTTTTTGTGCAGATATAAACTCTGTCTTTATGGATATAGCTTTTATATATACCGGACAAAGAATCATTTTTATGTATTAACCAGCTAAGCTTATTTTTATAATAGTATGCTAAACCCTTTACCGTGCTAAACCAAAGCCCTCCTTTGGCGTCTTCTTGAATGTCAATTACAGTTGAGGTTTTTAGTAGACTATCACAAGTGAGTTGCCTAAATTTTTTCCCATCATAATAAACAGCACCTCTATTGCTTGGTCCACACCAAATAGTTCCTTTATGGTCTTCAAATAAAGACCAAATAGTATTTCCAAAAATGAGGCTATCATTTTTTAAACTAATCACCTCTATACCATTATATGTGCACAAACCTTCCGCAGTTCCAATCCAAAACTCTCCGTTTCTAATCTGAATAGCGTTATAAACACTAGTAGAAGGAAGGCCTTCTTTTATGCCTAAATTAGTAAAGTCGTACTGAAGGGAAGCCTTTGTAATAAAAGAATCAGGCGCAACTTGCTTAGGCTTGACTTGTCCATAAGAAGCTAACTGAACTATAGCAAAAATGCAGAAGAAGAATAACTTTTTCAAATGCGCTAGGTTAGATTACGATTACCGAAGTTATAGAAAAAAATGATAAAGTACCTAGTTAAAAAGCGAAAGGATTAACTTTGCTTTACTTTTTCCAATAGTTTCTTCTATTTCTTTTTCAGAAGCTTTTTTAATGCGTTCAACCGAACCGTATTTTTTTAGTAGTGTCTCAATAGTAGCTTTTCCAATACCTTTAATACTTGCCAGTTCGGTTTTAAAAGAGTTTTTGCTTCTTCTGTTTCTGTGATGAGTTATTCCAAAACGATGTGCTTCATTTCGCATGTGCTGAATAAGCTTTAATCCTTGCGAACGTTTATCTAAATAAATAGGAATACTGTCTTCAGGGAAATAAATTTCTTCCAGTTTTTTTGCAATACCTATGATGGCGATTTTTCCATATAAGTCAAGTTTTTTTAAACTCTTTACGGCTGAAGATAGCTGCCCTTTTCCACCGTCAATTACAATGAGTTGAGGTAAAGGCTGTTTCTCATCTAATAGTCGTTTGTATCTTCTGTACACCACTTCTTCCATACTCGCAAAGTCATCAGGGCCCTCAACAGTTTTTATATTAAAATGCCGATAATCTTTATTGGCGGGCTTACCATTTTTAAACACCACACAAGCAGCAACAGGATTAGTTCCTTGAATATTCGAGTTATCAAAACATTCAATATGTGTGGGAAGAGTGGATAGATGCAGGTTTTTTTGTAATTCGTCTAAAACAGGGTTTTTCTGTTTTTTCTCTTTGATGGTTTGGTTCTTCAGTTTTTTGTCAAGCAGATAATACTTGGCATTTCTTAAAGAAAGGTCGATTAACCTTTTTTTATCTCCAATTTGGGGAAGGTGAATAACAACTCCCTCCGGTTCAACACTTGGCATAATGTTGCAATATATTTCTTTGCTGGTGCTGTTAAAGCGTTCTCTTAAATCGGTAATTCCTATGGAAAGCAGTTCTTCTTCTGGTTCGTCCAATTTTGATTTTAGCTCTAGCGTATGCCCCTGAATGATGGCGCCATTTACTACTTTTATAAAGTTCACGCAGGCGAAGTCGTTTTCTTTTACAATGGTAAACACATCTACATTATTAATTTTTGGATTAACTACTGTAGAGCGCGCCTGAAACTTTTCAAGTAAATCAAGTTTTTCTTTGGTGAGTTGTGCATTTTCATATTCATAATTTTCAGAATATGTTTTCATCATTCGCTTTAGCTCAGTAATTATTTCGGTAATATTTCCTTTTAAAATGTTTTTGATGTGAGCAATTTGAGCATTATAATCTTCTTCCGTCTGTAGCCCTTCACAGGGGCCTAAACATTTTTTTATATGGTATTGCAGGCAAACTTTATACTTTTTTTGTTCAATGTTTTCTTCGGAAAGATGATAGTTACATGTTCTTAACGGATAAAGCTTGGTGACAAAATCAAGCAAAGTTGTCATCATTTTTCCATTGGTGTATGGACCAAAATACTCCGAGCCGTCTTTCACTAATGTGCGAGTTGAAAATACTCTTGGAAAACGTTCTTTTTTAATACAAATCCATGGGTAGGTTTTGTCATCTTTGAGCATTACATTGTACTTGGGTTGATGCTTTTTGATAAGGTTGTTTTCTAACAACAGAGCATCTTGTTCGGTTTCAACTACAATGTAATTCAAGTCTTTTATTTTGCTTACCAGCACCCGAACTTTCCCGTTTTCGTGCTGTTTTTGGAAATAAGAAGAAACTCTTTTTTTTAGGTTTTTGGCTTTGCCTATGTATATAATTTTCCCTTTGCTATCGAAAAAGCGATAAATACCCGGGTTTTTAGGTAAGGATTGAATTTTTTGTTCTAAAGAAGCATCATTCATATCTCGGTTACAAAGTTAACCAATTGATGAACTAGCTCACTAATTCTGAACTTAAATCGAATTTTACTAATTGCGAAAACTCATTTAATCTAGCATTGAACTCATCGGCAGAAAGGTTAACTAATCGTTCCGTTCCGAATTTTTCAACTGCAAATGAAGCCAGAGCACTACCATGAATAATAGCTCTTTTCATATTATCAAAAGAAGTGTCACCTGTTTTGGCAATGTAGCCGATAAAGCCACCGGCAAAAGTATCTCCTGCACCGGTAGGGTCAAAAACATCTTCTAGTGGAAGAGCCGGAGCGAAAAAGACATTGTTTTGGTCAAACAATAAAGCGCCATGCTCCCCTTTTTTAATGATTAAATATTTCGGCCCCATGGCTAAAATCTTTTTAGCGGCTTTCACTAAAGAATACTCTCCTGAAAGCAACCTTGCTTCTTCATCATTAATAGACAACACATCAACCATAGCAGTGGTTTGCTTAAGCTCTTCTAATGCAATTTCCATCCAAAAATTCATGGTGTCCATTACAATTAACTTAGGTCTGTTTTTTAAGCTTTTAATTACTTTTTGTTGTACAAAAGGAGCTAAGTTGCCTAACATCAAATATTCACAGTCTTGGTAAGAGTCCGGCACTTTTGGGTCAAAAGTTTCCAGTACGTTAAGTTGAGTTTCAATAGTATCACGGGTATTCATGTCTAAGTGATACTTTCCTGACCAGAAAAAGGTTTTTCCCTCTTTTACAATTTCCAAACCTTCGGTATTTACTTTATGACTTTTTAATAGGTCGATATACTCTTGAGGAAAATCACCACCAATTACAGAAACAATATTTATTTTATCAACTAGTTGAGATGCCGAAAGACTAATAAATGTAGCAGCACCACCTAAAATTTTATCTGTTTTTCCGAAAGGAGTTTCTATGGCATCAAACGCCACTGTTCCAACAACAATTAAGCTCATGTTAAATAATTTTTGGTAAAGATAAGATTACAATTTTACTATCCCTTGAACAATCCATACTTAAAAATACAATAGATAGCTCTGAAGCCATCTTTCCACCCAATTTTTTTACCTTCTTGATAAGTTCTTCCGTAATAGGAAATTCCTACTTCATATATTCTGATGCCTTTTATTCGAGCAAGCTTGGCAGTAATTTCAGGCTCAAAGCCAAATCGATTTTCTTTTAGCTTAATCTTTTTAGCATAGTCACTTCTAATTAACTTGTAGCATGTTTCCATATCTGTCAAGTTAAGGTTGGTAAACATATTACTCAAAAAAGTGAGAAACTTATTTCCGAGAGAGTGCCAAAAGAATAAAATTCTATGTGGTTTACCGCCCATAAAACGGGAGCCATAAACGACATCTGCCACTCCGTCAACAGCAGGCTGTAAAAGCAAATTA
>CALALS010000097.1 GCA_937925525.1 uncultured Flavobacteriales bacterium | reverse complement strand
AGATTAAGCTCCAACAATCCGAACCTTCAAAACATTCCTATTCGTACTGAAAAAGGTAGAGAAATAAGAAAAGCTTTCATTCCTAGAAATGAAGACTATACTATTCTTTCAGCCGATTATTCTCAAATAGAGCTACGAATAATTGCCGCATTAAGCCAAGACGAAGGTATGATAGAAGCTTTCAACAGCGGACAAGACATTCATGCCGCAACCGCAGCAAAAGTGTTTGACGTGCCTTTAAATGAAGTAACCAGAGAAATGCGTAGCAATGCCAAGATGGTCAACTTTGGAATTATTTACGGCATTTCTGCATTTGGATTAGCTGAACGAATAAACATTTCACGTACCGAAGCCAAAGAAATTATAGAAAGCTATTTTTCAAAGTATCCAAAAATCAATCAATACATGCATGATAATATTGAGTTTGCCAGAAAGCATGGATATGTGGAAACCATTATGAAAAGAAGACGATATTTAAACGATATTAATTCGGCTAACGCAGTAGTAAGAGGTTATGCCGAACGAAATGCCATCAACGCACCTATTCAAGGTTCGGCTGCCGACATCATTAAAATTGCCATGATTAACATTCATAAAGAATTTGAAAAACAACAATTTAAAAGCAAAATGTTGTTACAAGTGCATGATGAGTTGTTGTTTGACGTGCATCATACTGAAAAAGAAGAAATACAAAAAATTGTGACGGATAAAATGGAACATGCAGTTAAAATGGATGTTCCGTTAACCGTAGAATCAGGTTTTGGTAACAACTGGCTTGAAGCCCACTAAAATATTTTCACTACTTTTATACTATTAATCTGAAGTTATGAAGAAATTATTTATTGTTTTAACGATGTCAATAGCTTTAATTAGCTGTACAAACGAAGATGAATCTTCTGAAAACTTAACTGAAGACCCTGAAACCTATTCCGAATCTTTTGAAAGAATAGGAAAAGCCAAAAGCGTGTTTTATTCTATTCCCTCTCCTTTAGAAACTTCCTCTATACTTCAAAAAGCGGGAGTAACTTATAATCCAAAAATAATGCACGACATTACCAAGGTGAACAACTATTCTACTTCTTACAAACAAGCCATTAACTTTGGAGTGTATGCCGCTGATTTAAGTTATGCCGGTATTTACGAGCAATCTCAAGATGCGCTTTTTTATTTAGAATGCTTGTACAAAATAGCTGACAATCTAGGACTATCAACAGTTTTTGATGCAAGTATTTACGAAAGATTAGAACGAAACAGCAACAACAGAGATTCTTTAATGCAAATAATTTCTGAAGTGTATTTAGAGACAGATGGCTTTTTAAAAGAAAACCACAGAGAAAATATTGCCGCATTAATTTTAGCCGGAGGTTGGATAGAAGGCCTTTACTTAGGTTCTTATCCATTAGAAAGTAATTACGATGAGGCGGTGGCTAAAACCATAGCAGAGCAAAAGCTTTCTTACGAAAACTTAAATAGCCTTTTAAATACTTTCCCTAACGACAATGCCATTACCGATATTAAAATTGCGCTATCTGACTTAGAACAACATTTTAATGCCATAAAAGTGGAGAACAAAGAAACAAGTGTTTCTACCGAAGAAAATGATGGCGTAACCACTATTGGAGGTGGAAGCAATGTGGAGTTTACCAAAGAATCTATTCTTGAATTAAGAGCAGCCGTCATTAAAATTAGAGCTGACTTTATTAAATAAACTACATCATGATGAAGTTTTTTGTAAGCATACTTTTTACCATTTTATTTTCAGCTTCGTCCTATTCGCAATGCAAGAGTTTTACTAAAAAACATTGTTTGCCCGATTTAAAACCATTTGTACATAACGGACAACTTACCGCAGGAACTGTATTTGCCGGAGAAGCTATTGATGTTGAGCTAAGCTTTTCTGCCGGAAAAACCTACAGAATATTAGTGAAAGGCAGTGATTTATTGGGTGATATCCACTTTCAGGTTTTAGACAAAAACAAAAAAGTATTGTTTGATAATGCTAAAAAAGAATACAAAAGCTATTTCGATTTTAAAGTAGAAAACGCTCAACAGTTAATCATAAGAATAGAATCTGTTAACTATGAAATGGTGGGCGATATTCTTCCTTCCGGCTGTTTGAGTATTTTGGTGGGATTTAAAGAATAAACTATCCCAATAAACTTTTTACAATAGTAGAAATTACTTTCCCGTCTGCTTTACCGGCCAATTGCTTTGAAGCTATTCCCATTACTTTTCCCATATCAGCCATAGATGAAGCACCTGTGTCGGCAATAATTTTTTCTACCGCTTGCTTTATTTCATCCTCCGACATTTGTTTAGGTAAAAACGAAGCAATTACTTCTGCCTGTTGTTCCTCATCTTTAGCCAAATCTTCTCTGTTTTGTTCTCGGTAAATAGCAGCCGCATCATTACGCTGCTTCACTAATTTTTGTAGTATTTTCATTTCTTCTGCCTCAGAAACTTCTTTATTGGAAGATTCGGTTTGTGCAAGCAATAAAGCAGATTTAACCGCACGTAAAGCAGCTAATTTAGCCTGGTCTTTGGCAAGCATGGCTGCCTTTATTTCAGCATTTATAGTATCCGATAACGCCATAAGGAAATAGATTAAAATATAAAACTAAGCAAAAGTAAAAGATTTTAGTTAGTTTGCTAATTAGCTATTGCACCACTATTTTACTTTGCTTTAATAGCTTTCCGCTTTGGCTTTGGAGGGAAACAATATAAATACCTTTTGAAAGTGCCTGAGTACTTATTTCTTCTTTGTGGTAGTGTGAAGAAAACTCTTGGTGATAAAGCTTTTCTCCTAAAAGGTTATACAAACTTAAAATGATTTCTTCTTCGTCAGGGTTGGTAATTTCTATGTTAAAGTAATTCTGAGCAGGGTTGGGATAAATACTAAAAGCAACATTTTCTGTATTAGGTAATTCTCCTATGCCGGTTTTGTTGCCACAGGTGTCTGTTCCCGCTCCTATGTATTTGGCTATACGATTTATACTGCTATCACCATCTATGGCAAAAAAGCCTCCGCCTATATACATGGTGTCTCGGTAAAATTCTAATGCTAATAATACGTTATCAAAAGTAGAATCAGTAACACCAAAGCCACACCAGTTAGTTCCATCCCATGAAGCTATTCTTTTAATAGGAGCTCCTCCGGCTTCTGAAAAAGCACCAATAATATATAATTTATTGCTATGGACTTTCATATCAAATATTTGCATTGTCCAAGGAGATGCTATTCCTCCTCCTACGTTTTCCCATTTTGTTCCGTCCCAGGTAGCAATACCCTTAGCAAAGGTATTTGTGCCTGCGCTTTCAAACGTTCCGGCTACATAAAGTAAGCCTTTATATACTAGCATCTTTGATACATCTGCTATTCCTCCTTTTATTCCTCCTCCCACACTTACCCATTGGCTGCCATCCCATTTGGCTATTCGCCAGATATCTCCGTTAAT
>CALALS010000096.1 GCA_937925525.1 uncultured Flavobacteriales bacterium | reverse complement strand
GGGTGTTAATAGCTTATGGAAACATAGGGTATTTACCAAAATCCGGTTTACGTTTTTCCAAAAATGCATTTTTTCCCTCTTGGGCTTCTTCAGTAAGATAGTAAAGAAGTGTGGCATCTCCTGCGAATTCCATTAAACCTCTTTGTCCGTCAAGTTCTGCATTTAATCCTCTTTTTAGCATCCTTACAGCCAATGGACTTCGCTCCATAATGGTTTTACACCAGTCAACCGTTTCATCTTCTAATTGCTCAAGTGGAACCACTTTATTAACCATTCCCATGTCTTCAGCTTCTTTTGCAGTGTATTGTCTGCATAAAAACCATATTTCACGCGCTTTTTTCTGTCCCACATGTCTTGCTAAGTAGTTTGAGCCAAAACCTGCGTCAAAGCTACCAACTTTTGGTCCTGTTTGTCCAAATCTTGCATTTTCTGATGCCAGGGTTAAATCACATACTACATGAAGTACGTGCCCTCCGCCTATGGCATATCCATTTACCATTGCTATTACCGGCTTTGGTAATGAACGAATAGCATGATGAAGGTCTAATACATTTAATCTTGGAACACCGTCTCCTCCTACATATCCTCCAACTCCTTTTACGTTTTGGTCTCCACCGCTACAAAAGGCTTTGTCACCTTCACCGGTTAAAATAACCACTCTTATGTCCTGTCTTTCTCTGCTTATAGCCATTGCTTCAAGCATTTCCATGTTTGTTTCCGGCCGAAATGCGTTATAAACCTCCGGTCTATTAATGGTTATTTTTGCAATTCCTTCAAAGAATTCAAATTTAATATCACTAAATTCTTTTATCGTTTTCCACTCTCTTGTTGCCATTTTATTTAGTTTTTAGGTGTCTAAAATAATCTTTTAAAATAATATGATTGTCTATTTTTTGGGTGTCAACTTCAAGTACCGTAGGTGGTTCAAAGTTTTCACCACTAGGATGATACAATTCTACTAATTTTTCTTCTAAGCTTGTTACATCATTAGCAAACAAATAATTTAGTTGAAATGTTTTACAGAATGATTGAATATTGATGTTTTGTTTTGCTACAAAATATTTTTTTAGTTCCTCAACCTCATTTGGACCGTCAATAATTTTAAAAATACCGCCTCCTCCATTGTTGATAATAATAATTTTGAGATTTGAAGTGAGGTAGTTATTCCAAAAAGCATTTGAGTCGTAAATAAAACTTAAGTCACCGGTAATGCAGGTAACGGTTTTATTAGTTTTATTAGCGAAACCTACCGAAGTAGAAGTGCTTCCGTCTATGCCGCTAACACCTCTATTGCTAAGATAGTTTATATTGGATAATGGGTCGAAAAGTTGAATATATCTAACAACTGAGCTGTTACCCATTTGTAAAACACTGTTTTCAGTTATTGAGTCTAAGACTATTTCAAAGGCCTTTAAGTCACAGAAAGCAGCTTTTTTCAGAAAGTCGGTGTGTTTTTCTTTGTTGTTTAAACTAAGTCCTTTCCATAGTGTGTTGTAGTCACTTTCTAGTGGTTCAGCATTTTGTTCAAGCTCAACCAACACTTCTTTAGGGTCTGCTTCAATACTTTCTGTTAAACTAAAGAAGGTATTCATAGGTTCGTATTCGTATCCAATATGCCAATGATGAGCCGGTTTATTTTCCCTAAATAATTGTTTTATTTTTTTTGAAATAATATTATTTCCAATTGTAATAAGTAAATCTGGAACATAGTTTTTTGGTTCTGAAATAGCAGAAATTGTCATATCAATACATGGGATAAAATTAGGGTCTGAAATGTTGGATGTTGACTCAGTAAGAACAGTAATAGAAGGATGAGTTGACAGTTTTTTTAAGGTGTTTTCTAGCTTATGATTTTGCGGCAATTGCCCTACTATAATCAGCTTTTTTTTGTTAGAATTAAATAGTTTTTTCAGATTTATATCTAATTGGTAACCAGTATTTTTATTTTCTTTATTTAAAGTTATTATAGATATTAATTTATCTAACTCTGATAATTCATATAAAGGCTCTGAAAAGGGTATGTTGATATGAACGGGACCTGAAATTTTGTCAGTACAATTTTGGATAGCTTTTTCAATTATTTTTTGACTGTTTTCGATAGAAAAATTAGGCTCATTTTCTTCAGTCAAAACATAACTATTCTTTATATAATTTTGATAGACATTTTCTTGACGAATGGTTTGACCGTCTCCTACGGAAATTAATTTTTTGGGCCGGTCGGCTGTTATAATTATCAGTGGTAGTTTTTGATAATATGCCTCTGCAATGGCCGGAGCATAATTTAACACAGCACTTCCGGAGGTACAATGAATAACAACAGGCTTGTCGGTGGCTTGAATAATTCCTAAGGCAAAAAAAGCAGCGCTTCTTTCATCAGGAATAGTATAACAATTGAATGCAGAATTTCTGTTAAATCCAATACTTAAAGGTGCATTCCTAGAGCCGGGAGATGATACGACATCCTTAATCCCATAAAGTTGTAAAAGGTGTGTAAGTAGCTGTATGTTAAGCTTGTTGGTTGTCAATTTGGTTGATGATGTTTAATAATGTAGATGCTTTGTTTTCTGTTTCATTCCACTCGTCTTCGGCTATTGAATCTTTTGTGATTCCACCACCTATGTAAAGGTTAAATATGTTTTTCTCAAACAATTCCATACATCTTAGGGTGACAAAAATATGAGTTTGATTAAATAAATTAACAGGACCAATCAACCCGGTGTAGTATCTGCGGTCTATTTTTTCATTTTCTTTAATAAATTGAATGCTTTTTTCTTTTGGATATCCGCTGATAGCGGGTGAGGGGTGAGTTTTTGATATAAAAGATGCAATTTGTGAAGAGTTTGCGCTAAACTGAAAGGAAGTTTTAAGGTGAACTACAGGTCCTGCTTTACTAACAGTAGGAGAGGATTTAGTGAACTCAATATCTAAGCTTCTAAAATTATCTTCTATTATTTCGGCTACAATTCCTTGCTCTTTTTTTTCTTTTGTTTGCCATTCCAGGTTTTCGGTTTTTAATTTAGTACCGGCAAGTGCTTCGGTGTAACAATTATCCTTTTGTATATTAATTAGGGTTTCGGGAGTAGCGCCCATCCATGTTCCTGTTTCTTTGGAGCTAAATAAAAAAACAAAGCATTCCGGGTAACTGTTAGATAATGAGTTGAAAAGCTCTTCAGCTTTAAGTTGTTTTTTGCTTTGATGTTTAATTATTTTAGCTAAAATGACTTTATCCAGTTCTTTCGAATTAATTTTCTGCAGAATAGCGTTAAATTGCTTTTCGTACTCCTCTTTAGAAGTAGTGTTTTGAGGGTTATTTGAAGATATGTCCGGGAGTTTAGAAAAAAAAACTTCTTCTTCAATTTGTGATTGATTAGTAAGAGGGACAAACCAATTTAGAAGCCGACTATTTTCTGAACTTTGTACTAGGAAACCTTTTTTATCGAGATATTCAGACGGATGGCTGACATTTATTTTTTCTTTAGAATAATAATAAAGAGGGCTAGAAGTATTTGGTAAACGATATGCTATAAAGAAACTTCCGATGCTCATTTTTTATTAATTACCATCATCGTTAATCTACAAACACAAACTAATTCATTTTTTTCAGTAGTTATTTTAATTTCCCATACGTGAGTAGTTTTACCAATGTGAATGGGTTTTGCAATTGCATAAACAACACCCTCTCTTACGGCTTTTATATGGTTTGCATTTATATCTAGGCCTACAGCAGCTTTATCAGTGCCATGTAAAATAATATTTGAGGCTACGCTACCAATGGTTTCTGCTAGTGCTACAGAAGCACCGCCATGCAAAATCCCCATTGGTTGATGAGTTCTTTTATCAACAGGCATAGAGGCCTTAATATATTCTGATGTACTTTCTTCAAACTTTATTCCCAAAACTTCCAACAGCGTGTTGGGAATGAACTTATTTAATTGTTCTATTGGGGCTATAGGTAAATTCATGCTACAAAATTAAAAAAAGGAGCCGAAGCTCCTTTTAAAACAGTTAATCTTTAAAATGTTTTTACTGAACTATAATTTTTTTCACTTCTACGGCATTTCCAGAACTAACTTTAACAGTATATATTCATTTTGCTAAGTCTGAAACACTAATATTTTCTTGTTTCAATCCGGATACTAGGCCGGTTTTGTTGATAATAGTCTTTCCGCTAACATCAATAATTTGAACGCTATATTGATTTTCTTCAGAACTAAATTTAATATTTATAAAATCATTAACAGGGTTAGGATATACTGAGAAGTTTGTTAATTGTGATTCATCAATTGAACTAATACCTGTTCTATATCTGGAAAAGTTGCTTGATGGTGTCCCGTTAACACTTATGTTTTATATAGAAGCTACTGCAAAGCGGTAAGATGATAAATACCAAAAATATTGGTCGTTAGTATAAGTAGCAATTACACCAACTCCAGCCATAGAATCACTATAAGTTTGGTAAAACTTAACCCTTAATGCATTATTAAATGTTCCGTTTGGCAATATCAATGTTCCATGCCCGTCTGCACTTACAGTTGAAGTTCCTTTTCTGTATATGGTTTGACCGCTAGCTACAAATGATGCAGTCCAGGTATCTACATAATTATTATTGTAAGTGAAAGGGTATCTCAATAAATCATCAGGATTAGTATAGATAACTGTTGTTGGTTGACTTGATTCATAAGCTCCATGAAGAGAAAAAGCAGTTGATGAACCGTTATAAAATGCATCAGCTCCAGTTTGTTGTGAGGCTATATTTGCACTTGGAAAGCTTGATCCAGCTGTTGTTGATGATGGATTAACAAAATTTAAAGTAAGGGTACTTGTATTTTGTATGGAAGATAAATTCCAGGTTTGGTTAGCACCTGCACTTCCAGGACTAATAGATGGTCCTTCTGTGTAGTTTACTACATCTCCTATTATTGGATTTGTAGAGCTAGCTGTTAATGTGATTTGTGCGTGTGCACAAACAAAAATGCTACTAATTGAACAAAAAAGTAATAGTTTTTTCATAGATTTAATTTAATTGGTTGAAAAGCAAATTAAAACTATTTCTTTTAATCAAGGAAATTTATTTTACTGAACTATGATTTTTTTCACTTCTACGGCATTTCCAGAACTAACTTTTAAGGTGTAAATACCTCTTGAAAGTTCAGAAAAATTAATGTTTTCTTGCTTAATATCGGCAGAACTAGTGAAATCTTTATTCAAAACTATTTTACCGCTAATATCTATCAATTGAACTGTAAAGTGGTTTTCTTCATCGCTAAATGATATTTGCAGGTTTTCCTTAACCGGGTTAGGGTAAATGCTAAAATCAGATAGTTTTGATTCGTAAATGGAGTTTACGTTTTCTCTGTATCTTGTGTAGCTTCCAAAAGGTTGACCGTTAAAAGTATTAGACCCGACAGTTGCTATTGGAAAATGATTCCACTCCATATACCATCTATATTCGTCTGTAGAGCTTGGGAATGTACCAAATTGTGATGAGTCAGTGTAATTGCTAACATAATGCACCCTAAGAACATTAGAAAAAGTTCCGGCAGGTGTGGTTAAAGTTCCGTATCCATCGGCAGTAACAGTAGTTGTTCCCTTTCTTAAATACGTATTTGTGCCATTTACAAAAGTTACCTGATAAGTATCTGAAAATGAGTTTCCATATGTAAACGGATATTGCATTTGATCCTCAGGGTTAGAATAAACTAATAATAAATTGTTAGTAGTATCATGTGAGCCATTATATATTAACTTAGTTGAATTTGCTGCGTAATAAGTGTAAATAGTTCCAATTAGGTTAGCAACATTTGAAGAACTAAAACTACTGGCTTGTGGCGTTGAAGCAGGGTTTTTAAAGTTATATGGATTGGTGATGGCACTACCTCCAGCATTTATATTCCAAGTTTGATTTGCTCCCGCACTTCCAGGACTTGAATAACTTCCTTCTTTATAAGAAATGGTTTCACCAACAACAGGATTATTGCTGGCTCCTGTAAGAGTAATTTGTGCATTAACTGTTAAAATCAGAGACATTGCGGCTCCACTTAGTAGTAGTTTTTTCATATTTATTTTTTGGTTTTTTACTGATTAATGATAAGCTTTTTAATTTTTGTATAGGTTCCGGAATTAACCTTTACCATGTATATTCCACTTTCTAAGTTTGAAACAGATATGTTGTCAGATAATTGCTGAAGTTTACTGTATGATTTTTGAAATACTCTTTTTCCAGTAATATCAACTATTTCAAGACTAATGTTGTTTTCAATTCCTAATTCTACTTGAACTTGAACTTGTTCAGAAGCAGGGTTTGGGAAAATGCTAAAATTGGTAATGGTTTTCATTTCTTCTTTAAGTGAGTTGATAGCGCCCTCACATCCGTCAGAAGTTTTTAGTGATACCCTTGTAGTGTTAACGCATGCTTGCATTCTGGCTCCTTGCCCTACAGAAAATACGTTCATACAACCATCATCCGAATAATCCATATAGTTAGTAAACATATCGCCATTTGGGCCATTAGAGCAAGTTATTTTTGGGAAGTTTGGACATCCAAAATTTGATGATTGCTGTGTAGGGGTGTCGTTAACCAAGTCGTTTCCACAATTAGAGTCTCCCCAAATATGCCTTAGGTTTAACCAATGTCCAACTTCATGTGTTACAGTTCTTCCCTTATTGAATGGTGCTGAAAGCACAAAAGTACCATCTGTATCAGCTATATCTCCAAAATATCTATATCCACAAACTACACCATCACTACTTGCAGAAGCTCCTGGAGGGGTGGCATAACCTAATAAGCCACTACCTAAATTACACACCCAAATATTTAAATATTTATTTCTGTCCCATCCTGTCTTTCCACCACTTCCATTTGATTTAACGGCATCATTGGTGTTAAAAGAAGTTGTATTTGTTTGAGTTCTTGTGATTCCGTTCGTCCAGGCACCGTTAGGATCTCTATGTGCTACGCAAAATCTAATTTCAGTGTCAGCTGCTATTGATTTAAATACACTTGGTGTGTTTGCAGTATCTAAATTTTGTCTGGAAAAATCTCTGTTTAATACGTCAATTCCAGAGTAAACTTGTTTGTCGCTTATATTTTGTTGAGATGTGTTATAAACTACATGAACAACAACAGGAATTGTGACAACCACCCCTGATTTTTCTCCCGGATTATTCTTTAACCACTCTTCAACGGCTAAATCTGCTTGTTGACGGTTGTAAGTAAAATTAGGGTCGGTTTCTTCAAGAAAATGTTCATATTCTGTTGTAGAACATCTTTTAATGTTTTGGGCATTAATAGTAGTAGATAAAATTGCCACACAAAAAATAGAGGGTAAAAGTCTATTCATTTAAAAGGATTTTGAAATTTCGTTTTCCAAATTTACATTTTTAATTTAAATCCTCTAGAAAATAAATCTTTTATGAAAGTTAAAAAGGTAAAAATAATTTCACCTCACGCAACCTTTTCAAAATTATATGCGTCTAGGAGATGAGTTTTAAAGTTTTAGATAGGTAATTCAAAGGTTTCCTTCTAATTTAAAAGCCCCAATCCCATGGGGCTTTTGCTTTTTACCACTTAATATCTATAGCTTCACCTGTTTTTAGGTTTGGTTCTAACTTAATCTCTTTTCCGTCATTAATTGATATTGAACAGGTGTTAGGTCCACTAGAACCTTGGTTTTCAGCAAATATTACTAGGTAATTATCTCCTTTGTTTACTTTGGCTGTAAAGTAATCTCCGTCTTTTCTTAAACGATGATAATTAATTATTTTAACTCCGTTTAAATGAACGGTAACTATATCGCCATCCTCAGAAGCATGATCCCATAGTTTTATGATTATATTTTCATGATATACATTAACCGTTGCTTTTACGTCATAAAGGGCTGTACTAACTGATTTTCCCGGAAAATCAATTCTTAGTTCTAAAGAATTACTCCAATCTCCAATTTCATTTTCTATACTCCATTTAAGCACAATATTTGATAAGTCGTTGTAATCGGAAGTGTTAGCTACAGTGTAGCAGTAAACAAAAGTTACGGTATTCCCGCTTATAGTTACTAATGGGTCATCTGAAAGTCTTAGACGAGTGTCAGAAAAGTCTCCGAATTGTGCATTGGAAGTATAAAACTTTGATTCACCAAGCACTATTTTGTCAAAACATTCTTGCCCATTCTTTATGGTAAAATTAATTTTAATAGAGCCTGAATTGGTAGTTTCTCCACAAAATGTATCAGGTAAAAATTCATAAGATGGGTCATCAATTTTAAGGTTTTTACAATTGGTTTGGTAATATTCTAATTGACTGTCTTTTTTTGTACATGAAAATAAAGTTGTAATTAGAACAACAATTGATAATAGTTGGTATGTCCTTTTCATAATCATTTTATTTAGGGTCATAGTAAATTCTAACAGCTGTAGAGTTTTTTAAAGTAGACTTAAGTACAACTTTTTCAGTCTTAAATCCATCGGTTATATAAAATACGGCTGTATTTGGCGGAATATCTCCTAAGTTATGGGCAAATAATATCAAGTCATTTGCACCTCTAAGTAGTTTTCCTTTTACTTCTTTTTGTTCTTTGGTTAACGAGTATTCGCTTAGCAAGGTGTTGTCATTTAAATAAATAGATATAATGTCTCCATCCACTCTTTTATCATCCCACACCATAATTTTAATAATAGGGTGTTCAAATGTTATTTTTTGAGCAATGTCATAAGGTCTTCCACCCATTTCTTTTTTAGATGTATCAAATGCTTGCTTTGGAGGATCAGGGTTGGTAACCGGATCTTTTACGGTGTCTTTTGGTGTTTCAACGACAATAATTTCTTCTTCATCAATTGGTCGCATTTGAGTTTTCTTAGGAAGTCTGATTTTACCTAAGTTGGCAATTTTATATTTTAAAGAAACATTTATTCCAATAACACTTCCTTGTGTGCTAAAAGAAGATTCTGTAATTTTTTCTCCATTTTTTTCTACTGAATAATCTCCGGTAATCATATTCTCTCCTTGCACTATACTGTAGTTTACACCGGCAGTAAACATCAACCCGGAGTTGATGAACTTTTGAATGCCTATTTCAGGAACAATTGAATAATTGTTTTGAGTGTATTTGGCATTCATAAATATATCTTCATTGTTGACAGGGAAAATACGGTGTTCGTTTAATGTATATGCACCAATAGTGTTATAGTTAAAAGTTCCCTGAAAGTACATGTAGGTAAAGTATCTTTCAATAGGAAGCGATACGTGAAATGAGCCGTAATAGCTATAATAGAAGCTGCTTAAGTTCATTTTAACGCTATAAAAATCATTTCTTGAAATAAAATCTTGGTCTTTTAACCTCCAATAAATATAGCTTTGAGAAAATCCGGCACTTATTCCTACTACATCTGCAAGTCGAACGTGTAATCCAATTCCGGCAGTTGCAGGTAGGCTAATTTGACTTTTTACCTTTCCACCATTGGTGTTCATGTTTTTCATTAGCCATCCGCTTTGTAAGCTTCCTTCAACAAAAATTCCTTGTGAAAATATAGAAGTGGCAAAAAGTAGGCTTATTGCTAGTAGTAGATTTTTCATTGACACAAAAATACCAAATACTGTACCAAATTAAGATTTTTATTTTTGTATGCTGGGAAATGGAAACTTTAGTTGCTGAAATAAATACCTTTTATAACCGAAATAGGTGGATTTACACTCCTTTTTCTTTTCTTTTTTTTAACCAATCAAGACGATTATGTGCTAAATATTTATCAAACATAAACGAAAGCGTAAATGTTTTAGAAATAGGTGCTTTCGACAATAATTATAAAAAGATGTATCCCGAAAGACATCGCTATACTGCTATTGATTTATCAGGCTCGGAAGGAGTTATTGAGATGAATGGAGAGGAGATGAGTTTTAAGGACAATTATTTTGATGTTGTTATTATGAACCATGTTCTATCTGTTACCAATAATCCTTCAAAAATGCTTCAGGAAGTGTTAAGAGTATCTAAATCCAATAGTGTACTATTAATTACCAATCATTTTTCAGATAGCAGAATCAAAAAGTGGTTTACTTTCTTTACAAAACAACTTTACTTTAAAAGCTTTTTCCCTTTCAAAGTCTTACATTTGCCTAAACTTAAGATAGAGCATATTCAACCAACCTTTAAATTATTTCCGATTTGGAAATTTATAGTTATCAAAAACCTAAAATAGCTAATGTTGTTCATCAACAAAGTATTTTATTTGGTGCTTTTCCACTGGTTTTAGCATTGATTATTTACCTTTTCTTTCGAGAAAAAACTACGGTTTTGTGGGAGTTTATACGTTTCTTTTCCTTAGAGCAATTCTTTATTCAGATTGGTTTTGCAAAAAACTATCTTCCTGAATGGTTTGTTTATTCACTTCCGGGCGCACTTTGGATGTTTTCTTTTACGATGTTTCTCAACACAGTTACTGTTTTTAAAAAAAGTTTAATTACCGTTTTACCTTTACTGGCTGCCTTAAGCATTGAGTTTTCGCAATACTTTTCAATCACTGATGGTGTTTTTGACTGGCAGGATGTGTTTTTCTATCTTTTGTTTTATGCTGTCGCAACCATTATTGCTGCTAAAGTCGAATTGTTTACACACATTCAATCCAAAGCAACATACACCGGAATTATGTTGTTTTACTCTTTTATTGTAGCTTTATCAGATGTTGCTTAAATTAACTAATATGAAAACTTTATTTTATCTTTTAGTGTTGACTATTGTTGCCTCTTCATGTGCTCCATGCGTAAAAGGAACGGGAGAAAACATTGCCATTGAACGTACTATTGAAAACTTTACCGAACTAGAAATTGACGGTGCGTTTAAGGTAACCATTGAGCAGGATAGAAACTTAGATAAACCTCAGATAACATTGATTGGTCAACAAAACATCATTGATAAAATAAATACCAATGTTAAAGGGAGTAAGTTAAACATAGAGTTTTCAGAGCGCTGCTATCAGGTAGATGAAGTAATTGAAATTCATATTAAGATTATTGATATTAAAAGTATTGAGGCTGACGGAGCTTCTGATATTAAAGCGCTTTCATTGATAAAGTCAGATGATTTATACCTGGATGTTGATGGAGCAGCCAATATAGAGATGGAATTAAGGTCAAAAGAATTAAACATAAATGCCGATGGAGCCGCTTCTTTTAACCTGAGTGGCGAAGCAGATGAAATGAATATAAAAATAAACGGTGCGGGAAGTGTAAAAGCATTTAATTTACTTAGTAATACCGTAGAAGTAAAAGTAGATGGTGCGGGAGTGTGTGAGGTAAACTCTCGGGAAGAGCTTGATGTTAAGATTACCGGAATAGGAGAGGTGAAGTATAAAGGAAGCCCGAAAGACTTTAATCAGTCCATAAACGGAGCAGGCAAGGTAACAAAGGTTGATTAGAATAAAAATAGATTTACATTTGCATATTAATACTTATTAGG
>CALALS010000095.1 GCA_937925525.1 uncultured Flavobacteriales bacterium | reverse complement strand
GCTTATGAAAAAGTAGATAGTAAAAAAGCAATGGAGTTAGCAAAATCAATGGAAAATGAAGAAAACGAATCTATTTTATTAGCCATTGCATCTATTTATGAACTAAATGGTGGTAAAGAAGAAAACGAATTTTTCATCTCTGCATTTGACAAAATAGGTTCGTACACTAAGTTTATTTACACCCAATCTTACGCTCGCTATCTTAAAAAACAGGATAATGAAACCGTAGAAAAAGGTTTGCCTATTTTAAAAGATGTTGCCGCTAATAGCTCTGCCTGGTGGATGAGGCTTTCAGGAATACAAGCATTAAATGATTTACAAAGTAAATACAGTTTAAAGGAAGCTTCGTTAAAAGAAGAACTGGATGCTATGAAAGCAGGTGATGATGGTGAGTTAGAAAAAAGAAATGAACTAAAATCTACCACAGCGTTAAAAGAAAAAATTGATGCTGTATTGGAAGAGCTAAAAGCTAACGAAACCAACGAAAACCTAAAACGCTTTTTAGGAGTAGTTGAAGAATAAGCTTTTTTTGGCGTATATGCTTTCCTATTCTTATATTTACACAAACCTTTTTAGTTTGTATGGAAAGTAGTTTTCATCTTTCATTGCCCATTAAAAATTTAAAAGACACCATTGCATTTTACAGAGATGTGTTGGGTTGCAAAGTAGGTAGAAATACACCACAGTGGGCAGACATTGACATTTACGGTCATCAGGTAACTTTTGTTTTACAGCCTAATGCCGTTAAAACAGACCAGTATTATTCCGTTGGAAAAGTAAGAACTCCGGTGTTTCATTTTGGAGTTGTACTTCCAAAAAAACAATGGAACGAACTAAAAGATAAAATCATTCAACTCAAACATCCTTTTTTTATAGAGCCCGAAACACTTTTTGAAGGACAACCATTCGAACAACAAAGCTTTATGTTAAAAGGACCTAACGGATATGCAGTTGAGTTTAAAACCTTTGAAAACCCTGAAAAAATGTTTTCAGCTTAAATTTCTTATTTATCTAAAAAACAAGTCATGAAAAAAATTATTGCTATTACCTTTTTATCAATTGTTCTTTTATTAACAGCTAACGCACAAGACACTCTTCGCAACAAAAAAGATGGAGGATATATTTTCACCGTAGTAAAAGACCTTGAAGCTACTGAAGTTCAAAATCAAAATAGAACAGGTACTTGCTGGAGTTTTTCGGCACTATCTTTCTTTGAATCAGAATTAATTAGAATGGGAAAAGGCAAAGTAAACCTTTCTGAAATGTTTATTGTTAGAAATGCGTATTCTGATAAAGTAGAAAAATATGTAAGAATGCATGGAGACATTAACCTTGCTGCAGGTGGTGCGTTTCACGATATTCCTTACATCATTAAAAAATACGGCATTGTTCCCGAAGAAGTTTATAAAGGACTAAACTATGGTGCCGAAGAGCACAATCATGATGAAATGGATGATTTGGTAAAAGCTATGGCAGACCAATTGATTAAAAAAAGTAAATTAACCACAGCTTGGAAACCGGCCATTGAAAGCACTTTAGATGCTTACTTAGGTGCCGTTCCTAAAGAGTTTGAAGTAAAAGGAAAAAAATATACACCACAATCTTATGCTAACAGCTTAGGTTTAAACATGGATGACTATGTTGCCATTTCTTCATTTACACACCATCCTTTTTACCAAAAATTTATATTAGAAGTGCCTGACAATTGGGTTTGGGGAAGCATGTATAACGTGAAGTTAGATGAAATGATGAAAACCATTGACAATGCTATTATGAACGGCTACACCGTTGCCTGGGCAAGTGATGTGTCAGAAAAAGGGTTTTCATTTAAAAACGGATTAGCTATTGCACCCGAAGACCCTGAAAAGATTGTAAAAACAGGAGAAGACAACAAAAACTTTAGCGATGCGGGAGCCGAGAAAAAAGGAAGTGTGTTTGATGCACCCGGACAAGAAAAAGTAATTACCCAAGAAATGAGACAAGAGGCTTTTGACAATTTTGAAACTACCGATGACCATGGTATGCACATTACCGGAATTGTAAAAGACCAACAAGGCAATAAATACTATATTGTAAAGAACTCCTGGGGAACCAAGCATAACGATTGCGATGGTTATTTCTATGCCTCAGAAGCTTTTGTACGCTACAAAACCATGAACATATTAGTACACAAAGATGCCGTACCTAAAGATTTAGCGAAGAAGTTGCAGTAGGCAACCTTATAGGTGAAAATATTTCCTTTTATTTTAGCTCCTGCAAGCAAAATACTTGCGAGAAAGCATACTAATTTATGAATAGAAGAGAATTATGTGAGTTTTTGTTTGCCTTTTTGGGTAGAGAGATAAATTTATTTATTGATAATGAAGCTATTTCTGAGAATATAAACAATTTGATTATTGGAGAATCAATAAAGTTACAATCTGATACTGGAAATAGTTTACTGATTGAAGCAGTTGATATTCCACATTTCTATGGTGAAGGGGAGCTTGAATTTTATGAGACTGAACCAACACCAGTCCTATTATCAAACCCATACTCAATTGTTCCAAAAAAAATTAAAGTATTAGGATATAAACCCAAAGGAATAAATTTATTTTCAACCCCTAATTTAATTCAACTAGATTTTATTGAATCTGACTCTAAGTCTATCTCATTGGGTTTTTTTGCATTGAATCCAAAAGCAAATTTTTTAAGTACGCAAGAGTTGTGTTGTAACTTCAACAATCTTCTGTCTAATATTCAAGAAAAAAGAATTGTTACTATTTTTGAAATAAAAGGAAATAATCGGTAATGATTCGTCTTATCGATTCTAATAGCTAGCGGAAGTTTAACGAATGTAACTTGTGCATAAATAAAGTAATTAAAAAAGCCTCACAATGTGAGGCTTTTGTTTTAGGTAGTAGTTGTAGTTTTCTCTTAG
>CALALS010000094.1 GCA_937925525.1 uncultured Flavobacteriales bacterium | reverse complement strand
CTAACCAATTACTAATTAACTAATCACATTTAACTATCGTCACCCTCTTTGTCTCCCTCAAGGGAGAAAGGCTATCTTTCAAACTTTATGAACTTTATTCTTTCTAAAACACTATTACCTTTTGGCTGGTCATCTAATTACTAATTATCCCATTAATTCATTATCACATTAGCTAATTAGCAGAAAGCTCCCCTCCTGCTTGTATTACTTTTACCCACCTGCCTGCTTTTTTGGCGTTTATTTCATGGTCGTACATGGCTTCGCAATACACCGTTGGCAGATAAAACTCACCCAAATAACTTGCGTTTAGCAATATTCTAAAGGTTTTAGATTTGTTGCGGTCTATATCAAAATAGGTATATACTCTGTCGTCTCTAAAGTCTTCGTAATCGGGTTTGTCTTTCAGCTTAGTAGATTCGTTCACGTCCATTCTGGTGTTGCGTATTTCCCATCCGGAAGGGAAAATCTGCGTCAATGCCATTTCTTTGTAATGGCCTCTTACACCAGGGTTGGCAATGGTAACTTCGGCAATAAAGTCGGTTCCTTGCTCTATTATGGCAGGGTCTATCGTCATGCCGTCCATGTTCATATACTTTACCGAAAGTTTTAAATCGTTTTCGCTGCTGCTTTGGTCGCCCACTAACGGAATACCATCCAACTGTATTTGCACAAACAGCTTTTTGCTGCCGTTATTGGTAATGCTTAGGTTGCCGCTGGCACTGTTGGCAAAGCTTAGCTTGGTTTGCTTAATAGGTGTGGTAGAGCTTATGTTTTCAGATTTTCCGTTGAGTACAATGTTGTACTTTAAATCTGATTTTCCGCTGCCACCGATAAACTTGGTTATCGCCAATAACGCATAAGCGGTAGTTTGCGTGCTGTACCAGTTTCTGGAAGCCATTGTTTTGGCAATGTTGTCAAACACTTTTTTACCTCTTACATTGTCTTTCATTAACGCCAATACTTCTAAAATCATGGCTTCATCACGGCTAGAGCTACCGTAAGTGTAAGAAAGCTCTTTGTAGTTTTCTACGGTAGTTTCTATGCTGCTTACCATGGCTTTGGCTACTTCAGTTTTTCCTGCCAGCATGTACGCTCCCGCTAAACGCCACTTAGCCGCCACCGAAAGATTTGGTGTTTGCTTCATCCTGTTCATGGCACCCATGGCAGGTTGTTTGGCCAAGGCTAATGTATAAAGCCTGTATGCTTGTACTAATTCGCCATTGTAGTAGCTTCTGTTACTGCTTGCACTGGCAGACCAACCGTTAGCTTGCTGTTTTTGGAATTTAATCCAGTTATCTAAAAAGCCGGCAGGTAAGGCATAGCCTTTTTCTTTGGCTTCCAACATAAAGTGTCCGGCATAGTTGGTTCCCCACTCAGAGGCTTCGGCATACGCACCCGGCCAGTATGCCATACCACCGTTACTCAACTGGAAGGTTTTTAATCGATTGATACCTTCCGTCACATTCGATTGAATTTTGGCTTTTTGCTCAGCGCTTAAATCCAATACATCTGCTAAATACAATTGCGGGAACACCGATGAAGTGGTTTGCTCCACACATCCGTGAGGATATTGTATTAAGTATTTCAGTCTACTTTCTAAATTCAACGGAGGAATCATGGAAACCTCTACTACCCCATTGTTGGTTCCTGCCATACCTACGGCAGCATAATCAGACGTCCAGGTTTGTC
>CALALS010000093.1 GCA_937925525.1 uncultured Flavobacteriales bacterium | reverse complement strand
AATACTACTTCAATAGAAGATTTTGATGTAAGTAAAAAGTTTGCTCTTTTTTTTGGCACAGAGAAAGACGGACTATCAGAGGAGGCTATCCAAAAAGCTGATGTAAGATTTAAAGTACCCTTATACGGATTTACTGAAAGCTTAAACATAAGCGTTTGTGCTGCCATTTGTTTGCAATACTTGACTTCAAAAGCAAGATTAAATGTTGACAATTATTATCTATCCGAAGAAGAAAAAATAGCAACGCTTCTAAAATGGGCAAAACAAACCATTAAAAATTCTGATGTTGTAGAGCAAAGAATATTAAATGAATTAAAAAGTATTTAGAAATCAATTTATATATTTGCCGTCAAACCAAAAAAAATACAAATGGGAAAAGGAGATAAAAAAACCAAAAAAGGAAAGCGTGCAATGGGTTCTTATGGTGTTTCAAGAAAACGAAAAAAGAAATCTACAGTAGCTGCTACTCCTAAACCAAAAAAGGTTAAAAAAGCAAAAACTACTACTGAAAAAGCAGCAAAGCCTGCCGCTAAAAAAGAAACGGCAACTAAAGCAAAAGCTACAGAAACTAAAAAGACAACTACTAAAAAAGCTGCCGCAAAGAAAACAACAACTAAGAAAGCGAGTGATACAAAAACAGCAGCTAAAAAGACTACCGCAAAGAAAACAACAACTAAAAAAACTACGACTAAGAAAAAGTAGTCTTTGGTATATAGAAATTAAGAAAGGTCATTTGATAATTCAGGTGACCTTTTTTTATCTCATTCTATGAAAGTTTCCGTTTTTAAATTTTAGAATGTAAGCACATCTATTTTCATAACCGCTTTCTAGTCCGGTTTTAAAGAAGTTAAATTTAACTGAAGTAGATTCTAATTTTTCTTGTTCAATCCATGACATGAAGTTTACTCCATAGTTGTGAAGCAGTCCACCAAAGTAAAGAGCCATATCAAAACCTATTGAAGCATATTTTGTAGGGTATGTTTCAGTATATGCAATAAACTCTTTCGTAAAGTTTCCTAAGGTGTCTTCAAAATAGTTAGAAACACATAAATGCAACTTCATATTTTCGATATGTGCTACATCAATGTTATCATAATATTGCCACTTTTCATCACCAAATATGGTAATGTCATAGTTCTTAGTTTCGTTATTCATTTTATTCATAAAATCAGCAACAAAAGCTTTGTCTGACGAAGGTACTATAAGCATATTTCTTTTTCCCGAAATCATATTGTTTCTAACGCTAGTGCTTCCCGTCCAAGTGGTTTCTTTGGGTAATGAATATAAGTTTGAGTCTGGAGTTTGCTTGATTAGTTTCCTGTATGTTTGCATAAAAGTTTGCGCCCACTTTTTATCATACTCCTTATTCTGCTTAACGATTACAATGTTGTACTGCTTCATAGAGTCAACAAGGTATTTGCTCAGTTCCTCAATTTGAATAATATCTGATGAAACAATTTTACTTACAAATGAATTACCAAGTAGTATTTTATTGTTTAGCGGAACGGGTGAAACGATAGGAACTTCATTAGCTTTAGCAAAAGCAGCTACAGTTTCAAATCCTGAAAAATACAGAGGTCCCAGAATTAAATCCATTTGTTTAAGTTCTTGCTTTGCTAGTATTGAAGCAATTTGTAATGAATCATTACCTGTATCAAAAACATATATGTCTATATTAACTCCCATTCTTTTTAAAGAGTCTAATGCAAAAAGTACCCCTTGATAAATATCTAACCCAATAATTGACTTCGCATACACCTGTTTCTTATCTATCGCATTTCTATTGGCTTCCAAATTCCTGTTTACCTCTCCATAAAAAGGGAGCAATAAAGCAATTTTATACTTTTCCTTTTTAATGATGGTATCTTTTTGAAGAGAATCGCTTACATTGAAGCTTTGTGTTAAAGCATTTTTTAATTACAAGGTAAGTCTATTATCATTCTTGTCAATTTTAACTGATTTTTTCTTTGGAATTAGAATGGTTTCTCCTTCAACTAAGCCCTTTGGCAAACCATTATTAGCCTGAACTATTGAGTCAACTGTGGTGTTGTATTGTTTTGAAAGTGAGTATAATGTCTGTCCTTTTGAAACAATATGTTGGATATAGTTTGAGTGCTGTGCTTCGGTAAGATTAGCAGGTTTTTCTTGTTTTATTTTAGCAACCGGAATTTTTAAATGTTGCCCAATGGATAAACTATCCAGGTTAGTGTTTTCAATTGCCAACTCCTTAAACGAAATGTTATAAGATTTAGCTATTCCGTAGGCTGTTTCACCCGGTTGTACCTCATGAAGTATATAATTACCATCTAGCTTAATAGCCTCTGAGTTAACGGCTTCTTTGGAATCTTTTTTAACGGGTATTTTAATTTTTTGACCGATACTTAATCCATTTTCAATTCCCGGATTGGCATCTTTAATAATATCAATGGGAGTATTATATTTTTTTGAAATGGCATAGAGCGTATGCCCTGCTTCAACCGTATGAATGTAGAACTTTTGTTTTCCTATTTCAACTATCTCGATAGTGTCTTTAGCAGTCTGTGCAACACTGATGTTTGCCGCTACAACTAAGGAAACAAATAATATGAAAGAATTAAACTTCATTATTCCCATTCAATAGTTGCAGGTGGCTTAGAGCTAATATCGTACACCACCCGATTAATTCCTTTTACTTTATTGATAATGTGATTTGAAACTTCTGCTAAAAACTCATAAGGTAAATGACACCAGTCAGCTGTCATACCATCTGTTGAAGATACCGCCCTTAACGCTACTGCATTTTCATAAGTTCTTTCATCTCCCATTACTCCTACAGATTGAACAGGCAGCAATATGGCTCCTGCTTGCCACACATCATCATATAATCCCTTTTCTTTCAAGGCTGAAATAAAAATATAATCAACCTCTTGCAAAATACGTACCTTTTCTTTTGTAATGTCTCCTAAAATACGAATTGCTAAGCCGGGACCAGGGAAAGGGTGTCTTCCTAATAAATCATCAGGTAAGCCCAATGCTTTTCCCACTCTCCTAACTTCATCTTTAAATAATAAGCGTAAAGGCTCTACAATTTTAAGTTTCATGTAATCCGGTAAACCGCCAACATTATGATGAGATTTTATTGTAGCAGAAGGCCCACCGGTAGCCGATACGGATTCAATAACATCAGGATAAATTGTTCCTTGTGCCAACCATTTCACTTCTTGGATGCTAGATGCTTCTTCATCAAAAACATCTATAAAAACTTTTCCGATTGCTTTACGTTTTTTCTCAGGATCAGACTATCCTGCCAACGCAGATAAGAACTTATCCTCTGCCCTCACTCCTTTTACATTTAACCCAAGATTTTCATATTGTTTTAATACTGCTTCAAATTCATTCTTTCTTAGTAATCCATTATCCACAAAAATACAGTATAGGTTCTTACCTATCGCTTGATTTAAAAGCATTGCTGCAACAGAAGAATCAACTCCACCTGATAAACCCAGCACCACTCTATCGTTACCCAATTTTTCTTTTAGTTGTTGAATAGTAGATTCAGCAAAAGCGTCAGGTGTCCAGCTTTGTTTACACCCACAAATGTTAACGATAAAATTCTTTAAAATAGTTGAGCCTTCCGTAGTGTGATAAACCTCAGGATGGAATTGAATTCCAAATGATTTTTTTCCGTTAATTGAAAAACCCGCTACTTTCACATCTTTAGTGCTGGCAACAATTTTAAAACTGTCGGGCACTGTGTTTATTGTATCTCCATGAGACATCCATACTTGCGAGTTAGCTGAAACATCCGTCAATAATTCACAAGTAGTATCTATATAATTCAAGTTTGCCCTACCATACTCCCTGGTATTTGATTGGAAAACTTCTCCACCTGAAGTATGCGACAAAAACTGTGCGCCATAACAAACACCTAATAAAGGAATACTTAAATTATGAATATCGATTATGGGTTTAGGTGCATTTTCTTCTCTAACAGAATGTGGGCTACCGGAAAGAATAATACCCTTTACATCATCTGTGAGTTTCTCATACTTATTATAAGGGTGAATTTCACAATAAACATTTAACTCCCTAACTCGCCTTGCAATTAACTGAGTGTATTGCGAACCAAAATCTAAGATGATAATTTTTTCCATTAGGCTTACAAAAGTAGTCTTTTCGGCTTTTTTACCATATTTATTCAGTATTAGTTAATAACATTCATTTTGTTGAAAATTCAAACTATCAATTTTTTAATAATTTGTTAATAAAGCGGTTATCTTAAAGCTGATTAAATAAGTAATTTTGTCGTGATGAAATGCCTATTTAAGCTTTTTGCTTTTTCTTATATTCTTTTAGCACTAAATACCTCTATTTCTGCTCAAGTTTGTGGCTCAGGCTCTATTGGTGTTTCCGGGTCAGGCTGTGGTTGCATGGGTGGTTGTGATCTTTCCGGTATTGGGGGGCCAAATTGTGGCGGTGGCACTACCGGGAATTGTAGTGCCGGATTTATATATATGAGTATTACCATAAATATCCCTTCAGGTTGCACGGTTTTAGCTAGTGCAGATATGCAAAATCGAGCCGGATGCTCTGCTTCCGGTGCAGATGGCGGAAACCCACCGACATGTAACACGGGTGATAGAATGAGAGTAGTCAGTTCATCAAATCCGTCAAAGCCTTATCAGTGCGGATCTTCAAATTCTACACAAACGGACTCGGAATCTTTAACCGGTCCGGGAACAATTACAATAGAAGGTTTTGCAAACAGAGCGGATGAAATTATTGCTTATTCTGTTTCTTATGTGTCAGGAGGAGCTGCTTGCGGAGCATCCTGTGGCGCACTACCTATTACTCTGGGAGATTTTAATGTAAGGCTAAATAGTGCCGGTGTTGTTGATTTAAGCTGGAATACTTTATCAGAAGTTAATAATGATTTTTTTACCATTGAAAAAAGCCGGGATGGTTATTCATTTCTTCCATTTAAGAAAGTTAAAGGAGCAGGAAACTCATCTACTCTGCTTCATTACAAAGAAACAGACAGTAAACCTTATAGTGGAATTTCATACTACCGATTAAAACAAACCGATTTTGATGGCAAATTTGCCTACTCACCTATTATAGCTATCGATTATACAAAAGCTGAAGACTTTGGGCTTAAATATGCTTCGTATTCTGAAAATGAATTATTTATTGCCATGAATAATTTCTCTAGCGGAGAAATACAGCTATATGATTTAAATGGCAAGCTATTATTAGACTTCTTTGTTGAAAATGAAAATGATCAAAACCTCATTAAAAAGAACGTGTTTTTATCAAAAGGATTTTATCTTCTCAGGTATAGAGAGAATAACAAAGAAGATGTAATAAAGCTAATTTCATACTAAATCCTCACACCTATTAAGCAAATATCATCTACTTGCTCTAAATCTCCTTTCCAATTATTAAAGGTTTTAGTAATAGTGCTTTTTTGCTCGTTTAAGTTCTTGTTTTTAAGTGAAATTAGAAGTTTTTTCATGCTTGCAGATTTAAACTTCTTTCCCTTTTCTCCGCCAAACTGATCTGCAAATCCATCTGAGAAGATATAAATTAAGTCTCCCGCCTGTAATTGTATTTTATGGGTTGTAAATGGGTTAGGGTTTTCAGTATATCCAATGGCTTGTTTGTCTGCTTTAAGCTCTTCAATTTCATTAGCTTCGGTTCTCACTATCCATAATGGATTGTTTGCTCCCGCCCAAAGCAATTCATTTGTATTGATGTTTAAATTACAGATACTTATGTCCATACCATCACGCACTTCACTTTCACTTTTTTGAAAAGTTTTAGTAACGAGTTGTCTTACCTTTTCTAATATTTCTGATGGTTTTGTTAATTGATATTCGTTTACGGCTCTATTTAATGCATTTGAACAAACTACACTAACCATTGCTCCCGGAACCCCATGCCCTGTGCAATCGGCCGCAGCAAATATTATGCTATCGCCTACTTTTTCTAAAAAATAAAAATCACCTGCAACTATATCCTTTGGAATATAAACTACAAAACTATCTGCAAAACTGTTTTCAAATAAACTTAAAGAGGGCAAAATAGCATCTTGTAATCTTTTCGCATACTGAATAGAGTCAGTTATTTCTTGATTTTTAGTTTCCAACAACATGCTCTGTAATTCTATTTTTTCAGAGTATTTTACCTTTTGTCGGTAGTTTTTATAAATGAAAAACGACAACAAAATCAAAACAACTACTATTCCCACAACAAAATAGATTACTTTCTTTTGGTTACTGATTTTAGCCTCAAGAATAGCTTTGTTTAATTTTAACTCATTAGCGGCATTAATACTGTCAGTTTTAAGAGTCTGAAAATATTCTTCTTTAAGCAATAACTTATCTAGTGATTTTTTAGTTTCGATATCATTTATCGCTAAACTATATTTAGTGTATTCTTCATGATATTGCAGAGCCTTTTTAAAGTCCTTTTTATCTAAATAATACAGATAAAGTAACTGTGTAGATTCTCTTAGTCCATAATCACTCTTCATTTTTTTTGACAATTCATACGCTAGATTAGAATAATATAATGCACTATCCTTTTTATTTGTTCTAAAAAATAATCTTGCAATGTTATTATAGGACTTGTAGATTTCGTTAACCAAACCTGATTTAGTTCTAAGTAGTAAACTTTGCCGAGCGTAAAATAGAGCTTTTTCGTAGTCTTTGTTGTCATTATAAACACTTCCAATATTATTAAGTAGTGTAGATTTAAGTATTGGATTGTCTGAGTTTTTTGCAAGTTCGTAACTCATCAAAAAGTAGTTCAACGCTATAGAGTCATAACCTAAATTTCTATTAATAATTCCTAGTTGGGAATATACTCTGCACTTTAAAGTAGAGTCATTAGTTTGATTAGAAATGTCAAGGACTTTATTGTATTTTTTTATTGCATTTTCGTAATCCTCTAGTTGGATATAAAGACTTCCGTATGTAAAGTAAGCTTTAGCAATCGTTTCTTTATCATTAATGGCTTCAGCTAGGCTAGTCATTTTCGAAATGGCATTGATAGTATTTTTATGGTCGTATGCAGCTTCATATAACTGGATAAGGTTGTTATAGGAGTCTATGAGGCCTAGTGTATCTTTAATTTGCTCTAAATCAGTAATACTTTTATTTAAATACTCAATCCCTTTATTTAAATTACCCATTACATAAAAAAGAACGCCCAAATTGTTTTTTCCTTTTGCTTTTATTTTAATCAGTTTTATTAACTCCTCTCCTTTTAAATTCTTTTCGTTTTCTTGAATGAACTGTACTAGTTTTTGAGCATAAAGAAAAGATGAGTCAGGTTGACTAAACCCATACTGTTCGCTAAGGCTATACAAAATATTTGCCTTTTCTATTACATCAACGGTTGAATTATAGGTTGTTTTAAGAGAGTCTGTAGTTGAGCTCGCCTGAATAAAAAAAGGAATGTTAAACAAAATAATTAGCCAACATATTGCTTTTTGTATTTTCACTTTAGTATTTATTTAACTAATGGATTTTTATCTTTGTAATGTATTATGAGCGAAAATACTATTTTTAAAGAATTCGATGCATTATCATTAAATGATTGGCTCGCTAAAGTGGAAAAAGACTTAAAAGGCAAAAAGTCTTTAGAAGATTTGAACTGGAATTTTGAAGGTCTAAAAATCTCTCCATTCATAAGAAACCATAACACCTACTCTCCAAGTTTTTCAAAGAAAGATAATATCTGGTTAACCAATGTGATTATTAATGAAGTTGATATCTCTAAAGCCAATCAACAAGCATTGGAAGTATTAAAATTTGGAGTAGATTCTTTAAGTTTTAAGGTTGAAATCAACTCAGACAATGATTTAAAAAATCTTTTAAACGGCATTCAAACTGAAATTATTCACCTCAATTTTTACACGAAAAACCTTGAACAATTAACCGACATTATTTCTGATAGCAATCTTAATTTAAATTACGCCATTTTATTCTCTCCAACCAGCTCAGAAGATTTATCTGCTGCAGTTAAAAAATCGAATAAAAGCAACTCTAAACTTTTTTTAATAAACGGTAGTAACTACGGAAGCATAGGCTCAACATTAGTTCAGGAATTAGCCTTTGCCCTGTCCGAATTAATAGAATATATTGAGGCGACAAAGCTATCATCTATTAACCTAGATGAAGTCATTCAAAAAATCACATTTCAGTTTTCTACCGGAACATCTTTCTTTCCGGAAATAGCAAAATACAGAGCTTTCAGACATTTATTTAGTTCAATTTGTAGTGAGTACGGAATTACAAAACCCGAAACTCATATATTATCAACCACTAATTCCTATTATTTCTCCGCATCAGATGAACATAATAACTTACTGAGAGCGACTACTTCAACTATGGCGGCAATTATTGGTGGCTGTAATGAAATTAATGTGCTAGGATTTAACAATAATTCGATTAGTAATAATGACAAAAATGAAGCTGTTAGATTAGCTATAAATATCCAACACATACTTAAATACGAAAGCTTTTTAGATAAAGTAAAAGATGCTTCTTCCGGAGCTTACTATATCGAAAACCTTACGAAAGTGATGATAGAAGAAACCTGGAAATTAGTTCTCGAAATAGAAGAAAAGGGCGGTTATTTTAAAGCATTGGAAAGCGGTTTTGTTCATCAATTAATTCAGCAAAACCATTCCCAAAATGTAAAAGATATCATGGATGGAAAAAAGGTGATGGTTGGTATTAATAAGTATCAAAACAAAAACCAATCTTCAGTTCAGCCAAAAGATATCCCAATGGCATCAAAGGAATATGAGTTAAACCAAAGCGCAAAGGAGGTAAACTCATGAGCAGAAAGGATTTAAAAAATGTAAACATTTTTAAAGCATTTAGTGATTCCAATAGTAATTCAAAAGACTGGAATACAGCAGAAATTCCATTAAAAACAAACTACACTCTAGCTGATATAAAAGATTTACAACAAAATCATTTTTTTGCAGGCATTCCACCTTATTTGGGCGGACCATACTCAACTATGTATGTTACTCGTCCCTGGACAATTAGACAATATGCCGGGTTTTCTACAGCCGAAGAATCCAATGCTTTTTATCGAAAAAACTTAGCCGGAGGGCAAAAAGGTTTATCCGTTGCGTTTGATTTAGCCACTCACAGAGGCTATGATTCTGACCATCCAAGAGTAGTGGGAGATGTTGGAAAAGCAGGTGTTGCCATAGATTCTGTGGAAGACATGAAAATCCTTTTCGACCAAATTCCATTGGATGAAATGTCGGTTTCTATGACCATGAACGGAGCAGTAATTCCTATCATGGCGTTTTACATTGTTGCTGCAGAAGAACAAGGCGTAGATAAAAGTTTGCTTTCAGGTACTATCCAAAACGATATTCTGAAGGAGTTTATGGTAAGAAATACTTACATCTACCCTCCTGCTCCATCCATGAAAATCATTGCCGATATTTTTGAATACACTTCTCAAAAAATGCCAAAATTCAATTCTATTAGTATTTCCGGTTATCACATGCAAGAAGCCGGAGCTACTGCCGATATTGAGTTAGCTTACACCCTTGCCGATGGTTTAGAATATTTGCGAACAGGCGTAAACGCAGGAATGGATATTGATGATTTTGCGCCAAGACTTTCTTTCTTTTGGGCCATTGGTATGAATCATTTTATGGAAATAGCTAAAATGAGAGCCGGAAGAATGATTTGGGCAAAGCTGGTAAAACAGTTTAATCCTAAAAATGAAAAATCATTAGCATTACGAACACATTGCCAAACTTCAGGTTGGAGCTTAACCGAGCAAGACCCGTTTAATAATGTTGCCAGAACTTGTGTAGAAGCTATGGCGGCAGCATTTGGCGGAACGCAATCTTTACACACCAATGCGTTAGATGAAGCCATTGCTTTGCCTTCTGAATTTTCTGCCAGAATAGCCAGAAACACACAGCTTTATATTCAGGAAGAAACAGGCATTACCAAAAGCATTGACCCTTGGGCAGGTTCCTATTATGTAGAAAAGCTAACCTATGATATTGCTAAAAAAGCGATGCAACTGATTGATGAAGTAGAGCAATTAGGCGGAATGGCAAAAGCCATAGAAAGCGGAATTCCTAAAATGAGAATTGAAGAAGCGGCTGCCAAAAAACAAGCTGCCATTGATTCAGGGAAAGATATTATTGTGGGCGTAAACATGTTTCAAACCGAAAATGAAACACCGCTTGATATTTTAGAAGTGGACAACCAAAAAGTAAGAACCAGCCAAATTGAACGACTTAACAACATAAAAGCTTCCAGAAATAACGAAAAAGTAAATACGTTATTAGACAAGCTTACCGAAGTAGCTAAAAGCGGAAGGGAAAATATTTTGGAAGTGGCGGTAGAAGCTGCCCGAGAAAGAGCTACCTTAGGCGAAATATCAGATGCGCTGGAAAAATCGTTTGGTAGATATCAGGCAACTATTCGTTCGGTTTCAGGCGTCTATTCTTCTATTGCTATGAATGATAAAGACTTTAATAAAGCCAAAGAACTGGCTGACCAATTTGCCGAAAAGTTTGGCAGACGACCAAGAATTATGGTGGCCAAAATGGGACAAGACGGCCATGACAGAGGCGCAAAAGTAATTTCTACTTCATTTGCAGATATTGGTTTTGATGTGGACATTGGCCCACTTTTCCAGACACCCAATGAAGTGGCCAAACAAGCCATAGAAAACGATGTACATATTTTAGGTGTTTCTTCCTTAGCGGGTGGACACAAAACTTTAGTTCCACAAGTAATTGAAGAATTAAAAAAGCTAGGCCGTTCCGATATTATGGTAATTGCAGGCGGTGTGATACCACAGCAAGATTACGACTATTTGTTTGACAAAGGCGTAGCCGGAGTATTTGGCCCGGGAACAAAAATTTCATTGGCTGCACAGGAAATTTTAGAGATTTTGTTGAAGGTTTAGTTTGTTAAAAACTTGTTTTTAGGAAATTTTATCATATTCTAAAAACGTATTACCTTGCATTAATTAAATATCAGCTTGTGGGTAAACATCCCTTAAATTAATAGGTTTCAGTTATGATAAACAATAAACGTCATAATCTCTACCTATTCTATATAACATTCTTTGCAATATTGGCTATTTTTCCAGTTACAACAGACTACGTAATTCAAACTTATCGACTTTTTAATATTTACTTTTTTACCCCTCATCCATCCAATGAGTTTTATTTCCAAATTATCTTAATTATAATTAGCGTATCCATTTTACTTTCCTTTTTACTCATTTACGTTTCAAATCGGAAAAATAATACTGAAAAACTAGAATACGTTTCTATTGTTATTTTGAGATATAGTCTAGCATTTGTAATGATTATTGTTTATGGTTACTGTAAAATTGTTACAAAGCAATTCCAAGTTAGATTTAGCGCACTAGATACACTTTTGAGAAATGTTTCGGATTTTGACCTTACTTGGTACTATTATGGTCGAAGTAACGTTCAGACATTTATTCTTGGCTTAGTTGAGTTAATTCCAGGTATTCTTTTACTTTTCAGACGAACTACATTTATTGGTGCCATCCTTTTATTTCCAGTAATTGCAAATATTATTCTGTTAAATATCTTTAATGAGATTGAGTATCATACTCTAGCATTTGCCATTATGTTTTTGTTTTTCGATATTGGAATTTTACTATTCTATCGAAAAGAAATAATGGTTCTTTTCAGTACAGCAAAAGAAAAACTTACAAGTTCCTATTTTGGTAAAAAGTCAAAGATGATTTTATTGGTATTTAAAATTCTTTTCATTGGGCTTATAATTCTTAGGTTTGGTAAGGGTTTTTATGGTGCATCAAAGGTTAAAACTGAAATTAGTAAATCAAAAAGCAAATGCTTTGGTGCTTATGAAATAGTAGATGTTTCCTATAATGATAAGTTTTTTCATCTTGATAGTTTACCTAACTATTGGAAAAAATTATACTTCGAAAAAATCGACTCTCGTAACACTCGTCTAAGAGACAAAAATGATTCTTTAATGAATATTTACTGTGTTTTTCATGAGAATAGAGATTCGATTACAATCGGCACCTATAAAGCGCTTGACGAAGAAGGTAATCCAACAGAAGTTGATGAGTTTGTTGGAACATATTTTCTTTCGGACAAAAATGACACTTTAATACTAAGTGGGATAAAAAATGGGGTTCAAATGAGAGCAGTTTACAAAAAATTACCAATAGAGGGATATGACTGGTCGTGGTAATCAACATTTTTTGTTGATAAACCTAAGTATTTCTGAGCCATAAAAGTTTATCACAGTCAATAATTTAGTTTACTTATCTATAAATATGTAATCATTTATGTTTACTTTTTTATATATTTGTAAATGTAAATATTTACATTTTACTCAAAATAGATAACCATGAGAGACAAACGAAGACTTTTAATTGAACAGTTGGATGAAAAGCTTAAGCCTTTTCAAAAAGCGAGAATGGTTTTGACTCCGGAAAGAGGATGGATAAACACCATTAGGAAAACGCTAAATATGACATTAGCTCAACTTGGTACGAAACTAAACATTACTCGGCAAGGCGTAAAAAGAATTGAAGAAAGTGAAGCTAACGGCACAATTACCCTCAATTCACTGAAAGATGTGGCAAATGCGATGGATTTAAAACTCGTTTATGCATTGATTCCAAAAAGTGGTACCATTGATGATTTAATAGATACTCAAGCCGAAAAACTTGCAAAAAAAATAGTATTGAGGACCAATCAAAATATGAAACTTGAAAACCAAGGTATTGGTGATGATAAAATAAATAAAACCATAAAAGATCTTGCGAAAGAAATAAAAAGAGAACTAAGAAAATCATTATGGGATTAAAACTAAATTATACCGATGGACAAACACCCATAGATGAAGGTGAAAAGGAAGGGCTTAAAATAAAGTCGATTACCACTCAAAGTGAATTGGATGAATTTGAACAAATGAATATCGAAAAAGCCGTAGAGTGGACTGTTCATAGAAAGTTCAGTGCTGAAAAAATTTTAACTGAAAAGTTTATAAAGGACTTACACAAAAAAATGTATGGGGATGTATGGAAGTGGGCAGGAGAATTTAGGAAAGTAGAGAAAAATATTGGTATAACATGGACAAAAATTGGAGTTGAATTGAAAAACTTGTTAGATGACACTAAATACTGGATTAAAAATAAAACATATTCACCAGAGGAAATCGCTATTAGATTCAAACATAGAATTGTATCGATTCATTGTTTTCCAAATGGAAACGGCAGGCATTCTAGATTAATGGCAGACATAATCATTGAATCAATATTCGGTAAAGAAATATTTACTTGGCATGAGTCAAATATGATTAAAGCTAGTGAAACAAGAAGAAAATATATAACCGCCTTAAAAAAAGCAGATACCGGTAACATTAAACCATTAATTGATTTTGCAAAAGGCTAAATATATAAGTTACTGTCTGGCTTACTTAATCAACATTTTTTGTTGATAAGTCCAACTTTTCCACAATTTTCCATTCAAAAAGCGCTTTTTCATAAATTGGTCAACCAAACCCAATTTTATGAATCATTCGTTAAAGTACTATCCCTCTATTTTAAAGAGTAATCAAAGTCAGGTAGATGTGGCCTACTGGACCACCGTAATGGATAATTACGATGCCAAAAAGTATAAAGAAGCAGCCATTGGCGTTATTCGTTATGCCAATCCAAAACTGTATGAGCAATACGGAAATGCTGATAAAACCGAATTTGAAATTCCGCATGGCTCGGTAACTGTTCAGATAAAAGTAACGGACACTACGTTTAAAGTAAGCGCCCCTTTCCTACTCATTCCTACGGAAAATCCAATTCCATTATACCGACAAATTGCCCAACTCAACTTTTCACCGCTGAATTTGGTAAACATCAACCTAAACGGTGAAAGCTTGTCGTTTGAGTACGAGTGCCCGATAGAAACTTGTGAGCCTTACAAAGTTTGGGATATTTTGTATGACATCTGTATTTATGCCGATAGCTATGACGATGAGTTTATTGACCAATTCAAAGCTAGAAGAATAAAAGAGCCAACGGTTAAAAAGCATTCTCCTGAAAAGTTAACAGAGCTTCATACCAATGTAATGAAAATGATAGATGAAGCATTACAATACATCGCTTATTTTGATGAAAAAAGATGGGACTATTTTTCTTGGGATGTGGTGGCTATTACACTTTGTAAAATTGACAATTACTGTGCACCACAAGGTTATTTAAGAACAGAATTAGAAAAAGAAATTAGCTATCAGATGAAAACGAAAGACCAAACCGGTCAGCGTTTAAGCTATGCGAAAGAGTTCTTTAAAAAGCTACAAAATTGGGATGTAAACAAGTTCAAAGAAGACTTATACGAAATAGAAACCTTTGTTTCTCCTAA
>CALALS010000092.1 GCA_937925525.1 uncultured Flavobacteriales bacterium | reverse complement strand
TTCTGGCCGATAAGCTTAAATTGCTAAAGTTAAGTGAGTCAGCAAGCATATTATAAGTTCCCGATAAGGCAAGATTTTCTAAAAGCTTAACCTTTTTTGTTGGATTTACGGTATCATTTGGTGTTTTGACTTTCATCTCCAAATTATTAATAAAACCATAGGTAATATTTCCTTGTTCAGTTTGATTTAAAGTACCGTACAGTCCATTTTGCAAAACATTATATTCAATATCTTTATTTTGAATAGGGTCGTAATAGGTTTGAATTCCTCCTTTGTTCTCAGGAACATAACTCAACCCCACATTGGGTGTAAAAACATGTCTTATTCCTGCAATTTTTCCCTTTTTAAATAAGGCTGTTCCATAAATTTTAGTAGAAAGATTAACAGATGCGTTATAGCTTCCGTTTCTAGCAAATCCACCCAATGTATCAGTATTTACAACATCCAAAGCTGTATCATAACTACTCTTTAAAGATTCAAAATACCACACCTCATTATAATTAGCAGAAGGAGTAATCGTCAAATATTTAAAAGCTTTAAAATTGGCACTCACGGGAATGCTATGTCTTACCCCATTTCTAAAATCACCTGCTAAATTCTCTAATCGATTAATGCTAATTAACGAGTCATAAGTATTTATCTCATTTTTAAAATTAGAAGAATAACTAACTCCTATTTGACTTAAAGTTCTTTTTAAAGCATTCCCTTTTCCAGAGATTTTAGATTTGTCATACAGATATTTTCTTTGGACATTTAATCCAACTTCAGGAAGAGTAACGCTTACACTTTTGTTTAATGTATTTTGACTATGTCGCCCATTTATAGATATGTTAAAAGGTAAAGGATTATTTGAAAATGTCCTAGAATATGAAATATTTGAAGTAAATGTATTGGTTAAGTAATCATTGCTTGTAGTGCTAAAGTTATTGCTAAAGTTGGTGCTTGTACCTGCATTTACATTGGCCGAAAATCTACTATTTGGTCTGGCTTTGGCATCTTGCTGATGATTCCACCTTATAAAAAAGTTCTTTTGCACAGAATAATCAGGAAATTCTTTGTAGCTATTTTTTATTTGAGAAAAGTCCAGGTTTAAATTACCGGTTCGTTTATACCGTTTAGCATAATTGGTATTGATATTTCCTCCCCAACTTCCTTTAGAATAAATATCTCCGGTAACTTTTAAATCCATTTTATCGCTAATGGTCCAGTAATATCCGCCTTCTGTTAAATAAAACCCTAGCGCAGGAGACTCACCATATTGAGGAATTACTATTCCACTTGCCTTGCCTTTCTTATTAGGAAAAATACCAAAAGGCAAAGCTAAAGGTGTGGGCACATCTTCAATGTAAAGACAAGCCGGACCGGTAACAATTTTATCATCCGGAATTACTTTTAGTTTAGAAGCCGAAATATAAAAATGTGGTGTATCTAAACTACAGGTAGTATATTTTCCATGCTTAATAAATACCACATCATCCGGCAGTTTCTTTACTGCTTCCCCATGAATATAGCCTTCTCCTTCTTGTGTAATTACATCAGTAATCTTTCCCTTCTTAGTTTTAAAGTTATACCGCATGGTAGCCGATTCAAAAGAGGTTTCTCCTTCCTTGAAAACAGGTTTATCTACATAATTTCCCAGTGAGTCCGTTCTTCCATAGGCATAAACGGTATTACTATCGGCATTTAATTCAATAATAGCAGCTTTAAGTTCTATATCTTCATAATATACCTCTGCCAAACCATATAAATAAATTAAATTACTCTTGATATCTACCACAATAGAATCAGTGGCTTTATAGACAACTTCTGCATCCAATGCATCCGGTGAAATAGTTGAATCTGCTACGATTGAGTCGGTTTGCACAACATTATTAGTGTCAGGCACGTTTATTGTGTCATTGGTCTGCGAATGCAAAAACACAGGACATACTAACAATAAAAATGTTAAAAAGTGATATATCTTGTTGTTAAGCGCCAATAGATTAGCTGTAATTTTGTGTAAGAAAGCCCAAAACTAAGAATTAATGAGTTATAATATCATCAACAAACGACTACAAATCGTTTTTCTTGTATTGAGTGTTGTTTTGTGCAGCTCATTCCAGCCTATTAATGATGCTTTTAAGATTAAAACCATTGTGATAGATGCCGGACATGGTGGAAAAGACTCCGGTTGTTTGGGTAAACATTCCAATGAAAAAAATGTGGCTTTATCTATTTCTTTGAAATTAGGAAAGTATATTGAAGACAATATTCCGGGAGTAAAGGTCATTTATACCAGAAAGACAGATGTATTCCTTGAATTGTATGAAAGAGCTAAAATAGCTAACGAAGCAAAAGCCGACTTATTTATTTGTATTCACGCAAATGCATCTACCTCTCCTCATTCGCATGGAACGGAAACTTATGTAATGGGGCTTCACAAAACAGAATCGAATTTAAAAGTAGCTCAACGAGAAAACGAGTCTATTCTATTAGAAGAAAATTATCAAACAAAATATGCCGACTTTAACCCAAACTCTGCTGAATCATATATTGCTTTAACCTTACGACAAAATGCGTTCTTAGAGCAAAGCTTGATTTTTGCCGCTAAAATTCAAGACCAATTTGAAAAAAGATTAGGAAGATTTAACAGAGGTGTGAAGCAAGCCGGTTTTCTTGTATTGCATCAAACTGCTATGCCAAGTGTATTGATTGAAACGGGTTTTTTAACGAATGAAGAGGAGGAAAAATTTTTAGATTCTGAGATTGGTCAGGACTATATTGCTTCTGCCATTTACAGAGCATTTAAAGAATATAAAAGAGATATTGAAAGTAAAGAAATTGCAGATACAAAAGGCGCGATTGAAGAACCCGAAGAACAAAACAATACGGGAAATGTAAATACACCATCACCTGATACGGGACTAGTTTACAAAGTGCAAATTGCTACATCTTCTATTAAATTAGAAGCAAAACCTGAGAATTTCAATGGATTGGATGGAGTTGAGTTTTATGAAGCAGGTGGTTTATATCGTTACACTTATGGTGCTTCAAATAATTATGACAATGTAGTAAAAATGCAAACTAAAGCTCGTGATAATGGCTTTAAAGATGCCTTTGTAGTAGCTTTTGTAAATGGAAAAAGAATATCGCTACAAGACGCTTTAAAGATGGCGCAAAAGACTGAATAAACGTCATTTACAATCTTCACTCATTTTATTCGTTTTAATTAACTAACTACTAATCGGTAATTACTAATCACGAATTATTATATTTGCCCTGACTTAAAAACTCAATGAGAAAAGAAGCCATAGTAGGAATATCAATAGTAGTTGCCATTGTACTTCTATATTTTGGAATTAACTTCCTGAAAGGCAGTAACATCTTTGGCTCTTCCAATGAATATTATGCCATTTACGAGAGAGTTGACGGACTTGTTCCTGCTAACGCTGTAGTGCTAAACGGAAAGAATGTGGGGATAGTAAAAAGCATTGAGTTTCTGCCTGACAATAGCGGAAAAATGCTCGTTACCTTTGAGATTCACGAAACCAAATTCACCTTTTATAATGACACCAGAGCAGCGCTAACTTCTGACTTTTTAGGCACAAAATCTATTGCGTTAATTCCCGGCACATCAGGAGTTCCAATTGAACCCGGAGACACTCTACTATCATCTATTGAAATGACCATTAGCGACCAGGTTTCCGAACAGCTTTTGCCTCTGAAATCTAAAGTTGATGCATTACTTGGTCAGGTAGATACTTTAATTAATACGTTTCAAACTATATTTGACGAAAATGCAACATCAAGTATAAACAACAGCTTTACATCCATTGAAAAATCTATCAAAACCTTTGAAAAAACATCTAAAAGAATTGATTCGTTAATGGCAAGAGAATCAGGAAAAATATCTTCTATTACTGCAAACATCAACTCTATTACTTCTAACTTAAAAGACAGAAATGCTGAGGTTTCTGCGTTGATTAAGAACATGAAAACCATAACAGATTCTTTAGCTACTGCCGACTTTGCCAACACTGTCCATCAAGCTAATTTAGCATTAGCAAGTATTGCTGAAATCATGGAGAAGATAAATGAATCTGAAGGTAGTTTAGGATTATTGGTAAATGACAAAGACATGTACAACAATCTGGAAAAAGCTACCAAAGATTTAGACTTATTGCTTCAAGATATGCGATACAACCCTGCCAGATACGTACACTTCTCAGTATTTGGGCGGAAGGATAAACACAAGCCTCCTATAGAAGAGTAAGATTAGTGCATAATCTTAAACACCATTTCCTTCATTAACTCTCCGCTGCTAGTTGAGCTATTTCCAACTCCTTTAGATTTAAGGTCGTATTCTTTTAGAATATCTATTACTTTTACTATTCGCTTAATAGGATAATACTTGGCGGCAAACTGATATTCTTTCATAAAGAAAGGATGAACTCCCATTATTCTGGCTAGCTCTTTTTGGTCTTTATTCTTATTGGTATGTAGGTGTAGTAGCTTAGTAAAGTAGCCAAACACCGCTCCTACCACTAACTGAATAGGATTGTCCTTTTCATTACTAGCCATATTAAAAACTATTCTATTGGCTTTATCAATATCCATTTGTCCGATAGCGGTGTTCAATTCAAATACATTATAGTCTTTGCTTATACCAATGTTTTCTTCAATATCTTTGGTTGATATTTCTTTTGATTTGTCAATTGAAATAAACAGTTTATCAATTTCATTCGATATTTTTTGCAAGTCTGTTCCCAGATATTCAGCCAATAAATACGTTGCTTTAGGATCAATCTTACCTCCTTTCAATTTCACATAACCATCTATCCATTGAGGCACTTGATTATCGTAAAGTTTTTTACTTTCTACAAAAACTGTTTTCGACTTTAGCTTTTTAGTAACCGCTTTTCTACCGTCAGGGCCTTTGTGTTTATAACAAAGAACTAATACTGTACTTGGTAACGGATTGTCTATATAACTCTCAAACTCTTCCAACTTCTTAAGGTATTGCGCCTCTTTTACAATCACCACATTTCTTTCGCTCATCATAGGAAAACGCTTGGCCGTAGCAACAACCGTTTGCTCATCTACATCTTTTCCATACAGTATTGTTTGATTGAAATCCCTCTCCGATTCATCTAAAGCGTTTTCTTCTATATAATCAGAAATCTGGTCAATAAAATACGATTCCTCACCATACAAAAAATAGATGGGTTCATACTTACCCGACTTTAAATCTTTTATGACGCTTTTGTAATCGGCCATTAAAATCTAAGATGTTTTACGGAAGTACCGTTATTTTTTATTTCCTCTAAAGACTCAATACCAATTCTAATATGTTCATCTACAAACTGAGACGTAACACTTTTGTCACTTTCACTGGTTTTTACACCTTCTGCAATCATAGGCTGGTCTGACACCAATAGCAATGAACCTGTTGGAATTCCATTAATAAATCCCGTTAAAAAGATAGTGGCCGTTTCCATATCGATAGCCATTGCACGTGTTCCTCTTAAGTATTCTTTAAAATCTTCATCATGTTCCCATACTCTTCTGTTGGTCGTATAAACCGTTCCTGTCCAATAATCTTTATTGTGATTTCTGATTGTCGTAGAAACCGCTCGTTGTAAACTAAATGCAGGTAATGCAGGTACTTCGGGCGGCATATAATCATCCGTTGTACCTTCTCCTCTAATAGCTGCAATAGGTAAGATTAAATCTCCTATCTGATTTTTCTTTTTTAAGCCACCGCATTTCCCTAAAAACAAGCACGCTTCAGGAGAAATTGCCCCAAGTAAATCCATAACAGTAGCCGCATTAGCACTCCCCATTCCAAAGTTAATCATCGTTAAATCTCCACTAATGGCACATGGCATAGGCTTATCTTCTCCAATAATTGTGGTTCCTGTAATGTCAGCAAACTTTTCAAGGTAACCGGTAAAATTGGTTAGCAATATATATTTTCCAAAATCCTCCAGATTAGCACCCGTATATCTCGGAAGCCAGTTTTTTACTATTGTTTCTTTTGTTATCATGATTTAGTTTGAGTTCAAAAATATATTAAATTTGCCTGTAAACCCTAATGATTTGAAAAAAACATTTTTATTAATTGCTATCATTACTCTTTTTCTTGGATGCAAAAAAGATAGAATTGATTTTGATAAAAAAATAGTAGAAAGCATAGAGACTTGGGATGAGTCAGGAGGTAGAGTTGATTGGCACCCTAACAACAATAAAATTTTATTTGACAAAGAAAATCAAGGTCGCTTCGACTTATACATCTCTAATCCTGAAAGAACATCACAAACAAACTTAACTGAATCAATGACCGGAAAAACAATAGATGGTCAATACATTGAATCATGGCAGCACAGAGGTCAGCCGGCCTGGCATCCAACGGGTAATTATTTGGTTTTTCAAGTGATGAACGAACATGCCAATACAACTCCTGAAACAGAAGAATTTTTATCTCTCGGAGTAAATAATGATTTATGGTTTATGCATGCTGATGGTACGCATATTCAAAAACTAACCGACAATCCATCAGGATATGCGGTATTACATGCACATTTTTCACATTCAGGAAATAAAATTATGTGGGCAGAGAGGTATAGCAATGATGAAAGTGCTAGTATTTTTGGGGCATGGAGAATTGTTCTGGCAGATTTTTCAATTGACGGCAATGGCTTTGCTTCACTAACCAACAAAACTACCATACAGCCCGAAGGAGCAAAGTGGTACGAAACACATAGCTTTTCAACTGATGATAGTAAAATTTACTTTAGTGGAAACTTAACCACAGACCATAAAGCAAGTAACATTTACAGTTATGACTTAAGCTCAGGCTCTTTGACAAACCTAACTAACGAGCCATCTCAATGGCATGAAATGTATAATATTTGCCCAACAAATAAAGATAAGTTTTCATTTATTTCATCTTGCTTTTTTGACTGGAACAACAACTTTGGCTGGGCTACTTTAAGAACAGAACTATATATTTATGATGGTGAAGTAAAACAATTAACATTCTACAATCAAACTAAAAAGAGAAACTCAAAAAAACTTACCTCAACGCATTACTTTATAGGAGACCACTGCCGGAGCCCTGACGGAAAATCATTACTAGCTGTTTTGGCAGGTGCTAAAATTGGTAAAACAACCAATAAAATTGTAAAAATTAACTTAAAATAGAATTTTGCAACACGCCTTAAACTTTCCTGAGTATAAGTTTAAAATCAAAACTGAATCAGAACAAACTCAAATATTTGACGTATTTCGGAAAAAATTTATTGTTTTAACTCCCGAAGAATGGGTTAGACAACACCTTGCCACCTATCTGGTAGAAGAAAAAAAATACGCTAAAGGCCTAGTTGAAATTGAAAAAAGCCTTTCGTTAAACAACCTGCAAAAAAGAGCTGACATACTGATTAGTGACCGAAACGGTAAACCTTATTTACTAGCCGAATGCAAAGCTCCTTCGGTTAAAATAACACAAGATACATTTGAGCAAATTGCAAGATATAACCTAGTATTTAGAGTTCCGTTTTTAGTCGTAAGCAATGGCTTAGAGCATTACTCTTGCCATATAGATTTCGACTCTAATAAAATTAGTTTCCTAAAAGAAATACCTACTTTTAAAGAGTAAGCTTAAATTCTTGTATTAGCTTTCAAGGCTGATTTATTAGATCCTCTGGTAAACACCACACTAAACTCAAGCGCACCCCTTCCTCTATTTACACTCTTCAATCCGGAAACAGTAATGTCATACGTAAAACGATACAAGAACTCATTGTATTGCAACCCTATTCCTGCCAGCACAGCATCATTAAATCGATACCCGCCTTCAAAGTAAAGCTTTACATTGTTCTCTTGAAAGTCGTAATAACCGGACATTCCTACATTAATTTCCTGATGTTTCGCTTGCATCTGAAACATTCCTTTGGGCGATAACATTACTTTTTCATTTACAGTAATATCCGTTCCTCCGTAAAACAAAAACCTTCTTGGAAGATTACTTTTTACCGAAATAAATGATTCGTTTGGAGCAGTTAAATGATAAACAGATATTCCAGCAAAAGGATTAACAGTTTTAGATTCATCCCTCATAAAATAGGCTACTCCTAAATTAGATTCAGGCATTATTTTAGAACGATTAAGTTCGACTTCACCACTTGGAATATTCTCATCAAAAGTCTCTCCGCTATACTGACTATCATAAATTAAATCATTACGCAAACTTCTGTTAATAGCTCCTAACTGCAATCCTACTGAAAGGTTTTGAATAGTTTGTGATGGAGAAGTAATTCTATAGCTACCAGATGCCACCAAATGCTGTTCATAATAACCATAAGATGCTTCATTTTCTAAGAAGTAACCTCCAACTCCCCATCGGTCTCCCAGCTTCATATCATAAGCTGCACCAACCGTTAAGTAAGGTTTAAGCGTAAACGCCCGCCATTGGTTCCTTGCCTGAATACCTGCTCTGTAATTACCATCTATCATTCCGGTATTTGCAGCGTTTTGATAAACCGCCAGAGCATTATATTGCGTAAGATGTAAATCTTGTGCCTGCGTACTTGCTATCGCAAATACAACAGCTGCTAGTAATAATATTTTCTTTCCCATAGTCATTATCTTAATAGTTTCACTTCACCGTTAAACTTATATTCTTTGTCATCTTCTGTTATTGCTTCAACGGTATATACATATACACCCACTTGTGATGGCTTACCTTGGAAGCTTCCATCCCATCCATCATTCTGGCTTTCACTGGTAAACATCAGTTGTCCCCATTCGTTATACACATTAAAGAACAAGGATTTAAATGGCCCACCTCTCACATAGAGTATATCATTCAATCCGTCACCGTTTGGTGTAAATGCCGTTGGCAATTCAGGGTCATGAATTTCATCCTCCAATGGCTCAATCACAATATCGGCAGAGGTACTATCCTTACAACCATAAGTATTCGTTACAACCAGTGTTATGGTATAGTTTCCACTTCCCGTATAAGTATAGATTGGATTTTGACTAGTTGATGTTCCCACTGAATCTCCGAAGTTCCATAAGCTACCTATATATCCGGTAGATGTATTGGTAAACTTAATATCTTCATTCGGTTGGAAAGTACTTCCTGCTGTAGTAAAGCTTGCCACAGGCGAAGGATAAATCTCTACATTTTTAATCACCGTGTCTAAACATCCTTTGTCTGTTTTAACTAATAAGGTTACGTTATACGTTCCCACAGACGGATAAATATGGTTTTCATTTTGCTGGAATCCTTTAATACCATCACCAAAACTCCACTCCCAATAATTTACCGTTCCGGTAGCAGAGCTAGAAGAATCGGTAAAGCTTACTGCTTGACCATCACAAGCGTTGCTAAATGCAAAATCAGCTACTAAATCATTTACCATTGTTACGGTTATGGTATCTGAAGTAACCGCACATGCACCATTAAACTTAGTAGTAAGAATTAACTGGAAGAAACCTGCAGCACTATCCTGTGCACTTGGCACATAACTCACAATTAAGTTAGTATCAGATGGTGAGAAGAAGCCTGAGCCGGTAGTAGTCCATTTACCACCCGGTGAATTTTGCACCTGACCGATTAAAGAAATTACATTTCTGCTCGGGCAAGCCACTATATTATTTCCGGCAATAGCCACATGCTCCTGCTGAACAAATACATTCACCGTATCAAAGCCCGGTTGGCAACTACCGTTATTGGTAGATTGCAACACAAGCGTTACCTGTCCCGCAGCACTGTCGGCAGAGCTTAACTGATAAGTAGCATTTAAAGTAGTATTGTTCGGAGAGAATGTTCCCGTACCCAACGTACTCCATTGTCCGGTAGTAGAACCGCCTGTTACAAATCCACTCAATACAGCGTTTAAGTTATTTTCACAAACGTAAATATCAGGACCTGCAGAAGCAAAAGCAGAGTTACTAAACGTAATCAGCATACTATCACGCACAGCAGAACATTTTCCGTTGTTAGTAGATATTAAATAAATCCAGACAAAACCATTAGCCGTATCAGACGGGCTAAACGTATAGAAACCATTAAGGATAGTATTATTAGGACTAAACGAACCAGTACCTGATGAAGACCATTGACCTGTTGAACTTCCTCCTGTAACCACTCCCTGAAGTTGTGTCATGGCTGCTTGCTTACAAACTGTTTGGTCAATCCCTGCATTAACGGTTGGAGGTGCAGTAATGGTTAACCTCATCGTATCAGTAGATGCATTACAACTTCCGTTACCTGTGGTTGTAAGTATTAAGTTCACAAAACCTGCCGATATTTCTCCGGCTGTAGGCGTATAAACAGGGTTCAATACATTATTACTAGGATTAAATGTTCCGTTACCTCCGCTCCATGTTCCGCCTGTAGCTAAGAACACAGCTCCATTCAACTGGAAGCTTGGTGCATTGGCGCATACGTTATCGTCAGCACCGGCATTAGCCACCGGAGCAGGCGTAAAGGTAATGGTAACCGTCTCTTTTGACTGGTTACAACTGTTAGCAGTTAACACTAGTTTTACAGAACCCGCTGCAGTATCTGCCGCACTTGGGATGTACGTAGCATTTAAAGTAGTATTACTTGGTGAGAAGCTACCTGAACCCAATGTTGTCCAGAAACCGGTAGTAGCCGAACCCGAAACAGCTCCCGAAAGATTTACAGGTACGTTGGCACAAGTTGTTAAATCAGCTCCTGCATTCGCAATACCTGCCGGTAATATGGTTACTCTTATCGTATCATCCTCAGGTAAACAATTACCATTATTAGTAGAAGTTAATATTAAGAATACCACACCATTGGCAGAGTCCTGAGAGCTTACTTGATAAGTAGCATTTAAAGCAGTATTGCTCGGAGAAAATGTTCCTGTTCCGGTAGTACTCCATTGACCGGTAGAAGAACCTCCCGTAACAGAACCGTTCAATTGAAGGTTTAAATTATTCACACAAATGCTTGTATCATTACCCACATTCACCACAGGCCTAGGTGTAATAGTTACAATTATACTATCGTAAACAGGTGGACATAATGATGTGCTGCTGGTTGTCAATCTTAAGATTACGCTACCACTTGCAATATCTGCCGCACTTGGATTATAGGTTGCATTTAAAGTGTTAGCACTTGGTGCAAAAGTTCCTGTACCACTGGTGCTCCATGTACCTCCACTGGTATTAGTAACTGCGCCATTTAAATTAACCGCTGCATTGTTAGCACAAACCGTTGTATTAGTTCCTGCATTAGCAGTAGGTGATTTACTAAAGGTAACTCTAAATGAGTCTGCTTCGGCAGCACAACCACCATTATTGGTAGAAGTTAATTTTATCCAGATACTTCCCGCAGCCGTATCAGCACTACTAAATACATAAGTAGCGTTTAATTGCGTATTAATTGGAGAGAAGCTTCCGGTTCCGGTAGTACTCCATTGTCCCGTAGTGGTTCCTCCGCTTACACTTCCGTTAAGAGGCAGTAAAGAAGTGCTGGAGCAAAGCGTAGTATCATTTCCTGCAAATACAACAGGTTCAGGAGTAAGCGTTAAAGTAGTACTATCTCTTTCCGCAATACACGTTCCGTTAGCAGTAGATACCAAATATAACTTAATGGTTCCCGCACTTACATCTGCCACACTAGGCACATATCTGGCATTAAGCACAGCAGCATTAGGTACAAACACACCCGAACCATTGGTTGACCAAAGCCCGGTAGTAGCGCCACCTGTTACACTTCCTGCCAACTGAACAGTATCTCTTCCGCAAGAAGTCAATGCAGGGCCTGCTTCTACCACAGGTGCAGGTGTTATGGTTACTACCATAGAATCCATAATAGGATTACAGCTTCCCGTAGAAGTTAAATAAAGCGTTACACTTCCGTTAGTAGTATCAACGGCAGAAAAGTTATACGTAGCATTTAAGGTTGTAGCACTTGGCGTAAATGTTCCCGAACCACTGGTTGTCCAAACTCCTGTAGTAGTTCCCCCTGCAATGTTTCCATTTAAAAGCACTACATTGTTAGCACACATGGTTTGGTCAGGGCCGGCATTTACATTTACATCAGCCGCAAATTCTGAAAAGAAGCCGTATCTACAACCTGTAGAACCACCCCCATTAATAATTCCCAAGGCAAACACATCTTGTGAATTGGTTACTAAAAACGTAGAATCAGTAGGTATTTGAGTAGTATTGTATTGAATTCTGGCAGCCATCCATTGTCCGCCTGTTCCGGGCACGGTTATAAAAGAACCGGGATTAATGGTTGCTGTTCCGGGACCAATAATTGAAAAATTATTCACTGCACTGGCTCTTACCAAAAGCGTTAAAAAGAAAGACTCATTAGTAGAGCGCACAAAGCTTACCTGTTGCGAGCCCGCACAGTTTAACGGAGGTAATATAGCTTGTCCCATTTCACAACCAAAGCCGGTTACATGCATGGCATAAGCAGGTTTTGAAGTTCTAACATATACGCTGTTGTTTGGACCCGGAGCTAAATAGTCCATATCTATTCTGTAGGTTTCTCCGGCAAATAAAGTAACTACCGGAGTAGCAGCACCATCTATAAAAACCTGCGTGTTGTTTTGAGTAGCGGTAATAAATACGCTTTCGTCACCCGTTGGGTTTAAGCCACCTTTTACCGCAATATAATCTGTTCCTAAAATATCTACCGGAACAATTTGGTCACCCATTAAATCGTAGCAACCACCCGATGGATTGTGATTAGAGTCATCTTTTACACTCACCGCAATAGGTTTATCGGCCAAAACCACAGCTCCTGAAGGATGCGTTGATGGCTGAGTGTAGTTGGTTCCTGTCCATGCGCCTGAATAGGTTTGTCCGGCATTTAACGTAATACTGTATTGCGTTAGTGCTGGTCTTCCGTCCATAGCTACAGGCGAATAAATAGTTACCGTAGTATTGTTTTGCGTTGCCACAATATCAAAAGAAGCGTAGGCTTCATGAGGGCTTGAAAAGGTGTGATTATAAAAAGGAGCATGTTTATGTAACGGAATGTAAAACTCTTTACCCAATCCATTGGCACCTTTTAAAGCGAAAATATCGGTATTATTAGAGTTACTTACTTCGTAATAAGCCACAATGGTATTGGTAGCTTGTATTCTTAAACCCGTATTTAAAATGGTATTGGTAGGCTCTGTTTCCAAATCTGTTTTAAAAGCACTTAAATTAATACGTGAAGTTGAATTGGCATTAAGATTTACCACAATTGGTGTAAATGCGCCATTAGCAGGTTGAGAAATAGTTACCGTTGCAGGTTGTGCATAGGTAGATACCAATAAATAAATAGGAACAGCTCCCGGTGGGTTGTGTAAATCGGTTACTTCAGGCGGAGCAAACCAGAAATCCGTTCCACTTTGTCCATAACTTGTTAAGCTTAATGCAAATAGCGTTGCAACTGCAAGTAGTTTTCTCAGCATAGTAAAGGGTTTTTAAGTACTTTATTACGCCAACTTATAAAATTTGTTACCTCATTTTCAATTTTTGTGTTTTTTTAAATCTTTTTTAAATTTAAAAATAAAGTAGCTATTGCTTCTACAATATTTTTCTATATTTGGTTTTTAAACTTAATTTATTTCTTTATGAACATTTACGTAGGAAACCTCAATTACAAAGCAACAGAGGCAGATTTAACAACATTATTTTCGCAGCACGGAGAAGTGGCTTCGGCAAGAATTATCATCAACAAATTTAACGGAAGAAGCAAAGGATATGGCTTTGTGGAAATGCCAAATGACGACCAAGCAAAAGCAGCTATTGAAGCTCTTGCGGGTTCTCAATTTATGGAAAGATCGTTGGTAGCGGCTGAGGCGAAACCAAAAACTGAAAACACAGACAATACCCCTCAAGATACAGGGAACACGTTTTAATAAATTTCTCTATCCTAACTATGAAAAAATCCTTTTGCTTTGTGTGGAAGGATTTTTTTATGTACTCCACTCAAATTAACTTTCATTGCAATGCCGACTTTAATCGGAAAAAGCAACCTCTAACCAATTATATTCTTTCATCCATCCACCTTAGGCGGACTCAGAATGACGTTTTGAATTAACTAGTTCTCGACACGCTTATTTCATTCGCTACTCGAACTGACACTATACTATATCTACTCTCACCACTCAATTCTGAATTCTGAAAACTCAACTCACACATCACACACCTTCCATCATACATCTTCCATCATACATCATACATCACACACCTTCCATCATACATCTCCCACATCCCATCACTATTTAACTAATCACTTATCAACTAGTGCCTCTTGGCTAGTACCTTTTGACTAACAACTAAACTAAGCTTCCTAAAAAGCCGTATATTCGTACTTTCAACATTACTGCATGTCTAAAAAACGTTTAAAAAAATTACTCCTCTTTGCGGTATTACTTCCTATTGTAATACTATCTATTATTTTAGGAGTGCTTTACGCTAAACAAGATGAAGTAGTAAGTGAACTCATATCTACTTTAAACAAAGACTTTATAGGCGAAGTAGAAATTGAAGGCAGCCACATTTCTCCTTTTGCCAATTTCCCATACATATCTATTGACTTAGAACATTTAAAAATTTACCCTGACAAACAAGATCACACCGAAGCCATTTTGCACTTAGAAGATGTGTATTTGGGGTTCAGCCTTGGGGATATCATTAGCGGAAAGTACGACATCAAATCAATAAAACTAAAGGGAGGATTTATTCATTTGGTGCAACATACCGATGGCACCTTTAACATTACCAAAGCATTTGAAACTACTCATGAAATAGAAGATATTGAAGAAGAGTTTCACATGCACCTGAAAAAAATTGAAATTGACCATGTTGACATTAATAAACTCAACGAAGAAAACAACATCTTGTTTGATACCTATATCGTAGGGGCAAAATCTTCATTTAAATCTGATGACAAAGGAACTTTTATTCATTTAGATGCCAAGTTTGAATTGAGCATGATTCAAGAAGGAGATACTACATTCATCAAACACAAACACTTTGATTTAGATACCGAACTTGCCTTTATTACCGAAACCAATGCACTGGAAATTAAGCCTTCGGAAGTTTATCTAGAAGGTGCTCTCTTTAAAATGGATGGAAGCGTAGATTTTGATGACGATGTTTACCTTGACCTTAACTTTAGCGGAGAAAAACCCAACTTTGATTTATTTATTGCCTTTGCTCCTAACGAGCTAATCCCCACACTTAAAAAATACGACAACAAAGGAAAGGTTTATTTTGATGCCAAGGTTCAGGGAAAGTCTATTAACGGGCACAATCCTAAAGTAGATGCCAACTTTGGTTGCTCCGAAGCCTATTTTACTAACTCTATTAACAAAAAGAAACTAGACGAACTACAGTTTAAAGGGCATTTTACCAACGGAGAAAAACAAGATATTTCCACCATGGAGTTTTCACTTCAAAACTTTTCCGCAAAGCCCGAAGCAGGAATATTTAGCGGTGACCTAATAGTAAAAAACTTTGCTTCGCCTGAAATCGACTTAAAACTTATTTCACAATTTGAGTTAGACTTTTTAGCAAAGTTTCTAAACGTGCAAGATTTAGAAGACCTTAAAGGAAAGGTAAAACTTACCATGAACTTTAAAGACATTATCGACCTGGAACACCCGGAGCGTAGCATTGAAAAGCTAAACGAATCTTACTACACCGAGCTGGAGGTAGAGAACCTCAGCTTTCGTTCGCCTCACTATCATTTACCCATTGACGACATAGATGTTTCTGCCGTAATGGACGGACACCAAGCCACCATTAAGCACTTAAATGTTAAAGCAGGCAAATCAGACATTAGCATAAAAGGTACCGTAAGCGACCTTCCCGCTATTTTACACCATACTTCCAACGAAGTATTTACCAAGCTTGCCATCTCTTCTAAGTATATCGACCTTTACGAAATTACCAATACAGGAGATACCGCTGCCAAGCCAGTTGACGAGCAAATTAAAAACATGAGCATGGAGCTTTCATTTAAAAGCTCTGCCAAAGCATTTACCGAATCACCTAATCTGCCGGTAGGAGAATTTTTTATTGACAACCTCTATGCTAAAATGACACATTACCCACACACACTGCACGATTTTCATGCCGATGTATTTATTGACAATGAAGACTTCAGGGTAATTGACTTTACGGGCATGATTGACAAAAGCGATTTTCATTTCTCAGGAAAATTAACCCACTACGACCTTTGGTTTAAAGACGTTCCGCATGGCGATACCAAAATGGAGTTTGCCTTAAACGCTGATATGTTGCAGCTAGAAGACATTTTCTCTTACAAAGGAGAAAATTACGTGCCTGAAGATTACCGCCATGAAGAATTTGACGACCTTAAAATTCATGGCTATGCCGATTTACATTTTAAAGACTCCCTACACTCTGCCGATATTTATTTTGACAAGATAGAAGCCAAAATGAAAATTCACCCCATGCGCTTTGAAAAGTTTTCGGGTCGCGTGCACATAGAAGACCAACACCTTACCCTAGAAAAAGTAAAAGGTAAAGTAGGTAAATCAAACTTTACTACTAACATGACTTACTATTACGGTAAAGATGAAAAGATAAAAAAGCGCGACAACCACATGTACCTCTCTTCTACTCACCTGGACATGGACCAATTGTTTAATTACAATCCGCCACCTGCCAATGCAAACACTACGCCTCAACAGCACGATTCGGTGTTTAACATTTACGAATTGCCATTTACCGATATGACATTCCATTTCGACATTAAGCATTTAAACTATCACCGTTACATGCTCGATAACTTCTACACAGAATTTCGAACCCAAAAAAATCATTACATATATGTAGATACCTTGAGCCTGGCTGCTGCAGGAGGAACTATGCACATGAATGGTTACTTTAACGGCTCTAATCCAAACCTCATTTACTTTAGCCCTAATTTAAAGTTTAAAAATATTGACCTGGACAAACTCCTGTTTAAGTTCGAAAACTTTGGGCAAGACCATGTAGTAAGCGAACAACTGCACGGAAAAATTTCCGGTAAACTTTACGGCAAGCTACACATGCACACCGATATGGTTCCCATCATTGACGACTCTGAAGTGCATGTAGATGTAGAAGTAGTAAACGGTAAGTTAGAAAACTACGGACCTATGGAATACATGGCCGATTATTTTAAAGACAAAAACCTTTCTAAAGTTATTTTTGATACGTTACGAAATCATATAGACGTTACCAAAGGCATTACCAACATCCCTAATATGCTTATTAATTCATCTTTGGGCTTTATGGAAATTTCGGGTAAGCAAGACATGAACTTTAACTTTGAATATTATTTAAAAATACCCGTAAGTATGATTAAGCAAGCCACACTTACCAAGCTTTTTGGCAAAACAGAAAACGTTGACCCGGAAAAAGAAGATGAAATCATACGCAAAGACCCTAACAAAAAAGTTAGCTACATTAACGTGAAAATCATTGGTACGCCTGACGATTATAAAGTTACTTTCGGTAAGGCAAGTTAGCAATTCAGAATTGAGAATGTAGAGTTCAGAATTCAGAATGACGGATAAGGAAACAAAAAACTCCCGCCCTGAAAAGCTAGGCGAGAGTTTATATTTAATCATGGGCCGATTAAAAGAAAAGTCATTAACCAATTATATAACGCATCAAAGTTTCATTTATTATTCAATATATCCCTCCTTGAGAGCTTGTCCCGATTTATCGGGAAGGTTAGGGAGGTGACTCTTTCATTCCCGTGAAAACATTTTATCATTCCTGCGAAGGCAGGAAACGAAGTTCAGCGTAGCTAATCCAGCCATCATACATCATACATCACACCTCCCACACCACAATTCTGAAATCTGAATTCTCAAATCTGTACACTCTTTTTTACTCTTTAATAATCTTCACTACTTCCTTTTGAGTTCCTGTAGTAATCTCCATAAAATACATTCCCGAAGCTAACTGAGATAAATCTAATTGCGGAGAATAAGCCTGTGAGTGTACCTTTTGGCTGTTCATATTATAAACAGCAATAGTACTTTCCGAAGCCATTTCTTCTGCCGGAAGCTGAACATTAATTAAGCTATTAAATACTGTAGGATAAACCAATGGCTTTTGTTGAGAGTTAACTCCATTTTCCCCTACAAAAACACCTAAATTGAATTTATAGTTTTGTGAAACATATTGCCCAAAAGACTGCCCATTAATTAAATACACTTCTCCGTTAATAATAAAAGACGCAGGCGCCCATCTTGAACCTCCTGGATGAGAAGGCATTTGAGTCCAGCTATTCGTAGCCGGGTCATAAGACCAAAACTCCCCTGCCGACATAGAAGCATGATTATCTCCATCTCCACTTAACACATAGCCCTTGTTGTTATAAGTAAATTGTGTTCCTGCTACCCTTCCCTGAGCAGGCAAATCAGCCATTGGTGTCCAGGTATCGGTAGGAGGATGGTAACGAAACCAGCTACGGTAAATCGATTTTCCATAAACATCTAAACTGGTTCCATGCCCCAAGCCCGTATATACATAGTTGCCTATTGCAAATTGATAAGGATGATGGCGGGTAAAAGAAGGTAAATCGGTTTTTTGTTGCCAGGTATTTGAAGTAATGTTATACACCCACCAGTCTTTACGGTTACCCGATTGACTTCCTCCAAGACCTACATGTATTTCTCCGTTTAACGCTACCATAGCAGGATGTGTTCGTGCTTGACATGGGCAGCTTGCCAACTGTGTCCAAGTAGAAGTAGCAGGATTATATTCCCATAAGTCAGACATATAGCCGCCAGAAGAATCTCTACCAAAACCATAATACGCTTTGCCGTTATGAAAATCGCCTATGGCATAGCCTCTGGCAGGTCCAGGGAAATTAGCAATTTGCGTCCAGGTGTTGCTAGTAGGATTGTATTTAAACACATTTCTAGAATAGGAAGTTGACCTCATTCCTCCTACTAAATAACCTTCACCACCGGCTTCAAAGCCAAAGCCATGATGCACCATATACCCACTAGGTAAACTAGCTACTTGAGTCCAGGTTTGACCATGCAACTGCATAAGAGCAAGGCAAAACAATAGTACTAATCTTGTTTTCATAAGTTAACTGTCTGTTTATAATAATTTTATAAAGCTATTCATTTCTAGCGAAACAAATTAATTAGTTGATAGTTCAATTATTGAGTATATAGGAATGCTAATTCGGAGTTCAGAATGAAGAATTAAGAATGATTAGCATTTTCACCCTAAGTAGCGTCACCAAAAGCATTGTCACCCTGAGCATTGTCACCCTGAGCATTGTCACCCTGAGCATTGTCA
>CALALS010000091.1 GCA_937925525.1 uncultured Flavobacteriales bacterium | reverse complement strand
CCATTCGGGTAAATTCCTTCTAGTAATATACCGCCTGATTTGTTTTTCATAATCTCTAAAAACTCCTCCGTATTGGCAACGGGTTTTTTATCTATTTTATTAATGATGAAACCTTCTGTAATTCCTACGCTTCTTAATTTACCACCATTTAGCTGAACGATTTTCACACCTCCGTCAATGTTCAGCTTTTCTTTTTCTTCATCAGAAACATCTGCCAATTGTGCGCCTAATGATTTGGCAACTTTTAAATCTTCGGCTTTTACAATCTTAGTTGTGCCTTCTAAATTTTTAAGGTTGACCGGAATCTCCACTTCTTTTCCGTCTCTTAATACAGTTACCATGAGGTCGTCTCCCGGACGGAATTGTCCCACTTGTTCTTGAAGCTCTGTTACGTTTGAAATTTTTACGCTACCTATTTTGGTGATTACATCTCCCTTCTTAATTCCTGCTTCGTCTGCGGCTCCGTTTGGCATGGTTTCGCTAACGTAGGCACCGTTAAGTGTGCTGATGCTTTCTTCGTCAGCCAGTTTTTTATCAATGTTTCTAATGCTAACGCCAATGTAAGCTCTTTGCACGGTTCCGAATTCTACTAAATCATTTACCACCTTTTTTACAATGTTAACGGGCACTGCAAATGAATATCCTGAATATGCTCCTGTTTGTGATTGAATGGCAGTGTTAATACCTATTAATTGTCCGTTTGCGTTTACCAATGCGCCACCGCTATTACCCGGGTTTACGGCAGCATCTGTTTGTATAAAAGATTCTAAAGCGGTTTTACCACTTAACGGGTCGTTACGTAAAATATTTATGTCTCTTCCTTTTGCGCTAACAATACCTGCTGTTACCGTTGATGTTAGATTGTAAGGATTGCCAACGGCCAATACCCATTCTCCTACTTTTACCACATCAGAGTTTCCGTAACTGATATGCGATAAGCCTTTGTCTTTAACTTTTAATAATGCAATATCTGTTGAAGGGTCTGTTCCGATAACTTCTGCTTTGTATGATTTTTTGTCGTTTAAAGAGATTTCAATTTCATCGGCATTTTTGATGACATGATTATTGGTAACGATGTAGCCATCTTCTGAAATGATTACTCCTGAACCTGATGATTGCATCTTTTGGTCAAACTTTCCGTTTCCGTAAAGCATTTCTCTGAACGGGTCGTAGTAACTTACGGTTGTGTTTGTTTTGATGTGAACTACCGCATTTAGGCTCAGTTCTGCTGCTTTGGTAAAATCTACGCTACCTTCAGGGGTATAATTTACAAAATGTGCATTTGGATTTGATTCATCATTTTTTTCTGTGATGATTACTTTTTCCGGTTGACTAAAAAAGTGATTAAAGGTTAATGCACTTCCACCACCTAAAAGTGCAATTAAGAAATAACTTGCTACTTTTTTCATATTTTGTTGTTTTTAAAATTTAACTTTGTTTGCTGTTTCACAACGCAAAGTTCATACGAATGTTATAAATGTCAGTGTTAAGAAATGTTAAACTTCTATAAATATCAAGCTACGGGAAATGACTTCGTTATGATTGATAATCGTAACGGAAATTTTGACAAAGAAAACTTACAAATTGTCAGGAAATTGTGTGACAGAAAATTTGGCGTTGGAGCGGATGGTTTAATATTAATTGAAAACCATGACAAGCTGGATTTTAATATGATTTACTTTAATGCGGACGGTACTAAAAGCTTTTGCGGTAACGGTAGCAAGTGTGCGTTGAGTTTTGCTAAACAGATTGGAGTGGTTGAAAATAATCAAGCAGACTTTTTATCTACGGACGGAATTCATACCGCCAAAATTAAAGGGGATGGGGTTAGTCTTTTAATGCACAATGTGAATGAAGTTGAAAAAGGGGAGGACTATTATTTTATAAATACCGGCTCTCCACACTATATTATCTTCACTACTGGTATTGATGCTATTGATATTGTGAAAGAAGCTCATAAGATAAGATATAATGAACGCTTTAAGGAAAAAGGAACGAACGTAAACTTTGTAGAGATTATTCCTGATGGAATTAAAATAAGAACATACGAAAGAGGTGTGGAAGATGAAACACTTTCTTGTGGAACAGGAGTAACAGCTTGCGCATTAGCCATGAATCATTTGCAACAAACCAAATCTCCAATAAAGGTGCTAACTAAAGGTGGTTGGCAGGAAGTGAGTTTTACTCTGTCTGATAGCGGATATGAAAATATTTGGTTGACCGGACCTACTGAATGTGTATTTGAAGGAAGTATAGCATTATGAGTTTTTTAGAAATTAAGAACATACAAGATATTGATGGCATTTCTTTCTCTGGAAGCTTGGCGCTTTCTATTATAAAAATCGAAAACATTCCGCCACACTTAACATTGATTTGTGATGATGAAGAGTTTCATCTTACCCTTGATGG
>CALALS010000090.1 GCA_937925525.1 uncultured Flavobacteriales bacterium | reverse complement strand
TATGTCTAATACACAACAAGAGTTTATTTTCAATAAAGAAAACTATAAATGGCTTTTAATTGCTGTTGGAGTAATTGTTTTAGGTTTTTGCTTAATGGCCGGAGGCGGTTCTGATGACCCGAATGTTTTCAATGAAGAAGTCCTAAGCCCAAGAAGAATTACCCTTGCTCCTATTGTTGTAATGATTGGTTTTGCTTTAGTAGTTTACGCTATTCTTAAGGGGTCTCGTCAAAAAAATAATTCAGTAGAAGAATAAATTAATGTCTTTATTAGAAGCTATTATTCTTGGCATTGTACAAGGTTTAACTGAGTTTTTGCCCGTGAGTAGCAGCGGACATATTGAAATAGCTAAATCTCTTTTAGGTGTTCAGTTAGGAAGCGGTGAAGAAGAATTACTTTTTACTATACTTCTTCATGGAGCAACGGCTTTATCTACAATTGTTGTTTTCAGAAAGTATATCTTTCAACTAATAAAAGACCTTTTTTCTTTTCAATGGAATGATTCCACCAAATTCTCTCTTTTTATTGCTATTTCTATGATACCGGCAGCCATTGTGGGTGTTTTGTTTAAAGATGAGCTTGAAGCATTAATGAGTGGCAGAGTTTTATGGGTTGGTGTATTTCTAATAATTACTGCTATTTTACTTTATTTTACTGATGTTTACAAACCAAAATCCAAAGATTTAGGTGCCGGCAACAGCTTTGTAATAGGTGTTGCTCAAGCCATTGCTATATTGCCAGGAATTTCTCGTTCAGGAGCTACCATTGCAACCGCTTTGCTTTTGGGGGTTAGCAGAGAAAAAGCAGCCAGTTTTTCTTTTTTAATGGTCTTGCCTTTAATTTTTGGGGCTATGGCCAAAGAGTTCATGGATGCTGAAACCATAGTTACCGAAACTACCAATATAGGAGTAATAACAGCCGGCTTTATAGCGGCTTTTGTTAGTGGAATATTTGCCTGTAATTGGATGATTGCTCTGGTTAAAAAAAGTAAACTTACCTACTTTGCCATTTACTGCCTTTTAGTTGGTGTCTTAACCATTATTTTCTCCTAATGGCAGAGCTTTTAGAAAAAGTCAGCTCGCCCGAACATGGAATTCTTTTAATTGACAAGCCTTATGGCTGGACATCTTTTCAGGTGGTAAAAAAAGTTCGTTATCTCCTTCAAAAAAAATTTGATGTAAAAAAACTAAAGGTTGGTCATGCCGGCACGTTAGACCCTTTGGCTACAGGTCTTTTAATTGTTTGTTACGGAAAAGAAACCAAAAACATTCAACAATATCAGCTATTAGAAAAAGAATACTCTGGTTGCTTTTACTTAGGGGCAACAACACCTTGTTTCGATAGGGAAAAAGAAGTTGATAACACTTTTGATATTTCCCACATCACAGAAAAACAAATTCTAGCAGTCGCTCAAACTTTTTTGGGGAAGCAAATGCAAGTTGCCCCATTGTTTTCAGCAAAAAAAATTGACGGTAAAAAAGCTTATGAAATAGCTCGTGCAGGTAATGAAAAAGAAATTAAAGCAAATGAAATTGAAATCATGTCTTTTGAGATAACTCAAATTAAACTTCCGCTGGTTTATTTTAAAATAGTATGCAGCAAAGGAACGTATATTCGTTCTGTGGCCAGAGATTTTGGTGAAAAACTCCATTCAGGTGCTTTTCTTTATGATTTAAAAAGAGAGCGTATTGGCCACTATTTTCCTGAAATAACCATAGAAACAACCGAAAAGGATATTACAATAAAGCCGTCTATCACCAAAAATACTGTGATTATCAAATAACTATTCTCTTAATCAGTTAGTTTTTATAAATTTGCAGCCCTTTCACACCTGGTGTGATTTATTATTGAGAAAATAGGCTTACAAGCAATTCGCTAAAGAGTTCATTTTCAATTAAATTAACAAATAGATAAACATGAAATTATCAAAATTTAAGTTTGACCTTCCCAAAAATCTACTAGCAGAAAGACCAGCTAAAGAAAGAGATGAATCAAGATTAATGGTGATTAATAGAGAAAAAGGTAAAATTGAGCATAAGGTTTTTAAAGATGTGTTAAAGTACTTTGGTGACGGAGATACCTTTATCATGAATAATACTAAAGTATTTCCTGCAAGGCTTTATGGAAATAAAGAAAAAACCGGAGCAAAAATTGAAGTTTTTCTTTTAAGAGAGCTAAGCAGAGAAAGTCTTTTGTGGGATGTGTTGGTTGACCCAGCTAGAAAAATTAGAATTGGAAATAAATTGTATTTCGGTGAAGACGACTTGGTTGCTGAAGTGATTGACAACACAACATCCAGAGGAAGAACCTTGCGCTTCCTTTATGACGGGCCTTACGAAGAATTTAAAGCTACTTTGTTGGGTTTAGGAAGTACTCCGCTTCCAAAATATATAAAGCGTCCTGCTGACGAAACCGATGAAGAAAGATATCAAACGGTTTACGCATCAAAAGAAGGTGCTGTTGCTGCTCCTACTGCCGGACTACACTTTAGTAAAAACTTAATGAAGAGAATGGAAATCAAAGGAATTAACTTTGCTTTTACTACACTTCATGTTGGTTTAGGGACATTCCGTTCTGTTGAGGTAGAAGATCTTACCAAACACAAAATGGATTCTGAAGAAATTGAAATCACTCAAGAATGTTGCGATATTGTGAATGCCGCAAAAGCAAAAAAATCAAAAATTTGTGCTGTAGGAACAACCACTATGCGTGCCGTTGAGTCTTCTTTTTCAACGGAAGGAAAGCTTCAACCATATAAAGGATGGACAAATAAATTTATTTTCCCTCCTTACGACTTCACCGTTGCTAATAGCATGATTACCAACTTCCACTTACCGGAATCTACTCTTTTGATGATGGTTTGTGCTTTTGGTGGTTACGATTTAGTGATGGAGGCCTACAAGCAAGCTATAAAAGAAAAATATAGGTTTTACAGTTATGGCGATGCCATGTTAATCATCTAATGGATATTATAATTCAAATATCTCAGTTTTTACTGAGTCTTTCTATTCTTATTATTTTACATGAGCTTGGGCACTTTATTCCCGCCAAACTTTTTAAAACAAGAGTAGAGAAGTTTTACCTGTTTTTTGATCCTTGGTTTTCTTTATTCAAATACAAAAAAGGTGAAACCGAATACGGAATTGGTTGGTTGCCACTTGGTGGATATGTAAAAATTTCCGGTATGGTGGACGAAAGCATGGACAAAGAACAAATGGCAAAAGACCCTGAGCCTTGGGAGTTTCGTTCTAAACCTGCATGGCAAAGATTAATCATTATGTGTGGCGGAGTAATCGTAAATGTTCTTTTGGCAATGCTTATTTACGCTATGGTTTTGTTTGTTTGGGGAAAAGAATATTTGCCTGCCAATAATGCAACTTACGGTGTTTATTGCGATTCGTTAGCGCTGGACATTGGTTTTCAAAATGGAGATAAAGTAGTTGAGTTAGGAGGAAAGCCAGTTCCTGATGATTATACTTACGGAACCATTACGAAAGAAATTCTTCTAAATGATGAGATTAGCTCTGTAGTAGTTGATAGAAACGGTGAAAAAGTAACCATTGACATACCTGAAGGCTTTGAAAATAAAGTTGTTGCTGCAAGAGTAAGGGGGTTGTTTCAAGAACAAGTGCCTTTTGTTGCTGACACCATTGTTGCTGGTATGCCCGCTGCAGAATCTGAAATACAAAAAGGCGACCAAATAATTGCTATTAATAATGTTTCAACTCCATTCTTTCAAGATTTTGCCAGAGAAATTGGTGCATACAAAGAAAAGGAAGTTTCTCTTTCTGTTTTAAGAAGTGGCGATACTGTTTCTTTTCCCGTTAAAGTTTCAGAAAAAGGAACTATTGGTGTAGGAAACGTTCATCCCGAAACATTCTTTGAAATAGAAAAGAAAACTTATGGTTTTGTAGAGGCTATTCCTGCCGGTATTGGTGAAGCAATTAGCACATTAGATAGTTATGTTCAGCAATTTAAATTAGTCTTTACCAAAGAGGGCATTCAGCAAATTGGCGGGTTTGGAACCATAGGTGGGCTTTACGAGAAAAAATGGAATTGGCAATCTTTTTGGGCAACAACAGGGTTTATTTCTATCATCTTAGCCTTCATGAATATTTTGCCTATTCCTGCGCTTGATGGTGGCCATGTAATGTTCTTGTTATACGAAATTATTACCGGAAGAAAGCCCAATCAAAAGATTTTAGAGTATGCTCAAATGGCAGGTATGATTTTCCTTTTAGCCTTTATGCTTTACGCAAATGGACTAGACGTCCTTAGGGGTTGTTCAAGGTAATTTTCTAACTTAGCCTAATGATTATTCGGCTGATTTTCTTTTCACTAATCTTTCTGTTTTTTTCATGCTCTGATACAAGCGAACAAGATGCTTTTGTCAATAAAGCCAATCCTGAAACACAAAAAACTAATGAAAAAGAAGGCGTACAAATAGTTGTTTTAGGAACGGTGCAAGATGCAGGCTCACCACATGCAGGCTGTAAAAAAGATTGTTGTAAAGGCCTTTTTTCTCAACCTAATCCAAATAGAAAAGTCGTTGCTCTTGGTTTAATAGATTATGAGTCGCAACAAAACTGGATGTTTGAAGCTACTCCAGACCTCAGCACTCAAATGAAACTACTAAAGTCCTATTGCTCTTTTCAGGAAAAAGAAACACCGGATGGTTTGTTTTTGACGCACGCACACATTGGCCACTATGCCGGATTAATGTATTTAGGCAGAGAAGCTATGAACGCTAAAGATGTTCCTGTATATGCCATGCCAAAAATGAAATCGTTTTTAGAGCAAAACGGTCCTTGGAGTCAGTTGATTACGCTAAAAAACATTCGAATTGAAGAATTAAAAAACGAGTCCTCTTTATTTTTAAACCAAAGGATTAAAGTTGTTCCTTTTTTAGTTCCCCACCGTGATGAGTTTTCTGAAACCGTTGGTTATAAAGTTATTGGGCCAAATAAGTCTGCACTGTTTATTCCTGATATAGACAAATGGGGAAAGTGGGATAAAAGTATTATAGAAGAAATTTCAAGTGTTGATTTCGCTTTTCTTGACGCCACCTTTTATGATGCTGAAGAAATAAATAATCGAAATATTTCTGAGATTCCCCACCCCTTTATTATTGAAAGTATGTCGCTTTTCAAAGACTTAACCGATTCTGAAAAAAATAAGATTTATTTTATTCACTTAAATCACACAAACCCTGCTTTAATAGAAGAAAGTAACGCCTATAAAACTATTCATGAAAATGGGTTTCATGTCGCAAGAATAAATCAAGCTTTTGAGTTGTAATTCGTTTTTTAAAGGCTTACGATTTTTAACAACATTTAGGAGTTTTCAAATAATATTTCTATTTCGTTTCGTTATCTGAAAATGAAGGATTTTGTTTTAAAAAGGATTAGAAGCTTTTCATTTGCTTTTAACGGTATAAAGTATGCTTATCTACAGCCCAACTTTAAAATTCAATTTTTACTTGGAGGGTTCTCGGTGTTTCTTGGCTTTTTCTTCAAAATATCCCCATTTGAGTGGTTTGCTGTTTTAATTTGCATGGCAGGCGTGCTAACCTCCGAATTATTTAACTCCTCTATTGAAGAGTTAGCTGATGCGCTTCACCCTAACTTCTCTCCGGGAATAAAAAAAACAAAAGACATGGCTGCTGCTGCAACGCTAGTTTTTTCCTTCTTTTCATTTTTAATTGGTCTAATTATTTTCATCCCAAAGCTTTGTCTTTTGTTTTCTTGAAAATTGTTTACCTTTGGGATTCCAAAAAATCCGCCTATAGCTTTATTTCTACTTTTTTAACATTTTTCTTAAACTTAAGTTAGTTGAATATTTATTCGCGAAAGCAGCGGTGGAAGCTTATTCTTTCTTTAATAGCGCTAGTTATTGTGTCTTTATCAATATGGTATTCTAACTATATTGTTGACCAAATATCTCAAGAAGAAAAGCAAAAGGTAAAGCTTTGGGCTGAGGCTATTAAAAGCAAAGCCGAGCTGGTGAACTATACAAACAGCTTATTTGGAGATATTACCGTAGAAGAAAGAAAACGAATTGAAATTTGGGCAAAGGCTACTCGTAGAATTGCTTATACAAATGATGATGAGGACAGAAACTTTTACATTGAATTAATTTCAAGTAACACCACCATTCCTGTAATCGCTGTTGGCGAAGGAGAAAAAATATTTACCCATAGAAACTTAGGTCTGACTCCTGAAAAAGAAAAAGACACGCTTTTGCTTCGCTCCTTGTTAAATCAAATGAAAGAAAAGTACCCGCCCATTGAAATTGAAACGTTTGGAGGGAAAAAACAACGCCTTTATTACAATGATTCCAAAATATTTTCTGACCTGAAAAATGTAATTGAAAACCTGATTTCCTCTTTTATTTCAGAAGTGGTTATTAACTCTGCTTCGGTTCCGGTAATTTTCACTGACAGTAGCGGTACAAACATCTTAGAACATGGAAATATTGAGCCGAAAGACACCTCTAAGCTGTCCATTATTCTGGAAGAAATGAAACTAGAGAACGAGCCAATCTTAGTTGACTTAAATAATGAACATCAACATCAGATTTTTTACAAAAACTCTGTTATTTTAACAAGGCTGAAATACTTTCCTTACATTCAGTTTGCCGTAATTGCTCTGTTTTTATTAATTTCTTACTACTTATTTAGCACCTCTCGTAACGCAGAACAAAATCAGGTTTGGGTTGGTATGGCAAAGGAAACAGCACACCAATTAGGAACGCCTCTTTCTTCTTTAATCGCATGGAAAGAATACTTAGCAACAAAAGACATTAACCTTGATAAAAAAATTATTGTTGAAATAGGAAAGGACTTGAACAGGCTCGAAACAATTACAGAGCGTTTTTCTAAAATTGGCTCAATTCCCAACCTTAAATCCGAAGATATTTATGCTGCAGTTAATGAATCGGTCAATTATTTAAAGTCGCGAATTTCTAACAATGTTGTATTTGATGTTGTGCCGCCAAAAGATGAGCTGATGGTGGGGCTTAACACCTCTCTTTTTGGTTGGGTGCTGGAAAACCTAATAAAAAATGCAGTTGATGCAATGGAAGGAAAAGGAAAAATTACTATTCACTTTGTTGATCAAGTACAATACGTTTATGTTGATGTTACCGACACCGGAAAAGGTATTCCGCAAAATAAAATTAAGACTGTTTTTGAACCGGGTTTTACCACAAAAGACAGAGGTTGGGGGCTTGGTTTGTCTTTAGCAAAAAGAATAATAGAGAAC
>CALALS010000089.1 GCA_937925525.1 uncultured Flavobacteriales bacterium | reverse complement strand
AGGTTTTTTTCAGCATCACTTTTTTTATCCCACTCTTTTATCAAATATTCAGAGATTACTTTTCGGTTGGAAGCAATATTTAACAAACCCGAATCTTTATCCATTTGCATGATTTTTTTCCAAAAAAGTGGCTGGGCCAGCAAATGCCACCCTTCTTTATAAATAGAAGAATCCATTAAAATAAAATGGGAAGCAGAGTCTGCTTGTAGCACAATTTCATAGAACGACTCATTTTCTGATTTTATAAATCGCTCATTATCAGACGAATTGTTGTTGTTTGTGGCTCCACAAGCCACCAAAACAAATAATATTATTCCCAAAAATCTACTCATATCAACAGCTAAAGATAACATCAAAATTTATTCCATAACGATAAATACGTATTAAATATTAAATAGGTACAGTTAATTAGTTAAATTGCAACATCAGTTTTTTGTAGAAATAAATAAATTAATACCTTTGCGGACTTCAAAATTTTTGAGTTGGGATATTTAGAAGAGTTTAGAATCCCTTTTTCAGGGTTAAGTATTGGAAATCATAACTTTGTATTTGAAGTAGATAGTAAGTTCTTTGATTGCATTGAGTATTCAGAAGTAAAAGAAGGCAAAATCTCTATTGAGATTGACTTTACTAAGCATGCTAACTTTATGGAGTTAATCACTAAAGTTAATGGAAAAGTTACTGTTCCATGTGATAGATGTTTAGATAACCTTGATATTCCAGTTAATAACCAATTTATGTTGGTGGTTAAGTTTGGAGAAAAGAAAGAAGAAATTACTGATGAAATCCTTACTATTCCTCATCAAGAACATCAGCTCTTTTTGGCAGATTTGTTTTATGAGTATATCATGATAAGCTTGCCACATAAAAAAGCTCATGAGGAAGGAAAATGTAATAAAGAAGTTGAAAAATATATTAATGTAAATAACAAAGCAACTGAGATTGATCCGAGATGGAAAGATCTGGAGAAGCTTAAAAACTAGATAAAATGGCACATCCTAAGCGAAAAATATCCAAGTCTAGAGGTAGAAAGAGAAGAACTACCTACAAAGCTAGTGTTCCTAATATCGTTACTTGTCCTACAACTGGCGAACCACACTTATTCCACAGAGCTTACTGGTACGAAGGAAAATTGTACTACAAAGGCCAAGTGGTAATGGAAAAGAACTAATTAAAGTTCTTCTAAGCCAATGAAAATTGGACTCGATATTATGGGCGGAGATTTTGCTCCACAATCAACTTGTGGCGGAGCTCACTTAGCCTTATCCGAATTGTCTTCTGATGAAAAAATAGTGTTGATAGGCCAAAAGCCTATAGCAGAAGATTATTTTTCAAAAAACGAAGGAAGTCTATCAGACTTTGAATTTATTAACGCTCCCGATGTAATCGAAATGGGAGAACATCCAACCAAAGCTTTTACACAAAAACCAAACTCAAGTATTTCAGTTGGTTTTGGGATGCTTAAAAAAGGTGAAATTGATGTCTTTGCAAGTGTAGGCAACAGCGGAGCTATGCTTGTGGGTAGTATGTACACGGTTAAAACAGTTGCCGGTGTTATACGGCCATGTATTACAACAGCCATGCCTAGAGAAGATGGAGGTGTTTGTATTATTTTAGATGTAGGAATTAATGCTGACTGTAAGCCTGATGTTTTATACCAATTCGGGATTTTAGGTTCTATTTTTGCTAAATCAGTCTATGGTATAGAAAATCCAAAGGTAGGCTTGTTGAATATTGGCGAAGAAGAAGAAAAAGGTAACATGCTTACTCTTTCTGCTCATAAAATGATGAAAGAAACCAATGAATTTAACTTCATTGGAAATGTAGAAGGAAGAGATGTGTTTGACCCGAAAGTTGACGTAATAGTATGTGACGGGTTTACCGGAAATGTTTTGTTAAAATACACCGAAGCATTTTATGCTCAAATTATGAAGCGAAAACGCTCAGATGAAGTCTTTGATAAATTTAATTACGAAATCTATGGAGGTACACCTGTATTGGGTGTTAACGGAAATGTGTTGATTGGTCATGGTATATCTAGTTCATTAGCAATTAAAAATATGTTATTATTGTGCCGAGATGTGGTGAAAGCCCGGTTAACTGAAAAAATAAAAAAAGCATTTAATGATTAGAGCTGCAATTACTGCCGTAGGAGGATATTTACCTGATTATGTTCTAACTAATAAAGAGTTAGAAACAATGGTAGATACCAATGACGAGTGGATTACTTCAAGAACAGGGATAAAAGAGAGAAGAATTTTAAAAGGCGAAGGTAAAGGAGCTTCCGACATGGGAGCACCTGCTGTGTTAGAATTATGTAAAAAGAGAGGAATATCTCCTGAAGAAATAGACTTATTAATTTGCGCTACCGTTACCGCAGATATGATTTTTCCTGCTACCGCAAATATTATTTGCGACAAAGTAGGGGCAACTAATGCTTTTGGATTTGATATTAATGCCGCTTGCTCAGGGTTTTTATACGCTCTTGCTACAGGGTCAAAATTTGTGGAGTCCGGAACTCATAAAAAAGTAGTTGTGGTTGGTGTAGATAAAATGTCTGCAATTGTTGATTATGAAGATAGAACAACTTGTGTGATTTTTGGCGATGGCTGTGGAGCAGTTTTATTAGAGCCAAATAGCGAAGGCTACGGTATTATGGATTCCATTCTAAGAAGCGATGGTTCAGGAAGAGTTTATCTGCACCAAAAAGCAGGAGGGTCAGCTTATCCACCAACGTTAGAAACAGTAAAAAATAAGGAGCATTTTATTTTTCAAGACGGGCAGCCCGTATTTAAAGCCGCAGTAAAAAGCATGGCTGATGTTTCAGCAGAAATAATGGAGAAAAACAATTTGAGTAGTGATGATGTAGCATGGTTAGTCCCTCATCAGGCAAACCTTAGAATTATAGATGCAACAGCCAGAAGAATGGGATTAGGAACAGAAAAAGTAATGATTAATATAGAAAAATACGGTAACACAACCTCAGGAACTATCCCTCTTTGTTTATGGGAGTGGGAGAAAAAACTTAAAAAAGGCGATAATATCATTTTGTCTGCTTTTGGTGGTGGGTTTACCTGGGGAGCTATTTATATAAAATGGGCATATAATAGCCAATAATCAATTTTCAAATTCATAATTATTTATACTTTTACCCCTTAATTAAATTAGTTTTCTTATGAAGCTTAATGAAATTCAAGACCTTATAAAATTTGTAGCTAAGTCAGGTGTTAGCGAAGTAGAATTGGAGATTAAAGATTTTAAAATCAATATTAAAACCTGCAATTCAAAGAAAGAAAAAGAACAACAGCAACAGCCTATTTATGCTATGCCTCAAATGCAAATGATGCCTCAGCAGCAACAGGTTCAAGCGGCTCCTCAACCACAGGTTCAGGCAACAGCCCCACAACCTCAGGCTAAAGAAGCGGCTCCGGCTGCCGATTCTAATTTAATCACAATTAAGTCACCAATGATTGGTACTTTTTACAGAAAGCCATCTCCTGAAAAAGATGCTTTTGTTAATGTGGGTGATTCAATTAAAAAAGGCGACACTATTTGTGTTATCGAAGCGATGAAATTGTTTAATGAAATAGAAGCTGAATTAGGTGGTAAAGTTGTTAAAGTATTGGCAGAGGACGGACAACCTGTTGAGTACGACCAACCTTTATTTTTAGTTGAGCCTGCTTAGTAGCAGCATAAACCTAAAAAGTTCACTTTTTAAATTCTTAGTATGTTTAAGAAAATTCTTATTGCCAACAGAGGTGAAATAGCTCTTAGAATTATA
>CALALS010000088.1 GCA_937925525.1 uncultured Flavobacteriales bacterium | reverse complement strand
TTAACATCTGTGGATAGAGCAGCAATGTGGTCTACAATTATCAGAAGAGGATTAAAGCTGGATAACTTAATTCAAATTGCTCATAATGTGGAAGTTGGTGAAAACACTGTTATTGCAGCACAAACTGGTGTAGCCGGTTCAACAAAAATAGGCAAAGACTGTATGATTGGTGGGCAAGTTGGAATAGTTGGGCATTTGAAGATAGGAGATAGGGTAAAAATAGCGGCACAATCAGGAGTTGGCTCTAATGTGCCAGATGATTCAATTATACAAGGCTCTCCTGCATTTTCAATCGGAGATTATAAACGTTCATATGTTGGGTTTAGAAAGCTTCCTCAACTAATGGAAAGAATTGAGAATTTAGAAAAAGAATTACATTTACTAAAACAACTTTCAAGCAATGGGGAAACAAAAAACCATTAAGCAGGAAATTAGAGTAGAAGGTGTGGGGCTCCATACCGGAAAAAAATGCTCTGTAGTAATTAAGCCTGCTCCTGAAAACCATGGGTATAAATTTAAAAGGGTTGACTTAGATAATCAACCTGTTATTCATGCTGATGTAGATAATGTGGTAGATACCAGAAGAGGGACAACCATTGAAGAAAAAGGGGTTAGAGTGCACACAACAGAGCACGTTTTAGCAGCTTTATACGGGATGGAAGTTGATAATGCATTAATTGAGATTGATGGCGAAGAAGTTCCCATTTTAGATGGTAGCGCTTGGCCGTTTGTTCAAGAAATTGATAGAGTTGGTCTTCAACCTCAAAAAGCTGATAGAGATTATTTTGAACTTACCGAAAACTTAACTTACGAGTGTGAGGAAGGAAAAATTGAAATGCTGGCTGTTCCTCAAGAAACATTTAGATTGACCGTTATGGTTGATTATGAATCTCCGGTTTTAGGAACCCAACATGCAGCAATGTACTCACCTGCTGAATTTAAAGATGAAATAGCATCTTGTAGAACCTTTGTTTTTCTACGTGAAATTGAAGAACTGGCAAAAAATAATCTTATAAAAGGTGGAGATATTGACAATGCAATTGTGTTAGTAGATGAAGAAATTAGTCAGGAAAAGATAAATGAAATATGTGATTTACTGAATAAACCGCACTACAAAGTAGAAGGAATGGGCGCATTAAATAACACAAAACTTCGTTTTCAAAATGAGCCTGCTCGACATAAATTGCTTGACATTGTTGGAGATTTAGCGTTAATTGGTAAACCCATAAAAGCCCATATTTTGGCCGGAAGACCAGGGCACAAAGGGAATGTGGAATTTGCTAAAAAAATAAAACAGGTGATTAAGGCTGAAAAGTCAAAAACACCAACATTTGATACTACTAAACCATCTCTTTACACAATGGAAGAGATAAAAAAGCTATTACCTCACAGATATCCTTTTTTATTGATTGATAAAGTTTTAGATGTTCAGGAAAATTTTGTGGTCGGTGCTAAAAATGTAACGTTTAACGAAGAGTTTTTCCAAGGCCATTTTCCTACGGAACCGGTTATGCCGGGAGTTTTAATAGTAGAAGCTATGGCGCAAACAGGCGGTATTTTAGTACTAAGTCAGGTGCCGGACCCTGAAAACTATATGACTTACTTTATGAAAATAGATAAAGTGAAGTTTAAACAAAAAGTTGTTCCCGGAGATACGCTGGTATTCAAATTGGAGTTAATTACCCCAATTAGAAGAGGAGTTTGTCATATGAAGGCAACAGCGTATGTAGGCGACAAAATTGTTACCGAAGGCGAATTAATGGCTCAAATTGTAAAACAACCAAAGAATGAATCAACACAAGTTGTCGAACATACATCCTAAAGCAAAAATTGCTGATAGTGTAACTATTGATGCTTTTGCAACGATAGGCGAAGATGTAGAAATTGGAGAAGGAACATGGATTGGACCAAATGCTTGTGTAATGGACGGAGCCAGAATTGGAAAAAATTGTAGAATATTTCCCGGTGCTGTTATTTCTGCCATTCCGCAAGATTTAAAATTTCAAGGAGAATATTCAACTGTTGAGGTTGGCGATAACACTTCAATTAGAGAATTCTGCACAATTCATAAAGGAACTATAGATAAAAAGAAAACTGTTATCGGTAAGAATTGCCTTTTAATGGCCTATGTTCATGTGGCTCACGACTGTATATTAGGAGATAACGTAATTCTTGCAAATAGTGTTCAAATTGCAGGTCATGTTACCATTGATGATTTTGCAATTCTTGAAGGTCTTTCAGCAGTCCAACAATTTATTCACATTGGTGCTCACGCTTTTGTTGCAGGCTATACTCCTGTAAGAAAAAATGTTCCGCCTTATGTTAAAGCTGCCAGAGATCCAATTAGTTATGTCGGAGTAAATTCGGTTGGATTGAGAAGAAGAGGTTTTGATCATGATTTAGTTTTACAAATTGAAGATATTTACCGAACACTTTATTTGAAAGGATACAATGTTTCCAATGCCGTTGAAATTATAGAAAAAGAAGCTCCTTCGTCAAAAGAAAAAGACTACATATTACAATTCATTAAAACCTCCGACAAAGGAATTATCAGAGGACCATTAATGTCTGATAAAAAACTTGATATCGCTCAGTAACATAGGTAAATCTTACCAAGGCAAATGGATATTCAAATCAATTAATTTTGAGTTCACTTTTCCTGGTGTTTATGCTATTACCGGAAAAAATGGTGCCGGTAAATCATCTCTTCTAAAAATTATTTCAGGCTTGGGACTTCAAAATGAGGGCGAAATAATTTATAATGAAGTGGCTATAGACTCTTTGAGTCAACATATCTCGGTTGCTGCACCCTATTTAGAATTGATTCAAGATTTTACCGTTAAAGAAACTTTTGATTTTCACTTTAAATTTAAATCCATTGCAAATATTGGTAGCACAAAAGATATTTTAAATGAAATTGGATTAACTGAACATTCAAATAAATATTATAAGAATCTTTCCTCTGGAATGAAGCAAAAAATAAAACTTGCTTTAGCTTTTTATTCTAACGCTAAAATACTTTTGTTAGACGAGCCTTGTACAAATTTAGATGCTGAAACAATCTTGTGGTACCAGTCTAAAATTAATAACTTAAAAAGTAAAAGACTAATCATTATTTGCTCCAATGATAAACCGGAAGAATTGTTAGGCGTACAAAGCAATCTAAACATACATGATTTCAAATAAATAATTACTTTCGTATTAATAAAAAATAAACAATGGCAACAACAGCAGATATTAGAAATGGTTTGTGTATTAATTTTAATGGCAAACAAGTTCAAATTGTAGAATTTCAGCACGTTAAACCCGGAAAAGGGGCAGCATTCGTTAGAACAAAACTAAAGGATTTAAAAACAGGTAGAATTCTAGAAAACACATTTAACTCAGGGGTTAAAATCGATATTATTCGAATTGAAAATAGAGAATATCAATTTTTATATAAAGAAGGAACTATCTATCACTTAATGCATACCGATACTTTTGAACAAACATTTGTAGAAGAGCATTTAATTAATTCACCTCAATTTTTAAAAGAGGGAGATATTGTTGAAGTGCTTTTTAATGCGGATTTAGGAGAAATGTTAAGCGTTGAGCTAAAACCATATACAGTTTTAGAAATAACCTATACAGAGCCGGGAATTAAAGGTGACACAGCAACTAATACATTAAAAGCTGCTACAGTTGAAACAGGCGCAGAAATCAGAGTTCCTCTCTTTATCAATAATGGTGATAAAGTTAAAATTGATACTAGAACCGGAGATTACTCAGAAAGAGTAAAAGCATAATTATGAAATTTCAACAACCACAAACACTCGTTTCAATAGCTGAATTGATTGGTGTTGAATATGTTGGAGACCCTTCTCACCAAATTTTAGGAATAAACGAAATTCATCGAATTGAGAAAGGAGATATAGTTTTTGTTGATCACCCAAAGTATTATGAAAAGGCCTTAAACTGTGATGCGACCACAATTATTATCAACCAAAAAGTAGAAGCCCCTGAAGGAAAAACTTTGTTAATATCAAAAGAGCCTTTTTCTGATTTTGTTAAAATTTTAAAACACTTTAATCCATTTCAATTAGCTAAGAGTAATATTGGTGAAAATGTGAGTATTGGAGCGGATACTGAAATTCATCCATCAGCATATATTGGAAATAATGTTGTAATAGGAGACAACTGTTTTATTCATCCAAACGTCTGTATATATGACAATACGTTCATTGGAAATAATGTAACTATCCAAGCTAATACTGTGGTTGGCTCTTCGGGCTTTTACTACAAGAAAAGAGATGGTTTTCACGAGCGTCTTTTTTCTGCCGGAAAAGTAATAATTGAAGATAATGTGGAGCTTGGAGCTTGTTGTACTATTGATAAAGGTGTGACAGCCGAAACTAAAATAGGAAAAGGCACGGTTTTCGATAATCATGTTCATATTGGGCATGACACTTTGGTCGGAAAAATGTGCTTATTTGCTGCACATGTTGGAATTGCAGGATGTGTAACAATTGAAGATAATGTTACTTTATGGGGGCAAGTTGGGATAGCAAGTAATGTAACGATAGGCAAAGGAGCTGTTTTGTTCGCTCAGTCAGGAGTTAGCAAATCTTTAGCTGGAGGTGTGATTTATTTTGGAAGCCCGGCTGAAGAAGCAAAAAAGAAGATGAAAGAACTGGCAATGATTAGAAAATTGCCTGAAATAATAAAAAAGTTAGAATAGTTTGGAAAACGAAAATTTGTCATATAGCAGCAAAATTAAGTCTAGAAGCCAAATTAATAAGCTTAAGCTTACTTTGTTGTTAGATGTTACAAATGCCATTAATAACAATCTTTCTAAGGTTCAGTTATTTGAGACATATCGGGACATCCTTGTTCACCAACTTAAAATCGGAAAAATACAGCTTTATACATTTGAAAATGAATGGAAACTCATTATTAGCGAAGGAGTTGACGATTCAGTTAGAATAAACCCATCTGAAGACTTAGAAAATATCAAAGATATTTTGGTGCTGAATAATCATAAAAACACCGTTTTACATCAGTTTGGAGTTGTTGTTCCTATCTTCCATAAAACAAAACCTCTTGCATATTTATTGTTAAATGATTTTGATGGCGAGAAAATAGAAGTTAGCCCTATTATTCGTCATCTCTCTTTTATTAAAACATTGACCAACATTGTAATGGTGGCAATAGAGAATAAAAAACTCTATAAAGAAGCTATTGAAAAGGCGGCAATGAAGAGGGAGTTGGAACTCGCCTCTGAAATGCAACATTTACTTTTTCCATCAGTTTTTCCAAATAATGAAAATGTTGAAATAGATGCTTTTTATCAACCACATCATGAAGTTGGAGGAGATTATTATGATGTAATTCAATTAAATAATGATGAAATCCTTTTTTGTATGGCTGATGTTTCCGGAAAAGGTGTCTCGGCTGCCTTATTAATGTCTAATTTGCAAGCAAGTTTAAGAGTTTTAGCACATACCACTAGCTCTTTATTTGAATTGGTAAATATCATTAATCATAAAATACAGGAAAGTGCAAATAAGGAAAAGTACATTACTATGTTTTTGGCAAAGTATAACTTTTCTTCAAGGAGATTAAATTATATAAATGCAGGGCATATACCACCGCTTTTATACGAGCAAGGAAGAGTTAAAGAGTTGAATTCCGGAACAACTATTTTAGGAATGTTTGATAAATTACCATTTGTAAAGGAGGGAAATATTTCAATTAATAAAAATGCAGTTTTATTGTGTTATACAGATGGTGTGGAAGAAACTGAAAATAAGCTTGGGGAAGCTTTCGGTATAGACAGAGTTAAAAATATTTTGATACGCCATTCAGGAGATGAAATCAAAAACCTCCTTAACGCAATAATGAATAATATTGAAAGTTTTAAAATAAAGGAAAAACCTTACTCAGATGATATTACTTTAATGGGAATCCGCTTTAAGTAAATCATCTTTCAAGTATACATCAACGGCCACAATTATGGCGGCAAAACCCCACACCAAAACAGAAGCTTTATCAGTGTCTAAGTAATTATTTAATACACCATGCGTAAAATAGGTGAATAAACAAAGCAGCATTACTAACACTAGCTTTTTTGTTTCCCCTTTAGGAAGTTTGTGATAAAGCATGGATCCTTTATAAAAAATAGCGATTACAATTGCTAACATTGAAAGCATCCCTAAAATACCTGACTCAGCCAAAGGGCCAATGTATTCACTGTGAGCATTACCTAAGTCACCTGCATTGGTACTTATAATGGTTTTGTTTTTGGAAAGCTGAAAGGGGGCATATAAAAAGGCGTAAGTTCCTGGACCCCAACCAAAAATAGGTCTTTCGTTAAACATTTTTTGTGCAGATTCCCACCTATTAATCCTTTCCAGGTTTGAGGCATCTGAAGAAATATTAGAAATAGACTGAACATGTTCAGCTAAATCACCTGAAGAATCTTGCCTGTTTTTTTCAATTTTCATCATTAAAGATGGCCATGATAAATAGAAAATCAGTCCGCCTATTATTCCTAAAAAAGAAAGAAACCTGAATGAAATTTTAAACCTATAAATTAAAAATAAAACAAACGCACCGGCTAGGCTAACCCATGCTGCTCTGGTATAAGAAAAAATAATTCCAAGGGTATAAAATATGATTAAGCAAACAATTAAGGTTTTAACCCCCAGTTTATATTCTTTTACATTGAGAAGGAAAAATAGTGTAGGGAATAACAACGCTAAAATAGCACCATAGTATGTATGGTCTTTGAAAAATGGCTGCATTACAAAATGTGC
>CALALS010000087.1 GCA_937925525.1 uncultured Flavobacteriales bacterium | reverse complement strand
AATTGTTTTGTATGCATATTCCGATGAAGGTTTTTACTTTAATAAACCTCAAATTCTTAATGTGCTGTTTAGCTTCAATGCAGGGATGTTTGTTTACAGTCCAATACTTTTTGTTTCACTTTTTGGATTAATTTTTATGTATAAAAGGAATAAACAACTTGCTTTGTTTTGGTTGCTTTCTTTTTCTGTAGTTATCTATTTTATTTCTTCCTGGTGGAGCTGGAACTATGTGGGAAGTTTTGGAATAAGAGCAATGATTGATTTTTACGCCATATTTTCTTTACCCCTTGCATTTCTTTTAGACCAAAATAAAAAATGGAAAAAAACTATTGTCATGCCTCTCTGCGTTGCGTTTTTATGCTTGAGTGTTATTCAGAATTATCAGTTTCATAAAAGCATATATCACAAATACAGCATGAACTTTGAAAAGTATTGGTTCTATTTTTTAAAAACATCCGATAAATATGTCAACACATTAGGCGGTAGTTTAGATTTACCTCCGTACTCTAAAAACCCAATGAGTGATGTTTTTCATTATGAATGTAATGATGGCAAAAATGAAAAAGGAGAATGTGTAATTCAAAATGAATTTAATTGTACAGCTTACGTTGAAAAAGGAACTATTCCTTATAGAAAAAAGCTGTTGTTTATAGAGGTGTGGCTCGATAGGATGGATTTAACGCAAGATGCATCAAAAGATGCAATGTTAGTAATTGATTATTCTTCCGAAGATGAATTAAGGATGTATTTACCTGTGTTATTAAATGATATTCCCGAAAATAAAAAAGAGGAATGGAAAAGTTATTATTATACATTTACTGTTCAGGAACCAAAACCTGATGAAAACATTAAAGTTTATATCTGGAATAAAGAAAAAAAATCTTTTTTGATTAAGAATTATAAAGTTAAAATTAGTACAGTAAATAATTAAGTGTGAAATTTAAAATCAGTTACATAGGTTTACTCAAAACACTTTTACCATTATTGGTGCTACTATTCCTTTTCTGGAAATTTAGAATTAATGACGGTCAATGGAAGTATGTAATTAATTCAGACGGCAGAGGATATTATCATTATTTTTTAGAATATTTTATAGATGAATCGGCTAGAGATATTGATGCAGACCTACAATATTTAATCAAACCTAAAGACGTTTACTACAATAAATATTCTTGTGGCTCCGCTATTTTGCTTTCACCTTTTTTTGCTGCCGGATATGTTACAGCTGCTTTATTTGATTTTGAGGTTTCAGGATACTCTTTACCATTTCAACTTTTTATGGGAATTGGAGCTATTTTTTATTTAGTCTTAGGCTCATTCTTTTTGTATAGACTGTTACTTACTTATAATATCAGAGAGCCGATAGCATATATTACATCATTAGCGGTAGCTTTTGGTACCAATGTTTTATTCTACACTCTTATTGAGGCAACAATGTCTCATGTTTACTCATTCTTTATTATTAATGCACTTCTTTTATGTCTTAGAAATTATTTTAAAAATGGTTCCGAGAAAAGTCTTTTTTTATCGGCATTCTGCTTTGCAATTCTTATGCTGGTGAGACCTTTTAATGGGTTGACATTACTTTTTATACCGTTCTTATTTCTTGATTTATACGATTTTTCACAAGCTTTACTTCGGTTAAAAAAATCGATTAAAACCATTGTTTATGGGGTTTTATTAGTTGTTATACTTGGATTAATTCAGCTTATTTCTTGGTACGACCAATCAGGTGAATGGATGCTATATGCTTATGCAAATGAAGGTTTTTATTTTCTTAACCCTCAAATTTTCAAGGTGCTTTTTAGCTTTAACAGAGGACTCTTTATTTACACTCCCGTTTTTTTAGTGGCTATTGCAGGGCTATACTTTATGTATAAAAAATACAAAAACGGTGCACTTTATTTTATCGGTTTCTTTTTTGTGTTGACCTATTTTGTTTCTGCTTGGTGGTGTTGGAATTACGCAACCGGATTTGGTCTTAGACCTTTTATCGATTACTATGGAGTGTTTGCGATACCATTGGCTTTTTTATTGAACGAACAAAAGAAAATTAAATTCATTACTTATCCACTACTTGTCTTTTTTATTTTTCTAAATCTTGTTCAGAGCTATCAGTATAAAGTAAATATACTTCATCATTTCAGTATGAACTTTGAAAAGTACACATACATTTTTTTAAAAACAGATGATAAATATATTGATGCTATTGGTGGTAATTTTGATGTAAAACCCTATTCAAAAAGTGGTTTAGGATTTTTTAAAAAAGTATCACTCACTGATGAAGAGGTTTTGATAAAAGATGAATTTGCTTTTACCCAAGAATATGATGCTGGCTTTTTCCCGGAAGCAGAAACATATATGTATTGGAAAGTTTATTTGGAGAGGTTAGATGTAGAGTTTAATAATTCAGAAAACACCTTTTTTGTAATTGATTTTTCTGATGAAACAGGACTTAAATATTATTATGCTTTTAAAATAAATGATATTCCTAATCAGCCGGCAAATGAATGGAAAGAATATTTTTATCCCGTATATTCTCAACATCCAAAGGCTAATGAAAAAGTTAAATTTTATATTTGGAATCGAGACAAGAAAGAAATTAAAATTAGAAATTTCAATGTAGAGTTTTATATTTCTAATGATGTATTAAAGAAATAGTAATGTCAAAGAAGAAAAAAGTAAATATTGTTTATAGCACTAACCCCAATTTTAACTATGATTACGAGAGTGAAGAGGAAGAACAAACATTGCCTAGTAATCAACAAACATTAAGTGTAAAATTAGAACGCCATAAGGGCGGTAAAATTGCTACTATTGTGGAAGGGTTTGTGGGTTCAAAATCTGATTTAGATGATTTGGGTAAAATGCTGAAAACTAAATGCGGTGTGGGCGGAAGTGTAAAAGATGGAATTATAATTGTGCAAGGAGAAAAGAGAGAAAAGGTAATGGAGTTACTAAACAAAGAAGGATACAAAACTAAACGAGTAGGCGGTTAATTTATGATTATGAAAAACATTAAAAAACTCATTATTCTTATTTTAATTTTAGTTCCGGCAATTGGTTTCTCTACTGAAGTTGATTTTCCGGAGTATGCTTTAGAAGGCATAAAAACCGAACTAAAATTTTCAGGATTACAAAATGATACTAATCAGGTTCAGATAAACGGTGAAGTTGTTCAGCTAATTTCTTCGAATGGTTCGGCAGTTTATGAACTAACTATAAATGAAAAGCAAAACATTTCAATTGTAGTTGATGGTGAAACCTTTGAAAAAGAAATTAATCCTATTGCACTTTGGTTGTCCGTTATGCCTCCGTTAATTGCAATATTGTTAGCACTTGTATTTAAAGAAGTAGTTACCTCTTTGGTGTTTGGAATTTTTGTCGGAGCATTTATTATTCAGTATCACCAAGAAGGTTTTTTGTTAGGATTAGTTGGCGCATTTCAAGCGGTTATTTCCGAATATATTGTAGATTCAGTTAATGATTCCGGGCACATATCCGTAATTCTTTTTTCCACTATAATAGGAGGGATGGTAGCGGTCATTTCTAAAAATGGTGGAATGCAAGGAGTAGTAAATCGTATTTCAAAATTTGCTTCTAATGCAAAAAATGGACAATTAGCTACTTGGTTTTTGGGAGTTGCAATTTTCTTTGATGATTATGCGAATACATTGGTAGTTGGTAACACCATGAGACCTGTAACAGATAAACTTAAAATTTCAAGAGAAAAGTTGGCCTATTTGGTTGATTCAACTGCAGCTCCGGTGGCAGCTATAGCTTTTGTTACCACCTGGATTGGGGCAGAGCTAGGTTATATAGGAGATGGTGTAGCCAGTATTGATGGTCTGAACGAAGGAAGCTATTCTATTTTTATTAATTCTTTGGCATATTCGTTTTACCCAATTTTAACATTGGCATTTATGCTCATGTTAATTTTAATGAACAAAGACTATGGTCCAATGCACAAGGCAGAAACCAATGCAAGACTTTCGGATAGTAGTCAAGAAGTTTCTCACTTAGCCGATGATGAAATGAAAGAGTTTGAAGCTATTGAAGGTGTTAAACCAAAAGCTTTTAATGCCATTATACCTGTGTTGGTTGTAATTGTTGGAACTATTTGCGGACTTTTATATACCGGAATACAAGCGGCAGGAGAAATAGATGAATCATTAAGTTTTGCTCGTAAGCTATCTTTAATTATTGGTAGCTCCGATTCTTACTTGGCTTTACTTTGGTCTTCTTTAGCTGGTTTGGCAGTGGCAGTTTTACTTACTATTTCTCAACGAATAATGTCGTTAGGAAAAACAATAGAGTCGTCTATTAAAGGTTTTAAGTCAATGCTAACGGCTATCATTATTTTAGTTTTAGCTTGGTCGTTAGCTTTAATCACAGAGCATTTACATACGGCAGATTTTATTACGCTAATTTTATCAGATAATATTTCTCCGATTTTAGTTCCGGCACTTACTTTTGTGTTAGCGGCTATTGTAGCATTTTCTACAGGTTCTTCATGGGGAACGATGGCCATTCTTTATCCATTAATGTTGCCAGCCGCATGGAAGATTAGTCAGGATACAGGTTATAATATGGATGAAACCATGAATATTTTTTACAATGTAGTTTCTTGTGTATTGGCGGGTTCAGTTTTAGGCGACCATTGTTCACCTATTTCAGATACTACCATTTTGAGTTCTTTGGCAACTTCTTGCGATCATATTCAGCACGTAAACACTCAATTGCCTTATGCGCTTACTGTTGGAATTGTAGCTATAGTAATGGGAACAATACCGGCAGCTTTCGGGATTTCTAGTTTTATCCTTTTCCCTGTGGCATTGTTAATCCTCTTTTTAATCGTTAAGTTTGTTGGTAAAAAAGTAATAGTAACATAATATAGATATATGAATGTAGCAATAGTAACCGGTTCGGCCGGATTAATAGGTAGTGAGTCGGTAAGTTTTCTTTCTGAAAAAATGGATTTGGTAGTTGGTATTGATAATGACCAGCGTGCTTATTTCTTTGGTGAAGAAGCTTCTACAAAATGGAATGAAAATCGCTTAAAAGAAAAATATCCAAACTTTAAAACATACAATTGCGATATTCGAAACTATAACGATTTAGAAAAAATATTTAAAGAATATGGTGCTGATGTGAAAATGATTGTTCATACTGCAGCTCAACCAAGCCATGACTGGGCAGCAAGAGAGCCGATTACAGATTTCACGATTAATGCCAATGGAACATTAAATTTATTAGAATTAACAAGATTAAATTGCCCTGAGGCAGTTTTTATATTTACTTCAACCAATAAAGTTTATGGAGATACGCCTAATTATCTCCCGTTAGTAGAATTGGAAAAGAGGTGGGAATTGGACTCATCTCATCATTGGTATGAGAAAGGAATTGATGAAACCATGAGTATAGACAATTCTAAACATTCTTTATTTGGAGCATCAAAAGTTGCGGCAGACGTGCTTTGTCAAGAATACGGAAAGTACTTTGGAATGAAAGTAGGTGTGTTTAGAGGAGGTTGTTTAACCGGTCCACAACATTCAGGTGCTCAACTGCATGGTTTTTTATCCTATTTAATGAAGTGCGCCATTACCGGAACGGAATACACCATATTTGGTTATAAAGGAAAGCAGGTGAGAGATAATATTCATTCATGGGATTTAGTAAACATGTTTTGGCATTTTTATCAAAACCCAAGACAAGGTGAAGTTTATAATGCTGGAGGAAGCCGACATTCCAATTGCTCAATGATGGAAGCAATTGATATTTGCGAAAACATTACAGGTAAAAAGATGAACTTCAAGTATTCTGAAACAAATAGAATTGGTGACCATATTTGGTATATTTCAGACGTATCAAAATTCAAAAACCATTTTCCAAATTGGGAGTATAAGTTTGGTATGGAGGACATTCTAACACAAATTCACCAAAACATGAGCGAAAGAGTTCTTGGCTAAACTTCAAAATATATATCTTTGCAATCTATGACCAAAACGCTTCTTATATTCTTTGTATTTCTAACAGCCGGTTTATTCGCCCAAAATAACTTGCAAGATTTACGCATTTATCATGATGTATATACTCCTGAAGCGGTGCTTGATGAAACTTACGGAATTACTATGTACAATAAATTTAACGCCCGACTGGGTGGAGATTCTGTTAGAAATTGTAAAGGTTATGCTTGTTCTGATTTTGTTGAAGATTATTATACCACAGGACAATTACTTCACAAAGGCTATTACTTAAATGGGCAGGTTACCAGCTACAAAAATTGGTATCCAAACGGTAACATGGAAAGAAACTTCAGAGTTATTGATGCCAATAAGAGTAAAGAAACTTTATACTATTCTGACGGAACAAAGAAATCTGAAATAACTTATTTAGGCGACTTTGCCATACAATGGGAAGATTATTATCCTAATGGTGTTTTGGAATATGAGGAAAAATATCATTCTTCAAATGAATTTTACTTGAAGAAAAATACTTATTATGATAATGGCCAACCTCAATCTACATTAGAGTTAGATAACAAAAAGAAGTTGATTTTCATTAAAACCGAATATTACCCTGACGGAAAAATAAAAGAACAAGGAGAAGTGCTTTACAATAAAGCCATTTTTGATTATCAAAAATATGGTACTTGGGTGTATAATGATGAAAATGGGGTGTTAAAAAAACAAGAGACTTATACTAACGGAAAAGTAACTAAAGAAAAGACGTTCTAGTCTAAAATTTCAATTTTACAACTTATCGCTTTATGATCAGATAGTTTCTCAGGATGAGTAACAAATCCGGTTGATTTTATACTTGGTGTATGCCAGATATAATCTATTCTAAATGACGGAAAATCCCCAATATAAGTTTTGCCTCTACCATTACCGCTTTCTTTAAAAGCATCGCATAAAAAATCTTCTGCCAAATTATAAGAGTAAGAAGTAGGTGTATCGTTAAAATCTCCACACAAAAGAGATGGATACGGAGATGTTTTAATGTGTTCTAAAACTAAATTCACTTGATGTTCTCTTTCCACAAAAGCTTTCTTCATTCTTTTGGCAATTTGTAATGAGCGATTGATAAAGTTCTTTGATTTTTCATCATTATTAATTTCATTAATGAGCTTATAATCTTCGGGTTTAAATTGAATAGAGGCAAAATGCGCATTATACACTCTAAACGTATCTTCTTTAAAAACGATGTCAGAAAAAATACACGTATTGTTATATCTCTTTCCAAAAATAATTTGTCCTTCGTTTACAATGGGATAATTACTAAACGTAGCTATTCCCCAAAAATCTTCATTTCTTAAGTGAGTCGTAAATTTTACATGTTTATATGGCTTGTTAAGCTTTTCCTGAAGTTTATCTTCCATATTAAATCCTGTTTCCTGTTTTGTAGAATGATAGAACTCTTGCAAACATAAAACATCACCGTTTTCCTCTTTTAAAAAGTCTAAAATCTTATCTCTTGTAACATGGTTTTCTGTCCAGTTATAAAGGTCAAATAACCTTACGTTATAGCTGACTAGTTTAAAACTGTTTTCTTTCTCCGAACTAGGAAAGCTTATTTGAAAAATGTTTAAAATATTAGGTGAAACAAGCAAAATACTTATTAAAGAAACATACATCATCTTCTTTTTAATAAAAAACCAAACAGGAAAGTAACAGAGGGTTATTATTAATAAATGAGTAAACAATAGCGCCAAAAAAGCAGCGGGCCAAAAAAGGGAAGGGGCAATAAATTTTGACAGGTATGAGAAAAACAAAACAATCCCCACTAAGATGTTGCTAAAGGAAAGTAACCGAAATAAAAAGGTTTTAGTTTTTGCTCTTAAGCCCATTATTCAATCTTGAGACTGTGTCCCATCTTATCTCTTTTAGTAGTGAGATACTTTTTGTTATGTTGATTTGATTTAATTTCGATAGGAATGTTTTCTACTATTTCCAGTCCGTAACCAATTAAGCCTGCTCTCTTTTGTGGATTATTGGTCAATAACTTAATTTTAGTAACTCCTAAATCATTTAAAATTTGTGCGCCAATACCATAATCTCTTTCATCCATTTTAAAGCCAAGTTTCAAGTTGGCTTCAACGGTATCCATACCTTCTTCCTGAAGCTTATATGCTTTTAATTTATTTAAAAGCCCAATTCCTCTACCTTCCTGATTCATATAAAGAACAACACCCTTTCCTTCTTTTTCTACCATTTGCATAGCTGCTTCCAACTGTGGGCCACAATCACATCTACAAGAGCCAAAAATATCACCGGTAATACATGATGAATGCACTCTAACTAAAACAGGTTCATCCTTTTTCCATTCACCTTTCACCAATGCTAAATGTTCTTCACCGGTAGTTTTATGTTGATAGGCTACCAATTTAAAATCACCGTTTTCAGTAGGAAGTTGAACATCAATTTGTCTTTCAATTAAAGATTCTTTCTGCATTCTGTAAGCAACAAGGTCTTCAATAGAAACAATTTTTAAATCAAATTTTTTTGCAATTTCAAAAAGCTGTGGAAGACGTGCCATACTACCATCTTCATTCATTATTTCTACAATAACGCCTGCCGGCTCAAAGCCCGCTAGTTTGGCAAAATCTATAGCTGCTTCGGTATGTCCTGTTCTTCTTAGTACACCTTCTTTTCTTGCTTTTAGAGGAAAAATATGTCCGGGTTTTCCTAAGTCTTCAGGTTTGGTATTAGGGTCAATTAACGCTTTTACGGTTTTAGCTCTGTCAGAGGCAGAAATACCGGTGGTGCAGCCGTGCCCAATTAAATCAACTGAAATGGTAAAAGGTGTTTCGTGTAATGAATTGTTCTTTGGAACCATTAACTCTAAACCTAATTCTTCACATCTACTACCCACAAGAGGTGCACAAATTAAACCTCTTCCGTGCGTAGCCATAAAGTTTATCATTTCCGGTGTTACACATCTGGCGGCTGCTACAAAATCTCCTTCATTTTCTCTGTCTTCATCATCAACCACAATAATTACTTTACCGTTTTTGATGTCTTCTATCGCTTCCTCTATGGTATTTAATTTACCCATCTGTTAAATATTTCTGCAAATTTACGAATAAGTTAGGTAGTTTCTATGATTATGTCCGTTACTATGTGCTTTTCCATATCTTTGCTGTATGGCGCGAATAATGGCAATAGATTATGGTTCAAAACGAGTGGGGATTGCCGTAACCGATAATTTACAAATAATATCCACTGGTCTTAAAACGGTTGAGACCAAAGATATTTTCAAGTTTTTAGAAGAATACTTTAAAAAGGAAGAGGTGGAAACCATTGTGGTGGGTGAACCTAAGCACTTAGACAACACTCCCGCACAAGCAGAAGCCATTATTTTACCTTTTGTAAAAAAGCTTTCGGAGAAATTCAAGGATAAAAAGATAGAACGTTTTGATGAACGCTTTACTTCCAAAATGGCTTTTCAAACGATGATAGACAGTGGCTTAAAAAAGATGCAACGCAGAAATAAAGCGCTTATAGATGAAATAAGTGCTGTTATTATCTTACAATCATACATGGAAAGTAGAAAGCGATAATTGTTTTTTTACTACCGATAATAATAAATCTGTGCGATAGCTTACTAATCAAAAAGTAAAAAGTTAAATTTGTGCCATGATTTACCCAATAGTAGCATACGGAGACCCTGTATTAAAAAGAGAGGCGGAGGAAATTCCTGAAAACTTTCCGGATTTAAAAGATTTTATTGCCAATATGTTTGAAACCATGGAAAATGCTAAAGGAGTGGGTTTAGCAGCTCCTCAGATTGGCTTTTCGGTAAGAGTTTTTATTGTAGATGCATCACCTTTTGCAGAAGACGATGATTACTCAGAGGCTGAAAAAATAGAATTGGCTAACTTTAGAAAAGTATTCATCAATCCAATAATTGTAGAAGAAACGGGCAAAGAGTGGAAGTTTAATGAAGGTTGCTTAAGTATTCCCGGTATTAGAGAAGATGTTTCAAGAAAACCCGAAATTGTGGTGGAGTATTATGATGAAAATTTCAATTTAAAAGAAGAAAAATTTACCGGTCTTCCTGCAAGAATTATACAGCATGAATATGACCATATTGAAGGAATTTTATTTACCGATAGAATTAACCCATTAAGAAGAAGATTATTAAAAAATAGATTGAACAAAATTTCTCAAGGAGAAGTTTCCGTTAATTATAAAATGAAGTTTCCAAAACTTAAGTAATATGAAAACAATAAAATACTTTTTCTCGGCAGTTATAGTAGTAAGTTTAATTGCCTGTGGTGAAACAAAAGTGGAAGAAAGCAAAGACGAAAAAGCGGAGCTATTAAAAACCATTAGCGAATTAGAAGAGCGACTTTTTGCCAATACCGAAAAGTATGATGAAACTGCTGCTCATGCTATTGTTAGGCATTATGGAAATTTTGCAGAGAAATATCCTGAAGACGAAAAAACGCCTAACTTCTTGTTCAAAGCCGGAGAGGTTTCCATGAGTTTAAACAGAAGCGGAGAAGCTATTAAATATTTTACTGATTTAAATGATAAGTACAGCTCTTTTGATAAATCGGCTTATGCATTGTTTTTAGTTGGCTTTGTTTACGATACCCAAATAGGTGATACCGCCAATGCTAAGATTGCTTACGAGAAGTTTATTGAAACGTATCCTAATCATGAAATGGTAGGAGATGCAAAAGCTTCTATTGGAATGTTGGGAAAATCACCGGAAGATATTATCAAAGAATTTGAAGCAAAAAATCAGCAATAGATTAATTTAACGCTAAACCTTTTCATGGAATTCAAATACCTACGCTACACTAATTCTGAACTAAAAGAAATTTACAAGGCTTTAATAAAGCCCAGAATGATAGAAGAAAAAATGTTGGTTTTACTGCGTCAGGGTAAAATCAGCAAGTGGTTTAGCGGAATAGGGCAGGAGGCTGTTTCGGTAGGAACGGCTTTGGCGATGGAAGAAGATGAATACATCTTACCCATGCACCGAAATTTAGGCGTTTTTACCGCCAGGAATATTCCTTTGTACCGATTGTTTGCTCAGTGGCAAGGAAAGATGAGCGGTTTTACCAAAGGCAGAGACCGTTCATTTCATTTTGGTACGCAAGAGTATAAAATTGTGGGAATGATTTCTCATTTGGGCCCGCAATTAGGCATTGCTGACGGCATTGCGTTGGCGCATAAACTCAAAAAAGAAGATAAAGTTGCTTTAGTGTTTAGCGGTGACGGTGGTGCCAGTGAAGGAGATTTTCATGAATCGTTGAATACGGCTGCCGTTTGGGATTTACCCGTGATTTTTGTGATAGAAAACAATGGCTACGGACTTTCTACTCCTTCCAGTGAACAGTTTAGATGCGAATCGTTTAAGGACAAAGGCATTGGCTACGGTATGGAAGCGCATACCATTGACGGTAACAATATTTTAGAAGTGCATACTACCGTTGAGAAATTGGCTAAATCGGTAAGAGAAAACCCAAGACCTATTTTGTTGGAATGCTTGACTTTTAGAATGAGAGGGCACGAAGAAGCTTCGGGTACCAAGTATGTTCCGAAAGAGTTAATGGAAGAATGGGCAAAGAAAGACCCCATTGAAAACTTTGAGCAGTTTTTACTAAAAGAAAAAATTATTGACCAGGCATTTGTAGATGAAGCCCGAGCCGAAATCAAAAAAGAAATAGAAGAGCATTTAGATAAGGCATACTCAGAAGAACCGATTAAGCCAGATACCAATCAGGAGTTGGCGGATGTGTTTGCGCCTTTTGAGTATGTAGAAGTTGCTCCTTCAGAAAAAAAGACCGAAAAACGTTTGCTGGATGCCATAAAAGACGCCATGTATCAAAGCATGGAAAAGCATA
>CALALS010000086.1 GCA_937925525.1 uncultured Flavobacteriales bacterium | reverse complement strand
AAACATGAACGTTGGTGCAAAAAGCATCAAGCTTCATACAAAAAGCATGAACGTTGATAGAAATAACATGAAATTTGATAGAAAAAGGATGAAAAGTGGTTTAAAAATAAAAAGCCCCCTTGTTTATATTGTTGCTTCGGAACAACTACAAGGAGGCTAATGTCGAGTTGTCAGTATCTAAGGCTATCATGAGCTTGGGTTGGGAGTTTGAGGCTCTTCACCCGTGCCGTCATCTGTAGTACTTCTACTAAAGAAATCGGCAATCTCTGCCACAATAGCATCCAATCCTGCTTCGTTACGGTTGGCAGACTCAAACAGCTCTTTCGACTGCAAGGCAGTAGAATAAGCCTCACTACCCACCGCTATTCTGGTGTCCTCTACTTTTTCAAGCAATTGCTTTAGTACAGCACTTATTTCCAGTAAATCTACATATAGGTTAAAATCCTTTTCGAATTCCGCTACATTAAAGTAGGCAGGAAATACAGCAGGATTATCCTTCGTATGCTGAAGTACCTTTTGCACAAAAGCAAATCTGCGAGTGCCCAGTTTTGAAAGGCTGCGCCTTTCATCAATGGTAAGGTTCACCACAAACGGAAGCTTAGATAGAATATCTGATACTCTTGCTTTAATGAACTGTTTATTCGCTTGGCTCAAAACAGCACTGATATTAGAGTAACTCATCACTATTTAGCTTTAAGTTATACATCTGTTTCCACACTACGCCCGAAAACTTTAGGCGTGTTTCATTGAATTCAAAGAACGATTACTCTTAAAACGCCCATGAATGCTAGATTATTGCCAATAAAAAATGTAAATTTTTGTTAAAAAAGATGTGCTAATTAATAGATAAAAAAACTTTATTAAATTTGCTTCTAATGTTTAGAAAGTATATTCCTATAATATTTCTACTTACAGCTTACTTAATTACGTTTGCTCACAACATTATTCCTCACCATCATGATGAGCATGGGGGTCATACTCACCATATTGAATCTCGTGTTCACTCTGAGTATCATACTACAGAACACCACCATCATCACCATGAAAATAAAACTGATGATGAGAGTGAAGAAAATACGCTAATTCATTTATTTTCTTTTCTGTTTCACAGTGAAGGTGGAATAGTATTTTTAAATGCTCATAATGTTTCTTTTACTCATCAATATGATTTTTCTTTTTCTGCTTTAGCAATAGAAGTTAAGCCATATATACCCTTATATAATTTACCTAATATTAGGCTGCTACCAAACAACAACTCTCCTTGTCTTACTGAATATCTTAAAATTGGCTCATTAGGTCTAAGAGCTCCACCTATTTTGTTTTCTTAAGTAAAACAGTTTTTGTTTTACTCAATTGAATACTAGTTTATAGTATTTACAATCTATTTATATTTTTTTAAAATTTCTATTAAATCAATAAGCTATTGATTTGTAATTAAAAACTTTTAAGATGAAACATTTATCAATTATGACTGCAATTGTTATATCTATTGCCTTATCAGCTTGTAATAACTCTCAAGAACATGACCACCCGCATGGAGAAGATACTCATGAACATGGTACTCACACTCATGAAGATGGTTCCGTTCATCAAGACCATGATGAACCACATCAGCAGGAAGAATTTGAAGTAAGTTCAGATACAACCACACATCATCACCATCATGATAACGATGAACACGGACATTCACATTAACTAAATAAATAATTAAAATCATGAAACAGATATTATTGCTGATGCCTTTATTGTTACTTCTTATTGCTTGTAATAGTAGTGAGACCAATCATGGGCATACACACGATGAAGATGGACTACAATCATTAGCATACACTATTTATTCTGAAAAAACAGAACTATTTGTGGAGTTTAAACCTTTGGTTGTAGGAAGCACCTCTAAATTTGCTGCTCATTTTACGATATTAGGGGAAGTATTTACTCCTTTAACTGAGGGAAACGTTACTGTTAGTCTTGTAATTGGAAATAAAGGTATCCGCAATAGTTCTGAAAAAGCAAGTTCTCCAGGCATATTCAGATTATCATTAAATCCAACGCAACATGGAACCGGAAAATTAATTTTTGACATTAATACTAAGAATTATAAAGACAAAATAGTCATAGATAATGTTATTGTATATCCTGATAAGAAAACCGCATTAGAACAACTAAATATTGAAGGAAAAGAAGGCGATATAACTTATCTAAAAGAACAAGCCTGGAAAGTTGAATTTGCGAATGAAGAAATAAAAAGGCAAACTTTTCATGAAATTATAAAAACAAGTGGGCAAATATTACCTGCACCAGGTGATGAAGTAATATTGACTGCTAATTCAGCGGGAGTTGTTTTTTTCTCGGGAACTAAGACCATAGTTGGCTCAGAAGTTAATACAAGCACAAGTTTGTTTGTTATATCAGGAAATAATAATATAGGAGACAATATAGATGTCAATTTCAAAGAAGCTAAAGCAAACTATGAAAAATCAAAAGCTGATTATAAAAGAGCAAGCGAACTTATTCAGGAAAAAATAATTTCTGAGAAGGAGTTTCTTTTGTTAAAGACTGAGTTTGAAAAAAATGAAGTAATCTATAAGAACATAGCCAAAAATTATACTACCGAAGGAAAGAAAATTGTATCTCCAATAAATGGGTATGTAAAAAATGTATTGGTAAAAGAAGGGCAATATGTTAATTCAGGCATGCCTTTAGCAACCATATCTAAAAACAAAAAGCTTTTATTACAGGCTGATTTATCTCAAAAGTATTTTCCCAAAATCCCATCTATTTCTGCTGCTAATTTTGTCATTATTGGAAATGAATCAGTTTACAATACAGACTCCTTAAATGGAAAGGTAGTTTCTTATGGGAAGTCTACTTCTGTTAACTCTCCTTTTATTCCAATAACCTTTGAAATTGATAATGTGGGAGACTTAATTCCCGGCTCAGTTGCAGAAATATACTTACAATCAAATGCTATAAATGACGCCCTATTGATTCCAGTTTCAGCAATTATAGAAGAACAAGGAAACAAATATGTTTTTGTTCAGATAACTGGAGAAAGCTTTGAAAAGAGAATGGTTGAAATAGTAGGTAGTAACGGGAAATATGCACATGTTATAAACGGTGTAAAAGAAGGAGAAAGGATAGTAACAAAAGGAGCTTATAACATAAAACTATCAACGGCATCAGGCACAATGCCTGCGCATGGACATGAACATTAAAGAATAAAGCTATGTTAAATAGGATAATAAGTTTTTCTTTAAACAGTAGGCTAATTGTAGTAGTAACATCAATTTTGCTTATAGTTTTTGGAACATATGTTACTACTAATATGGATGTGGATGTATTCCCAGACCTAACCGCACCAACTGTAGTAGTTTTAACTGAAGCTCATGGAATGGCACCAGAGGAAGTAGAAAAATTAGTGACTTTTCCAATAGAAACTTCATTAAATGGAGCAACAAATGTTAGAAGGGTAAGAAGCTCTTCTTCAGCAGGCATATCAATAGTATGGGTTGAGTTTGAATGGAACACAGAGATATTTAGAGCTAGACAAATTGTTAATGAAAAAATAGCGGTAATATCTGAAAGTTTACCTCAAGGAGTTGGCAATCCCACCATGGCTCCTCAATCATCAATTATGGGAGAGATTATGTTTGTTTCGCTTACAGCTGACAGTACTTCTATGATGGATTTAAGAGTTATTGCTGATTGGACAATAAGACCGAGACTTTTAGCAACAGGAGGAGTGGCTCAGGTAATAGTAATAGGAGGAGAATACAAGCAGTATCAAATATTAGCTTCACCAGAAAAGATGAAGTTTTATAATGTTTCTCTTTCTGAACTCCTAAAAGCAGCAAAAGAGTCAAACGGAAACTCTTCTGGAGGGTTTATAAATGAATATGGAAATGAGTATATTATAAAAGGAATAGGCAGAACAAGTGAAATAGGCGTTTTAGAAAAATCAGTCATTAAATCAGAAAACGGAAAAATTATAAAAATTGAAGATGTGGCTGAAATTAAAATCGGCCCTGCTCCTAAAATTGGAGATGCATCATCAAACACTAAGCCTGCGGTAGTTTTATCTATAGCCAAACAACCCTCTACAAATACATTGTTATTAACCGATAAAATAGATAATGTACTAGAGGATATTCAAAAAACATTTCCAAAAGATGTACATCTTAATTCACACATTTTCAGACAAGCTGATTTTATTAATGCCTCTATTAGCAATATCCAAAAAACATTAATTGAAGGGAGTGCTTTTGTAGTTATAATTCTATTCCTTTTTTTAATGAACTGGAGAGCTACTATAATCTCTCTATTTGCAATACCCATTTCTTTAATTGTTGCTATACTAACACTTAATTGGCTTGGCTATACAATAAACACAATGAGTTTAGGAGGTATGGCTATAGCTATTGGAGACTTAGTTGATGATGCTATTATTGATGTAGAAAATGTATTAAAACGACTTAAAGAAAATGCAAGAAAGCCTTTAAACGAACAAAAAAATAAACTTAAAGTAATTTTTGATGCTTCCTTTGAAATCAGAAGTTCAATCATTAATGCAACATTTATCATTATTGTGGCATTTATCCCTTTATTTTTTCTATCAGGAATGGAGGGTAAATTATTACGCCCTCTTGGAATTGCATTTATAGTATCACTTTTTGCTTCTCTTATTATTTCTATAACACTTACCCCTGTTCTTTGCAGCTATTTGCTTACTAATGATAAAAGACTAAAAGAAAAAAACGAAGAAAGCTGGCTTGTAAAAAAGCTTCAAAAAATTTACAAACAATTATTAGAAAGAGTTATGCGCGTGAAAAAAACTGCTATAACTTCTGCAATAGTTTTGTTTATCCTTTCATTAGTTACCTTAAGTCAATTAGGAAGAAGCTTTCTTCCTGAGTTTAATGAAGGTTCACTAGTTATTAGTGTAGTTTCTCTACCAGGAATTTCTTTAGAGGAAAGTAATAAAATTGGTGTTGCCGCTGAAAAGGCATTATTGTCTATTGATGAGATAGAAGTTACAACCAGAAGAACAGGTAGAGCAGAATTAGACGAACATGCACAAGGAGTTAATTCATCTGAAATTGAAGCTCCTTTTACTCTTGAGGAAAGAACAAGAAGTGAATTTATGGAGGAAGTTCGTGAAAAACTCTCACAAGTATCTGGAGCAAATATTACTATAGGACAACCAATAGGTCATAGAATAGACCACATGTTATCTGGAACAAGAGCCAATATTGCCATTAAAATATTTGGTGAGGATTTAAATAAACTTTTTTCATTATCTAATCAAGTAAAATCAGAAATTCAAAATGTAAGTGGCCTAGTTGACTTAAACGTAGAACAACAAATTGAAATCCCACAAATTCAAATAAAAGCCAAAAGAGATATATTAAATTATTATGGTATTACTATAGGAGAGTTTAATGAGTTTATAGATGTAGCTTTTGCAGGAGAAAAGGTTTCAGAAATTTACGAGAATAATAAAAGGTTTGATTTAGTTTTAAAGTTTAATGATGCTAACAGAGGTTCTATTGAAAAAATAAGCAACACACTTATAGATGTGGGTGTTATAGAAAATGACGTTATTTCTTCAAGTCAAACTTCTATACACAGAAGAATTCCTCTCCATTACATAGCTGATATATCAAGCTCAAGTGGACCTAACACCATTAACCGAGAAAACGTAAAAAGAAAAGTAGTTGTATCGGCAAATGTTAGCGGTAGAGACCAAAAAAGTGCTGTAGATGAAATTAAGGCAATCATTGATGATAAAATTAAACTCCCTGAAAATTATCATATTGAATATGGGGGGCAATTTGAAGCAGAGGCAGAAGCATCCAAAACATTATTATTTACTTCATTATTATCTATTCTGGTTATTTTTCTGCTTTTGTATCAGGAATTTAACAATGTAAAAACAGCAGCCATTATATTGATTAATTTACCTCTTGCACTAATAGGAGGTGTATTTAGTATCTATTTTACCAGTGGTATTTTAAGCATTCCCGCAATAATAGGTTTTATCACACTTTTTGGAGTTGCCACCAGAAACGGTATTTTATTAGTCTCCCATTATAAAACCTTAAAAGCAGAAGGTTTAGACTTATACTCTACCATTATACAAGGCTCAAAAGACAGATTAAGTCCTATTTTAATGACGGCCTTAACGGCAGGACTTGCCTTAATTCCACTAGCTCTGGCAAGCGACCTACCCGGAAATGAAATTCAAAGCCCTATGGCCAAAGTAATATTGGGGGGCTTATTTACTTCCACTCTACTAAACATATTTATAGTCCCGGTAGTCTATTATTTATCTAATATTAAAAATGAAAAGCCATGAAGAAGGTAATATTAATTATGCTTATTGCATTCTCCAGTAAGAATATGTTATCGCAATCAACTATTGATACTATTATAAGTAGTGTTGAGCAAAATAACAAATCACTTAGTGCGTATAATAAATTTATAGAAGCCGAAAAACTAAGTTTTAAAACAGGACTAACTCCCAGTAATCCTTCCTTAAATTACGACTATATGATAGGATATCCTTCAAGTGCAGGTAACCAGACAGATTTTACAGTTACACAGGCCTTTGATTTTCCTTCAGCATATATTAAAAAGAAACAACTTTCTAATGAAAAAGTTTCCCAATTGGAGTTTTACCTTACTTCAAAACGCCAGGAAATATTGCTTGAAACAAAGCTAGTTTGTATTGAATTAGTATATCACAATAAATATCAATCCATATTAGAGAATAGAAAAAATGAAGCAGAAAGTTTACAAAGCAATTACCAAAAGAAACTCACTACGGGCGATATAAGCATTTTAGATTTTAATAAAGTACAGCTTCAACTAATTGAAGTTAACAAGGATTACCAAATCAACCTATCTAAAATAAATCAACTAAATCAAAAACTTACTGAACTAAACGGAGGAAATGAAATTATTTTTACCGACACTATTTATCCTGTTTTATCATCAATTCCAGAATTTGATGTGCTGGAAAATGAGATTGAAAAAACAGACCCTATAAGAAAAACACTAGAACAAGAAGTGAGTATTGCTGAAAATCAAGTAAAACTGGCAAAAGCAATGAGTCTTCCAAAACTTGAAACAGGTTATCACTATCAAGGTATATTGGGTCAAACTTTTCAAGGAGTACACTTTGGCATTACCATTCCATTATGGGAAGATAAAAACAAAGTGAAACAACAAAAAGAAACTTTAGCTTTTTCTGACTTAGAGTTAGAAGCTCACAAAAATGAACACTACTATGATATTAAACAGTTATATGAAAAATATATTGGGCTCAAAAACACCATAGAAAAATATGAGAGTGTTTTAAACACCTTTAATAGTAACTTGCTTTTATCAAAAGCATTTCAATCAGGGGAAATTTCTACAACTGAATATTTCGTAGAAACAAATTATTACTTCAATTCTTACAATAACTATCTATTAACTGAAAAAGAGTTTTATCAGGTTGTTGCAACTTTAAATAAACATAAATTATAGATTTATGAAAAAGTAAAAGCGGTTAACCCCTCAACTTCTTCATAATATGAGAGGCAAACACAAAGTCGTTTAGTTCTTGTATGTTGCTTTGGGTAATGGTCACTTTGTCTCCTTCCCAGGCTTTTCTGCCTTTGTAAATAAACATAATCTTACTCCCTATTTCTATTACAGAGTTCATATCATGCGTTACCACTACGGTAGTAATGTCATACTCTTTGGTAATTTCTTCAATTAAATTATCTATTACAATAGAGGTTTGAGGGTCTAGTCCGGAGTTAGGCTCATCGCAAAACAAATACTTTGGGTTCATGGCAATAGCACGTGCAATACCTACTCGTTTTTTCATTCCTCCACTTAGCTCGGCAGGAAATAAATGGTTTACTCCCGGTAAATTTACTCTCCCCAGACAAAAGTTTACCCGCTCCTGCATTTCTTTCTCCGTCATAGAAGCATACATCTTTAACGGAAACTTTACATTTTCTTCTACCGATAAAGAATCAAACAATGCACTTCCCTGAAATAGCATCCCTATTTCCTTTCTGATTTCTTTTCTGCTTTTCAAATTCATATCAGAAAAGTTTCGTCCGTCAAACAATACTTCTCCGCTATCAATTTCATGTAGCCCCACAATACATTTGGTAAGTACCGATTTACCCGAACCACTGGCACCAATAATTAAATTGGTTTTTCCTCTTTCAAACACAAAGGAAACATCTTTTAACACCTCTTTTTCACCAAAAGACTTATATATGTTTTTTACTTCTATCAAATCAACAATATTTGAGTCAACACATAATTGGTAAGTAGTACGGCAATGCTGCTATACACTACTCCTTTGGTACTTGAACGTCCTACTTCCAGCGCACCACCTTTGGTATAATAGCCATGATAGGCCGGTATAGAAGTTATCACAAAAGCAAAGAATACTGTTTTTACTAAAGCGTAGGTTACCGAAAACATCTCAAAGTCGTAACGAATACCATAGATGTATTCATAAGAAGTACATAAACCTGTAGAAACACCAACCAACCATCCTCCAAACAATCCTAAAAACATAGAGTAAATTACTAAAAATGGATTGATAAACATGGAAGCAATAACTTTTGGGAGCACTAAAAAGTTAGCAGAGTTTACTCCCATAATTTCAAGTGCGTCTATTTGTTCTGATACTCGCATGGTTCCAATTTCCGAAGCAATGTTAGAACCAATTTTTCCGGCCAATATTAATGCAATAATGGTTGGAGAAAATTCTAAAATAATAGATTGCCTTGCAGTAAATCCAACTGTATATAAAGGCAATAAAGGACTATCAATATTTGATGCAGTTTGTATTACAATTACCGCACCCATAAAAACTGAAATGATAGAAATAATACCTAATGAGCCTAAACCTAAACCGTAAATTTCATCAATCAATTGCTTGAAGAAAATACGAATTTTATCGGGCTTGCTAAACACCCGAATCATTAACAGAAAGTATCTCCCTATATGGTAAAACACAATTTTTTTGGTTTAATTTCGTGTAAAAATAAGATATTTAGCGTAACTTTAAATCCTATATGAAAATAAGAACCCTTATATTACTACTATCTACAAGCTTAATTTTTAGCGGATGCTTTTTACGTAAAAAAAATAAATGCGGTGATTGTCCTACTTGGGGTAAAAAAAGAAAAAAGTCTGCTTCCGTTATTCAAGACGAAAAATCAAATTTAGCCACAGCACATTTTGCTCCTTTAAAATCATAATTACTTTTTTATTCGTCCCACTTTTTTTCTTTCGACTAATAAAAATTGTAAAACATGTTGAAAAGTAAAAATTGAAAAATTAGTCTATCGGAATTGGTATTAATAAATTCGCAATTCAATTTTTACCAAAACCCAAATTTAAAATGATAGATGTTGCCATAGTTCCACCTTACGTAAACCAAAAAATTGCTGATAAAGCTCAGAATTTAGTAGGTTCGGAAATCATTAAACTTGGAAATGAAATCAATGAAAAAATTCGCTTAGGTGAAAAGATTGACAACCTAACCATTGGTGATTTTAATCCTGAAATTTTTCCGATACCCACTTTACTGAAAGAAAAAATTATTGAGGCTTATCAAAACAATCAAACCAATTACCCTACTGCAAATGGTATTTTAGATTTAAGAAAAGCCGTATCAAGATATTTAATTACCAGGCTTTCTTTAGAGTATAGCGAAGACCAAATTTTAATAGCCGGTGGTGCACGTCCGTTAATTTATGCTACTTATCAAACTATTTTAAATAAAGACGAGAAAGTTATTTATCCTATTCCGTCATGGAACAATAATCACTACACGTATTTAAGTGATGCACAAAAAATTGAAATATCTACCAAAGCAGAAAACAATTTTATGCCAACTGCTGAGGACATTAAAAAACATTTAGGAGAAGCTCATTTGGTATCGTTATGTTCTCCACTTAATCCAACAGGCACTGTTTTTTCTTCTGATGAATTACAAAAAATATGTTACCTAATTTTAGAAGAAAACAAAAGAAGAGGTGATTTAAGAAAGCCTGTTTATTTAATGTACGACCATATTTATTGGGGATTAACACATAACTTAACACAGCATTTCGATCCTGTAAACTTATGCCCTGAAATGAAAAACTACACCATTTACATTGATGGAATTTCTAAAGTTTTTGCAGCAACAGGTGTTAGAGTAGGTTGGGCATTTGGTCCTGAAAAAATCATGAATAAAATGAAAGCTATTTTAGGACACATTGGTGCTTGGGCTCCTAAAGCCGAACAAGTGGCTTGTGCTGAATTCCTAAATGAAGATGATGAGATTTCAGATTATTTATACAATTTTAAATCTGCTATTTATGAAAGACTGGATACTTTGCATAAAGGTATTCAAACATTAAAAGAAGAAGGTCTTCCGGTAGATTCTATTGAGCCACAAGCAGCCATGTACTTAACCGTTAAGATTTCAATCAACGGCAAAAAAACGGAAGAAGGAGAAATACTAGAAGATGCTGAACAAGCAGCTATTTACTTAATCAATGAAGCGAAAGTTGGTATTGTTCCATTCTATGCATTTGGCGACTCCAGAAAGAGTGAATGGTATAGAGTTTCTGTAGGCACGCTTAAAACTGAAGATATTGAAGGCATTCTTGCCAGAATTAAAGCTGCTTTAGAAAAGCTTTCTTAATCTTATCTTACCGTTAGCATAGCATTAATTTAGCGTTTTAATTAGCTATTTTGGTTAAAAACCCGCTTCTGTTTCATACATTCGCAGTATGAATAGCAATAATTATTGTGTTATAATGGCCGGAGGCATTGGAAGTCGTTTTTGGCCAATGAGTCGTACTGACAAACCCAAACAATTTCTTGACTTTTTAGGTACAGGCAAAACACTCATACAGCAAACATTTGAGAGGGTTACTCGCATTGTTCCAAAAGAAAATGTTTACATCGTTACCAATACGCTATATAAAGAACTTACGCTTGAGCAACTGACCGATATTACCGAAAAGCAAGTAATTTGTGAGCCCAGCAGAAGAAACACCGCTCCTTGCATTGCTTATGCCAATCATAAAATAAAAAAGATAAATCCAAACGCTAATATATTAGTGGCACCGGCTGACCACCTCATTATTAAAGAGGATGTATTTGCTGAAGCAGTTCAAAAATGTTTTGACTTTGCAAGTAATAATGACGCCTTAATTACCATGGGTATTACTCCAACAAGACCTGATACGGGTTATGGCTACATTCAGTTCATAAACAATGATGATGAGTTAAAAAAAGTAAAAACGTTTACTGAAAAACCAAACCATGAGTTAGCTGTTCAGTTTATTGAAAGCGGTGAATTTAGTTGGAATTCGGGTATGTTTATTTGGAATATTAATAGCATATCTAAAGCTTTTGAAAATCATTTACCCAATACCACAGCCATATTTGCAGAGGGCGAAGCCTTTTATAACACTGACAAAGAGGCTGAGTTTATTGAAAGAGCCTATTCTACATGTAAAGACATCTCAATAGATTATGGCATTATGGAGAAAGCAGAAAATGTTTTTGTGTTGAATGTTGACATTGGCTGGAGCGATTTAGGTACCTGGGGCTCTGTTTATACCCACCTTAAACGTGATGAAAATGAAAACGCAAAAGTGGGCAAGAACATTATGCTTTATGACACCAATAACTGCATGATAAATGTTCCAAAAGATAAGTTAGTCGTTATTCAAGGTTTAGATGACTATATAGTGGTTGAAGCCAACAATACTTTATTGATTTGCAAAAAATCGGATGAGCAAAAAATCAAACAATTTGTTCAGGATGTAAAGATTGACAAAGGCGAAAAGTTCGTTTAGTTTTGAATACTAAAATTGCTGCATACGCTTGTTTTATTTTAGCTCTGGGTATTATTTTAGGTGCAATGGCAGCACATGCTTTAGAGAAATTAATTTCGGCAGAACAATTAAATAGTTTTGAAACAGCAGTTGACTACCATATTTATCATGGATTGGGTTTCCTTATTCTCTCATTTTTTGGAAAAGTACTCTCTAAAAAACAGCTTACTATTTTATTCAGGCTTTTTGTAACAGGACTAATTTTCTTTAGTGGCTCTATTTACTTTTTAAGTACTTCAGAAATTTACGGCTTACAAGAAATGAATAGCATAATTGGCCCTATAACTCCAATAGGTGGACTTATTTTAATTACTGCTTGGATTGTTTTTGGGATAATGCTTTTGAAGAAAAAAGCAAACAATTAAATTCTAGTTACCAACTCAGAAAATAAAGTGGTTAGCTTAACCTCAGCTTTACCTGCTGTTTCAATAATATCTGCAATATCAACAGGTTGAAGGTTGTCCGGGTCGCACTCATCGGTCAATACTGAAACAGCACAACAAGGTAAACCCATGTGGTTGGCAACAATAACTTCCGGAACTGTACTCATACCGACTGCGTCTGCTCCAATTTTTCTTAAATAGCGATATTCTGCTCGGGTTTCTAAACATGGCCCCATAGCCACTGCGTAAACACCTTTGTAAACAGTTATTCCCTTTTCCTTTGCAATTGAATCTATTTCACCATTTATTTTTTTGCTGTAAGGTTCACTCATGTCAGGAAATCTAGGGCCAAAATCATCATTGTTTTTTCCTCTCAACGGATGTTCGGGAAGTAAATTAATGTGGTCCGTTAGTAACATTAACTCACCTTTTTTAAAATCGGGATTCATTGTTCCGGCAGCATTTGAGACTAAAAGATTTTTCACCCCCAATAACTTCATCACTTTCACAGGTAAAGTAATTTGGTGCATATCATAACCTTCATAAAAATGAAATCTTCCTTGAAAAGCAATTACTTGAACGCCATTTAGCTTACCGTAAATCAACCTACTTTTATGAAACTCAACTGTTGCAATAGGGAAATTGGGGATTTCATGATATTCTATTTCTATTTCGGAAACAATTTCTTTCGTTAAACCTCCAAGCCCTGTTCCTAAAATAATACCCACTTGCGGTGAAGTAACTCCTTTGCTTTTGATAAATTCAACTGTTTTAAAAATTTGTTCTTCAGTCATTTTGTTGTTTTAAAATATCGTAAAGTTGGGTTTGCTTTAAGTCATCAATAGTATCAATATCTATTAATTCTTCCAATAAAAAATAGTTTTTTTCTTTCAAATGCATTATTGAATCTTTCAGAACCGTTTGCGTGCTCCATTCAATACCCTCAAATAATTCAGGATGTAGTTTATTCATTCCTAAAAGATAATATCCACCATCATTGGCTGGACCAAAAACAACATCATATTCGTCTAATTTAGAAAACGCAATTTCAATTACTTCAGCAGAAATATCATAACAGTCACTACCTATAATTACTGCCTTATCAGAAACACTTAGCACTTCTTTAAGTGCTGCTTTCATTTTGTCTCCCAACGTCTCGCCTTCTTGAACCAGCTTTTTAAACCGGGAATTATCCCAATCATCATTTGTATTAATCTCTTTGGAATAAAAAAGAAAAGCTTGTGTGTTTGTTTTTAAAGCAACTTCTTTTGTTTTTTGTTGAAGTGCCAAGTAGGTTCTCAGAGCAAAATCTTCACCCTCAGTTTTTGCAAGTCGGGTTTTAACTTTTCCTTTCTCAGGATTTTTAATAAATATGATAAGCGCTTTACTTATAGACTTTTTCATAGTTGTCATTGCTTACCCACTTACCCCAGCTTTTATTGTAAGCATGTACTTGCTTAACTTCATTACCATTTGCATCTACTACTTTATAGCCTTGGTTTACCCATTCAAAAATTCCGCCATATAAGTTGTAAACATCAGTAAAACCTATTTCCTTTAACTTCTCTCCCACTCTTTCACTTCTATAACCAACAGAACAATACACTACTACTTTAGTATCTCTCGGAACTTTTTCAATTGGTTTTAAATTAAGGTTATCATATCCGACATATACTGCTTTGTTAATATGAGAAACTTTATACTCTTCATATTCTCTGGCATCAATTACCAGTATCTTTTTATTGGTTGAATATTCTGTATTAAGTTGCTTTGGCTGAATGGTTGGAACAGAATGCTTGTAAAGCTTTTTCAGCATTTTATCGTAGTCCTTGTTTTGTCCGCAACTAAAAAAGGACTGAAACATAAAAAGCAAGAAAGAAAGCCTCATAACTAATGATATTGAAAAGAATTTATTCATTGAGTGCCCAGCTATATTTTAGATAAGAGATGTCTGCATCAGCATTTACGCTAATTACAGAATACTTGTTTATATAATCGATAATAGAACCGTTTTTTGTAAAATCATCTTTAAACCAGTTAAATATTTCTGAAAGTTGGACTTTGGTAGGTGAAATTACATTTCTTGTTTTATCGTTAATAAATCGTTTAGCCTGAATATCTAATAATGCGTTTACGCTTTTAGCTGTGTAGGCTTTATTTAAAAGTTGAGGACATGAATATGAAGCACAAACAATTCCAAAATGAATTCTAGGGTCGTTAAACTCCTTTCTTAAAATATTGTGTTCAATATCATTTAAACTATACTCTTTTCCGCCAATAGATATAAACTTTTTGTCCCAAGGCTTGTCTAAATCAGTAATGCTTTTTAAAGGATAGTTATCAATGATAAGTTTAACTGTAAATGCATTGTACGCATTTATCCAATAAGCAAGTTTTTCATTTGAAGACCAAGAGCTAGTGGGTGCATTAGAGCTTAAATGATTTAAATACTTGTCTAGCTCAGATTTATTTGCTTTAAATGCTTTATAATTTACCTTACCGGAAGAAGAAACATTTTTGCTTAACAAGGTATTCCAAGCTGAATGGTCGATAGAAAAAAGAGATACTGAAAGTAAAAAAGAAACAAAAAATAGTAATGACTTCATGATAAAGGGTTTTTACAATATTACATAATTATTGGCAAAAAAAATGTCAAGTAAACTACTTGACACAATAAACGTTCCATTAATGTTTTTGGATTGATTTACTTCTTATAAAATTGTTCAGTTTTGTTATCGTAATTAATGTAGTAAACACCTTTTGTCAAATTTGAAATATCTATTTCACTTCCATAACCTTTTTTATTAAGGTTACCGTAAACATCATAAATTTCGTACATAGATTCGCCTGAAAGTTTTACCACTTTTTTGTCTGTTTCTATAATTTTAACTTCGGCCAAGTCACTTTTCACAGTAGCTGATTCTGCAGGAACTCTGGTGGATTTTCTTGTACCATCAAAATCAAATTGAACCACTCTTATTTTATTGCTTCCATGATGTAGCGGCACACTAAACTCATAGGTGTTTTCGTTAGGTGTTCCTTTTCCTTCAATTTCACCGATAGTAACCCATTTGTTCCATTTAAATTGCTGAATAACAAATGGTAGCTTTGCTGTTTCGTTAGTTGTACTAAAGGTATAAGTACCATCTTTGGCAATGTCTTGTTTTACTAAATCAAATGTACTTCTAGGCTTTAATACTTCAGGGTTTAATACTTTTGGCTTAGGTTGAGTTTCTTTATGGTCTATTGAAACCACAACAGGATCTCCCATTTTTAATTCGAAATAAGAAAAATCTACTTCAAAGGCGCTTGAGTTTATTTCTCCCGGAAAAACCTCTCCATTGATTTTAACGTCAACCGTTGAATAACCTACACCCGAAGATGCATAAGGGTTTTGAACATACAAATTTTTACCTTGATAAGTTCCTTCCAGCACAAGCGTTTGTGAATTAGCAAAGTAGCTAATAAAAACGAAGGAATATAAGAAAAAGTATTTCATTGATTATTAATAAAGTGTAAATATACTTCCAAATTTTATTCCGTACAAATACTTAGTGTTATTTTTTTGTTAATCACTTAGATTTGAACTTTTCGTACAGTTGAAGCTGATGATTGGTTAACTCAATCATTCTTCCATCTATATAGGCTAAAATAACATTGTTTGTAGTCATATTTAATGCATCACCGTCAGAAACAAAAAAGGTAGCTGATTTTCCGGTTTGTATTGAACCGTAATTTTTATCAATTCCTAATATAGTTGCTGTGTTTAGGGTTACTAACTTTAAAGCTTCTTCTTTTGATAAACCATAGGTTGCAGCTGTGCCTGCGTAAAAAGGAAGATTTCGTGTTCCCATTGCTTCCATATCACCACTGTTTTCAAGGCAAATCATTACACCTGCATCTACTAAAATTTTGGGCATTTTGTAAGGTAAATTCACATCGTCTTCAGGACGAACAGGCAAATCATGAACCCTTCGTAACATTACCGAAACGTTATTTTCTTTTAGTTGGTCAGTTAACATCCAAGAGTCATAACCACCCACAATGGTCACTTTTTTCAAATTAAACTTTCTTACAAAGTTGATAGCTTCTTGCATTTCTTTCACATAATCAGAATGAATATAAAGCGTTCTCTGCCCTGAAAAAACTTTTTTCATTGCTTCATATTTCAGGTTTTTTTCTTGAGGCTCTGTTTTGGAATAAGCCAAAGCTTCAGTAAAAAAAGCATCTATCTTTTGGGTAAACTCTTTATATTTCTCATTCTTTTTAAACTCACCCGGTTCTGCCCACCAACCTGTTTGATTAAACATTTTGGGCCAATTCAAATGAATTCCGTCATCTTCTTTAATTAAAGCATCTTCCCAATTCCATGCATCTAGCTGAACAATAGAAGAAGAACCGGATATTACACCTCCCTGAGGAGTTATTTGAGCTAAAAGGATTCCGTTAAATCTAACCGTTGGAGTTATATTTGAATCTGTATTGTATGCAATGATAGAACGAATATTGGGGTTCATCTCTCCTATTTCATCTTGGTCTCTGGTGGCTTTTACAGCATCTATTTCCACTAAGCCTAACCTTGAATTAGGAGCAATAAAACCCGGATAAACATGCTTTCCGGAAATATTGATTACCGTATCAAACTTTGATGCATCTATGCGAATAACAGTTGCATCAGCCACAATGGTAAACTTCCCATTTTCAAATGCAATAGCCGAATTTTCTATTACCTTACCATCACCTAAATGTGCTATCCCGTTCATTAACAAAATATTCTTTGTTTGCTTAGGAGCCGGTGTTGGAACCTGAGCAATAATATTGCCTAAAAAGCCAAAAGAAAAAAGAAGTATAGAAGTTACAATTCTCATATTTTAATATTTAGTAGTCTTCATCAATTTCATAACCATCACAGTGGTAATGAGGTTTTTTGTTAGGTTTTGCTGATTGAGTAGCCTCACCGTTTTTCTTAGCTTCAATCATTTTATTAATCAATCGAATTCGCTCCGCTTGAATTTGTTTATTGATGATTTCATTTTTTTCAGCGTCATAGTAGCAAATGCCATCAATAAATGTTTTCTCTACTTTACTGTAAATAGATAATGGGTGACCCGACCAAATCACAACATCAGCGTCTTTTCCTACTTTAATGCTACCCATCATACTATCTAGATGCAACATTTTTGCAGGATTTAGGGTGACCATCTTCAGGGCATCTTCTTCCGAAACATTGCCATATTTCACCGCTTTAGCAGCCTCTTGATTTAACCTTCTTCCCATTTCTGCATCATCAGAGTTAATAGCAACTACAATTCCTTTTTCATTCATTAAAGCCGCATTGTATGGTATTGCATCGTTTACTTCAAATTTATAAGCCCACCAATCAGAAAAAGTAGAGCCGGCTACTCCATGAGCTTTCATCTTGTCGGCTACTTTGTAACCTTCTAAAATGTGAGTAAATGTATTTACTTTGAACCCCATACTATCTGCCACATGCATTAACATATTTATTTCAGACTGAACATAAGAATGGCAAGTAATAAATCTTTTTGCTTCCAATATTTCCACCAAAATATCCAATTCTAAATCTCTTCTGGGAGCGGGCACAGGATTTTTTTTCAATTGTTTTGGTGTAAGTTTTTTATAAGCTGCCCATTCTTTTTGGTATTCTTTAGCTCTGGTAAACGCATCATAATAAACTTGCTCAACACCCATTCTAGTTTGAGGAAATCTATCACCACTGCCCCAATTTGAACGTTTCACATTTTCACCTAATGCAAATTTTATGAACCCGTCAGCTCCTTTAATTTTCATTTCTTCCGCATTCCTTCCCCATCGCAATTTAACCAATGCTGATTGTCCGCCAATTGGATTTGCAGAACCATGAAGCAATTGAGCGGCAGTAATTCCACCGGCTAATTGTCTGTAAATATTTACATCATCGGGATTAACTACATCTGCAATACTAACCTCAGCAGAAATAGATTGTGAGCCCTCATTTACACCTCTTGAAATAGCAATATGTGAATGTTCATCTATAATTCCGGGAGTTAGTTGTTTCCCTTTTCCATTAATTACAACGGCTCCTTCAGGCACAAGAATATCTTTTCCGATTTGATGAATTTTTCCTTTATAAAGCAATACATCTGCATTTTCTAAAATTCCTTCTTTTTCATTTGTCCATACCCTAATATTTTTGATTAATGTTGGTACAGCATTAGGAACAGAGTCTAATCCATAGGCCATATTCGGATACCAAACTACTCCAATAGACTTTTTAACCGAGTCCGTTTTTTCTTCTTCTTTCTCCTCAATCTTCTCTACACTTTTAATAGTGCTCCACTTCACCCAGTCACCTTCAGAAACCTGCCCCATACCATGCCATATTGCACTTTTAGTGGCTATATTTCCACTCAATCGATATAAATCATCATTTATATTAAAGGCAAGTGAAATTAAATCTCCGTCACGTTTTAGAGTTACATTATGTTTTGTTGAATCGGTTTCTGTTTTAACAAAAGCTTTGTAAGAAGGCTCTTTTCCTTTAACAGTTAACTTAAATATTTTTCCATTTATGTTTAACGAGTAATTTCCTACAATATCAGGTAAAGTATAGTCTTCAATGGCCATTCTTTTTCCGACTACCCAGTTTTCATAAATCTTACATTCATCGGCAAAAAGTGAATCAGAAGTAATGATGAAGTTTGCTAATTTACCATCATCCAGCGTTCCAACTTTGTCTTGTGCGTTTATAAACTGAGCAGGGATTTTTGTAAGAGCATTTATGGCAACATTAGCAGGCAAGCCGTTTTCAATGGCTTTCTTTATGTTTTTAAAAAAATCTTTTTTGTTTTCTAATCCATCAGCAGTAAATGCAAACTCAATTTGATTGGTATATAAAACATTGGCATTAGTTGGGGCAAGCTCCCAATGCTTCATATCTTCTAATGAAATTAAAAGCGCATCATAAGGGTCTTCCACATCAAAAGCCTTAGGATAATTTACAGGAATAATAAATTTCCCATTAGTGTTTTTAATGTCCGAAATTCTCTTGTATTCATCTCCATTTCCTTTAAAAAAATACTGCTTTCCAAACTCATCACCCACTTTGTCGGCACGCAAAACAGTAAGATAGTCAGTGGCGTCAAAAAACTGAGGAAGCGTTTGAATTGAGTTAAATGCATCCAATGATATATTGTATTCGTCAGCTAAGTTTGATTGATACCATTTTGCATCATAATAAGTTTGCCTAAGTAAAGCAATTGAGCCCATTAATGAAGAAGGATAGTCCTCTTGAGATTTTCCTTTTTTAAATGAATACCATGCTGCAGCATTCCCATTTATTATAGATAGATTATTTGATTCATCATCCAATGAAACAAACGATGCCGTTCCTCTTGCAATTCCATCTTGATAATGAGTTAAAACAGAGCCAAAGCCAATTTTTCTAAGTTCTTCAGCTTCTTTCTGGTCAATATTAAATTTGTTTTGTGCTTTAAATTCTGGATGTATGGCAGGATTCCATCCATACGCACCCTTTTTAGTTTCTTCCTTTTTTACATTAGGATGATTTTCTTCATTTCCCTTTTTAGGTTTCTTTGAAGAAGGCAAACCGTAATCAGAGTATAAGTCAATAAAAGAAGGATAAATGTATTTTCCGGTTAAATCATACACCACAGTATTTTTAGGAATAACCACAGCATTACCAATTTGCACAATTTTTCCATCATTGATAAGCATAGTGGCGTTTTCAATCTTTCTGTCTCCATCTAAAAAAATGGTTGCGTTTTTAAAAGCCGTATAGTTGTGATTTTTGTCATGAACTCCATTTACCGGAAATGTAGTTTGGGCAGACACGGCAAAACTGAAAACACTGAGTGTAAAAAAGAAAATATACTTTTTAAACATTAGCAAAATTTTAAGAAGCCCAAAGGTATAACTTTTAGCTTCTTAGAAGCATCTACGAGATTCAAAAAACAGCATCTCTTAAATTCCTAAGCAATTCTGTTTATGGATATATAAATGATTTGCTAGCTTTAAGAAAAATTTAGAAATGGCATTTATTAAAATAATAGAACCCGAAGAAGCTGAAGGCAGATTGCAAGAAATATATAACGACTTAGTTACCAAAAGAGGAAAAATTGCGGAAGTGCATAAGATTACAAGCTTAAATCCTGAAACCATTGTAGCTCACATGGATTTATATTTAATGATAATGTTTGGACAATCGCCATTAAAAAGAGTACAAAGAGAAATGATTGGCGTTGTAGTTTCTATTGCAAACAACTGTGAATATTGCCAAAGGCACCATGCTGCCGCCATGAATACGTATTGGAAAAATGATGAGCAAATAGAAGCCTTTTTATTTGATTTTAAAAGTGTTGAACTAGCTGAAGTAGATAAAGAATTATGCAACTTGGCTTGGCAATTGACAAGATTTCCAAGCAATGATGTAAGTGTTCCTATAATTGAAAAGTTAAAAGAGTTGGTATTAGATGACAGAGCTATTTTAGATGCCACATTAGTAGTAGGCTATTTTAATTTTGTTAATAGAATTGTTCTTGGCTTAGGTGTTCAATTAGAAGAAGACAATGGGGAAGGTTATAAGTATTAATACCTAGAATACTAAATTAATTTTTATCTTCGAGCTGATAATGAGGCTATTAATTTTAATATTCTGCTTTGCTTTTGGAAGTATTTTTGCTCAATTTAACCCAAACGGTATTGAGCAAGCTTGGGTTACCAACACCACAAAAAAAAGCATTGAGCTCAATGAATTGTTGGTAGTCGGAAATGTTGAAAGAACTATATCTATCGACTTTCCTGAGTTTTTAGACTTTTCAAAAGCTGATAAAGCTTATTTACCAAACGAACCTGTATTAGTAGTTGAAATTAAAGGAGAAACAAAAGCTTATCCGTTAAGTGTTTTGATTTATCATCAAGTGATTAATGATGAAATTAAATATATTCCTTTTTGTGTAACGTTTTGCCCTACTACCAATTCCATATTGGTTTACAACAGAAGATATAGCCATAATGACAAAGAGTATATGTTAAAATTTGGCTCATCAGGAATGTATAGAAATGGAAACATGGTACTGTTTGACCGAAACACCGAAACCTGGTGGCAGCAGTTAACAGGCGAAGCAATAGTTGGAGAAATGCACGGTAAAACCTTAGAAAGATATCCTCACCTAATTCTTCCTTACAAAGAATATAAAATCAATTACCCCAACGGTCTGGTTTTAAATCCTAAAACAGGGTTTAAGCACAAATATGGTGAAACTCCACTTCCTAATTATGAAAATAAAGTTCGCCCACTTTATATTACGGATAGTGTTGATTTAAGAATAAACCCAATGGAGAAAATTGTAGTTACTTCTTTTAGTAAAAATTCTAATGTTTATCCGCTTTCTAAAGTTGTAAATGAAGAAGTAATAAACGATAATCAAAATGATTCTGTAAGAGTTATTTTTTACCTAAAAGGAATGGTTTCCGTTTTAGATAAAGAAAAACTATCAGAAGCAAAAGATAATGGTATTGTAACCGTATTTTCCAGAAAACTAAATGAACAGACTTTAGATTTTTACCAAGAAAACGGTCGGTTTTATGACAAACAAACCGAATCGGAGTGGAACATTTCAGGATGGTGTATTGAAGGAGAACTTAAAAACCAACAACTAAAAAAAGTGCCTTATTTTACTCCTTTTTCTTTTGTTTGGTTTAGCTTTTACCCAAAGAGTATAGTTATAGAATAATTTGTAACTTTGGTAAAAGCAGATGTATGAAAAGAGCTTTACTTTTTATCTTCCTCTTCAGTTTTTCCATCATAGTTAAATCACAAATTGCCTGGTGTGACAGTGGAGCTACTTGGCATTATAATTATTATAAATTTTCTGAAATTGGATACAATACATTTTGGTTCGAAAAAGATACAGTTGTAAATTCAATTAATTGTAAGAAAATTAAAAAGCACAGATATTACTATGAACAAATGTTCAACTACTATAACAATCAAAGCCTAGGTAATGAAATCGTATACAAACAAAATAATGTTGTTTATATATTTAATAATTACTCTAATACATTCGATACTCTGTATAATATTAATGCAAATATTGGAGACAAGTGGAAAATGACTAAGTATGCTAGTTCTTCTACTTGTGACTCAAATATCGTAACTGTGACAGATACAGGGACTTTAATTATTAATTCATTTCCTTTAAGATTCTTAAAAGTTAAGTTAGATTTAAAAAAAGAAAATATTACAAAGTATGATACTATTATTCAAAATATAGGTTATTTACAAACCTATTTTTACCCAATGGAAAACTGTATTATTGA
>CALALS010000085.1 GCA_937925525.1 uncultured Flavobacteriales bacterium | reverse complement strand
TGATTTGGCGGGAGTAACTTCTTAGTTGCTTTTTCTTTATATTCTTTACAGTGATTACAAACGCCTTTTTCGTCAAAAGAAATTAATGGATCAGACTCATCCATTACACAATTCACGCATACTCTTCCAACAAAAATTGACATAATACAGTTTTACTCCTCTTGCTTTCCTTTCTTTTTATGAACTACAGAAAAAACAAACAATAAAACAGCTGAAGCACAGAGAATAACAAAAAATGTTTTTAGAAGTCTTAAAATAGCATCTTTAGGAAGTTCCCATAAGTCCCAAATGGCTAATACTGTGAATATTGTAAAAACTACGATAATGGCCGCAAGAACCATTGCAATAATGTTTCTAGTCATGGTTTTAAATTTACTGCAAAAATAAGATTATTAATGGAAAGTCTTTAATTGATTAGATGTAAACGTCCACTCCGGTGTGTTAACAATTTCTTTGCATTCGCTTAATTTGTACCATGGAGATAAATAGGGGTTGTTGGGGTTCTTTAGAATATGAATATTTTGTGCAGGCATATAACTTTGTGCTAATAAAAAGACTTTTTCTCCATTTTCATTTTCTGCTACATCGATTACAATGACTGCATGGCCCGGACTACCTCCCTTTATGAATACATCACCGGCTTTTAAATTGCTAAGTGGTTGTTGCTGTAACTCCTTTGCTAATGATAATGTGCCGGCATAATTAAAAACCATGGCCATGTATTTTTTAAAATTAGCATAGTTGTTATCCATACTAGCGCTCTTGCTCCAACTTACATTATTTCCCTTTATTGTCGGGCGATAACCTTCTTTCCATCTTTTCCAGTCACATTTATCACCACTTGTAAAGTTAAATGATATTTCATTTTCCTTTTTTAAAGAGAGTAGATATTCAGCTCTTAAACGCATCACGGCATCGGCACATTGCTGTAAATCTCTATTTCCAACGTCAATGTCAATAACAGCATGTTGAGCTGATTGATTACCTTTTTTGTTTCCATTGTAGAGATATACTGTGTTATCGCTTTTTAAGGGTAAAAATCTTAACCAGCTTTCAAATGAATTGGAATCAACTTTTACTCTTTGAAAGTTAGACGGACTTTCAATTTTATGGGCTATAGAATTAAGTTTATTGTAATTTTCATGCCAGTGATATGTATGCTCAATAAAAGGAGGGAGTTCAGTTAAACTTTGTTTTTCTTCAGGCAGTAAAGAATTACAAGAGTAAATGAATAGAGAGATAAACAAAAGCTGAAACATATCTTTAAAACGAAAAAAGACGAGCATTATTTTAATTGGCTTTCAATCTTTTTAAGGACTTCTATAATGTTAAATGTGGCAGGGCAAATTTCAGTGTTCTTAAGTGTCAAAGGTAATATTTGAATAAATCTTTTTCTATTGGTATGAGGGTATTCTCTGCATGCTAAAGGTCTGTTTTCGTATATTTTACAATAATTGTTTTCGTCTAGAAATAAGCATGGAGATTTTTTTAATACATAATCTCCTTCGTTATCTTTATAGAGGTTTGATTCAATAAAATCAATCTCTTTCATTCCTAAATGTTTTGAAATTCTTGAAATGTCAACATCTCTAAAAATTGGGCTGGTAGTTTTACAACAGTTAGCGCAAGAAAGGCAGTCTATTTTTTCAAACTCTTCTTGATGTAATTCATTTATTTTTTCATCAAGGTTTTTTGGCTTTTTACGTTTAACTCTATCAAAAAACTTCTTGTTTTCTGATTTTTTACCCAATCCTTTTTCTTTTATTTCTTCTGAATTAAACATTTTTAACTGCTTTTGTCATTTCTCTTTTTCCCGGAGGTCCGGGTAGGCTTATTACCTCAAATCCGACTTCTTTTAAAGTTCTTTTCACCACTCCCTTTGCACAATAAGTTACTAAAACTCCTTCCTTATCTAGAAGGTTAAAGGTTTTTTCAAAAACTTCTTTTGTCCATAATTCTGGCTGAACACTTGGGGAAAAGGCGTCATAGTAAATGACATTAAACTTTTCCTTAGATTGGAATTCAATAAAATCAATTTTTATTTTTTTAAAAGTGAAACTTTTGGTGATGTTGATTTTTCTGTTCCAATCTGAGGAATGTATTTTTTCAAATAAATTTTTCTCTTTTTTCGTTTTAGCGTAATTCAATTGATTTATAAGTGTATAGTCAAGTGGAAATTTTTCAATACTTACGTATTTAATTTTTTTAGATGATTTCAGTAAACTCAATAGAGCGTTTAGCCCTGTGCCCAAACCAAATTCTAAAATTTTTATTTTGTGATTATTTATGCTTTTTAAACCATTATTGATAAATACATGTAAAGATTCTTCCATTGCACCATGGACAGAATGGTATGTTTGATTAAAGTCTTTGCTGAAAACAGTAGTATAACCATCATTGGTTGCCTTTATAATATTTGGTAAATAATTTTTAATATTCAGGAGTAGTTTATGGTAAATACCTTATTGATTATTTGTACTTTCGCAACCTAGTGTAATATCAATGAATATGATTAGTCGAATTAAGGCAAAAGTAATACAATATTGGCTCAAAAAAAAGAACTACACTTTACTTAAAAACAATATTGTTGTTGAAAATGGATATGCTTATAATTCTGGATTATATCCTTATGCTAAATACTCCCCATGGATTACAGATAAAGACTTTAATGATATATTCTTATTAGTTAAAGATTATACTTTAATTACAGAACCTCAGCGTATGTATGAATTGTGGCAATTAGCGATGGAAGTCAAAGATTTAGAGGGAGATTATATTGAAGTTGGTTCATGGAGAGGTGGGAGTGGTGCTTTAATAGCGTCTGTTGCTATGAAACACTCTTCATCATCTAATGTGTACTTATGTGATACCTTTGAGGGAGTGGTTAAGGCTGGTGCGAAAGATAATTTTTATAAAAATGGCGAACATAAGGATACAAACATTGACCTGGTTTTAAATATTATCAGTGAGCTAAAACTTACTAATACCTCAGTTTTAAAAGGAATTTTTCCTGATGAAACTGGTCGTAGCTTAGAAAGTAATAAGTTTAAATTTTGTCACATTGATGTTGATGTGTATGAGAGTGCAAGAGCTATAACTGAATGGGTTTGGGAAAGGCTTGTAATTGGTGGTGTAGTTATATTTGATGACTTTGGATTTAGAAACACACAGGGAGTTACAAGTTTTGTAGAAAGTCAGAGAAATAAAAGTGATAGGCTTGTAATACACAACTTAAATGGGCATGGACTAATTATAAAAATAGCATAGCTTTGAAAATTGAATTTGTTAATCATGCATCTTTCATTATAGATGTTGAGAAAATAAGATTAATATGCGACCCATGGATAGATGGAACCGCCTTTGACAATGGATGGGCTCTTTTATCAAAATCGAAGTTTCAATATCATGATTTTAGCTCGATAACTCATATTTGGTTTTCGCACGAACATCCAGATCACTTTTCACCTCCCAACTTACTTAAAATACCTGTTGAAATTAGGAAAAACATTGAAATTCTGTTTCAAAAAACCACTGATAAAAAGGTGGTGAATTTTTGTAGAAAAATTGGATTTAAGAATGTTGTTGAATTAGAAAAAAATAAACTTTTTACTCTCACTAGTAATTTAAAATTACTTAATAATCCTTATACCGAAGGAGATTCATATTTATTGATTAAGTATAAAGAGTTAAAAATTTTAAACTTAAATGATTGTATCGTCAATTCAGAAAAAAAGGCTAAAGAGCTATCTAAATGTGTTGGTAATGTAGATGTTTTATTTACGCAATTTGGATATGCTAATAAAGTGGGGAATAAAGATGAGGAATTCAAAAGAATTAATGCGTCAAAAGAAAAACTTGAAAGAATTAAAATTCAAAGTAAATACTTAGAGCCAAAATATATAGTTCCTTTTGCTAGTTTTATTTACTTCTGTCATTCTGAGAATGAATACATGAATTCAGGAATGAATGAGATAGGTAGAGTGTATGATTATATTAAGTCTGAGATTAAAGCAGAACCTATTGTTCTTTATCCTGGAGATATTTGGGAGGTAGAGAAGACATACAAAAAAAATAGAGAGGCTATTGAAAAGTATCAAGAGGATTACAGTCTAATATCTGATCATACCTATTTATCCTCAAATAGTGTTCCTGTTTTAGAATTAATAAATTCAAGTAAATTATTCATAGAGCGCTTACATAAAAAAAATGGGAAAGCTCAAAGTAAAATTAGATTATTTACTGCGAAAATATATTTATCAGATTATAACCAATCATTTATACTTTCTGGAGACAATGGATTACTAGAGACCATAGAGGATTTTAAAAAAAGTGCTGATATAATATTAAGTTCCCAAGCTTTAAATTATGCCTTTATGCATGAATGGGGTGGGGATACTCTAAGTGTAAATGCTAGGTATCAAACTACTAATGATGGTAATATATCTAAGTTTAGAATTTTTACTAAAATATCAGCAATGAATAATAGAGGAGAATCATACAGAGAGCCAAATTTTATTTCAAATCTTTTTTTGAAGCTTAAGAGAATTTATAGTCGATTATTGAGTTAAGGATATTATAGTTAAAATTTTATGAGGAACTTTTTATTCTTTTTAGTAGTTTTTGTTTTAGTTATTTCTTCTTGTCGTAAAGAAAAGATAATAACTGATGGTTCTGCTAATATTGAACTTTCTACAGATACCATTCTTTTCGATACTGTTTTTACTACTATCGGATCATCTACAAAATACTTTAAGATTAAAAATCCTCACAACCAAACCATTGAAATTTCTAAAATATACTTATCCGGTGCCAATGCAAAAATGTTTCGATTAAACATTGATGGCTCGTCCGGTAATTCTTTTTCAAGCATTTTAATTAAAAGGAAAGACAGTTTATTTGGGTTTGTGGAAGTTACTGTAGATCCTAACAATGTAAATAGTCCAATGGTGGTGGAAGCTCAAATTATTTTTGAAACTAATTCTAATGTTTTAGATATTGATTTAATTGCATGGGGTCAAGATGCCATCTATTTTACTCCCAAAGTTTACTCTCAAACATTGCCTCCTTATTCTTGTTTAGATGGTGATTGTAACCCTTCCTTACCACCTGTAAATATTACCTGGACTAATGTTAAGCCGTATGTTGTTTACGGTTATTTAGTAATTGATTCCCTTGACCAACTTACTATTGATAAAGGAGTACGAGTACATTTTCATAATAATTCCGGTCTATGGGTTTATAAAGACGGTAGTTTAACTATAAACGGAACTCAAGCAGAACCGGTAACTTTTCAAGGAGACAGATTAGAGCAAAAGTATAAAGATATTCCCGGTCAGTGGGATAGGGTCTGGATAAATGAAGGGGCAAGTAATGTTGTTTTAAATTATCTGGAAATTAAAAATGCTTTTATCGGTATTCAAGCCGAAACATTGCCATTTTACCCTTCAACTCCTATTAGCTCAAATGTATTATTGGTAAACAACTGTAAAATTGATAATTGCTCTGGGGTTGGTTTTTTTGGTAGAAATTTTCAAGCCCAAATAAACAATACCATTATTAGTAGATGTGGGCAGTATGGGGTAGCATTATCAGGTGGAGGCAATTATGAGTTTAATCACGCTACAATAGCAAATTATTGGACAGCAAGTAGCCGAGAAACGCCTACTGTTTTTTTACAAAATTCTTATACTGATATAAATGGAGCTACACAAGTAAGAAGTATTGGTCAAGCAGATTTTAATAATTGTATTATTGATGGAAGAAATGGCGATAATTTTGAATTTCAAGTTGATTTATTGTCACCGGGTACTATCAATTATAAGTTTGACCATTGTATTCTCAGGACTAATGAAAATACAACTGACGGAAATAAGTTTGTAAATATTATTAAAAATCCAACGGCCATTATTTTTTCAGATTCTACGGACTTTGATTTGGCTAGCTCTTCACCTGCAATTAATGTGGGCGATGGAAGTCATATTACAAATAATCCACCCATTCTTTCAATAGATAGAAAAGGGAAAACTAGAAATACTCCTCCGGATTTAGGTGCTATAGAAAATTAGTAGAACTTAAGCGAAGAGCCTCCACCGAAGTTTCCTCTCCACATTAAGGTAAATTCCATTCCGCCTAAAGATTTATTGCTATAGGAGAGGTCCGACATAGTAAAGTCATAGCTAGCGCCTAATGTAAACCCAGCCATATTAAATCTGGCAACGGCATATAATGCGTCTCCAAATCTGTAATAGGGTCCTAAGCTAAAAGAAACTTCTTCGCTAAAACCTGTGTACTTAGCTTTATGTTTAACAAAGTATTTTATTTCTGTACCTAAATTAAAATACCTGTTTGGACCCTGAAAAGAAATTATAGCCGCAGGGAGAAAAGCATAATCTGTGTTCTTTTTTTCAAATTCACCATTAAAGTGAAGCGTAAATTTCCTGAGTAAGTTTTGAGGGGCAGCTTTAGTAAACGAAACATCCGGAGAAAGAAGGTGTGATGCTGAAATTCCTGCGTTAATTATAGTTAAATCATCAGGGCGATACAACCAATGAATACCAACTCCCGCATCTGGCACACCTACTGACTGAGCAGGAAAAGCTTCTTCTCCCGTAGGTAAAGCCGTATTGAACCCATTGCCTGTGTATTGTTCATCCCAATAAAGTGCATCATAACTAATGGATCTTTGAATATAGCCGCCCTGTAAACCGGCACTTAACATATTTTTATCACCATCAATCTCTAAAATGTATGATAATGCTAAATTACCTTGAAGCATTGAAAATTTTGAATCACCTGCATCATCTTTATTAATGTCAAATCCTAACCCAAAATATCCGTTATCAATTTTACCTCTAAACAACTTAAAGTCACCATAAAACCCCATCGTAGAGTAGGCATCAACAATGCTTGACCATTGGTTTCTATAAACTCCACCAAGTCTAATATCTCCTGCATAAACACCTGAGGCTGCAGGGTTGGCATTAACCGGTGTCATAAAAAATTGCGAAAAATGAACATCTTCTTGTCCTAGCATTGCTACTGAAGAAAACATTAAGCTTACAAATATTATTTTTTTCATAATTCCTCCTATCTAACTAATGTTACATTTCCTTTTAAATCTTCTGTTGTTCCATTTTTGAAAGAGACGGTTAAAGTCCATACAAACACACCGGGATTTACTTCTTTTCCATTATGTGTTCCATCCCATCCAACAGACTGGTCGGTAGAGTTAAATACTTGTTGCCCATATCTGTTATATATGTTAAAATTCATAGCTTCTATTCCAAAACCTCTTACATATAATATATCGTTTTTACCACTTCCATTTGGTGAAAATGCATTAGGAACTCCAACATTATATTTAACATCTACCAGAATAATCACAGTATCGGTTGCTGAACATCCATTTAGCGTGTAGGTTACAAAATACATAGTACTATCTTCGGGATAAACTTTTGTGGAAGCACATGTTATACAATCAATGTTATTTGGTGGCGCCCATAAATATGTTCCTCCGCTAGGAGTTCCGGTTGCTGAAATAGTTGTGCTTCCTCCGGCAATAATAGTTTGGTCTGCGCTGGCAACAACTGAAGGAATATCACTAACAGTTATTGTAGTAGTGGTTGTATCACTTCCGGCAGTATTAGAAGCTATAAGCTGTACAGTAAATGTGCCAACAGTATCCCAACATACCTGTCCCGGATTTTGAGCAGATGAAGAGCCGGGAGTTCCGCCAGTAAAAGTCCATTGCCATGCTGTTGCGCCTATGCTAGCGTCATTAAACGTAACACATTGTCCTCTACAAATACCACTCGGGAAGCTTTGAATCCCTGATGTAGGAGGGTTGCATGCGTTTACTGTAATAAATGAAGTTTTAGCAATACTGTCTTGTCCATTTGCATTGGTAGCTACTAAAGAAATAGTATATGTGCCGGGAGTATTAAAGCAAATGTTGGTTGGGTTTTGGGAAGCTGAAGTAGCCGGTGTTCCTCCGTTAAAATACCAAGTCCAAGAAGTAGGAGAGTTGGTTGATAAATCAGTAAAGTTAATACAATCACCGGCACAAATTGTAGAATCAGATGCGGAGAAATTTGCCACAGGTGCCGGGCATGAGTTAACTGTAATAAAACTAGTTTTAACCACACTATCTTGTCCGAAACTATTTGTTGCTACAAGAGTTACGTTATAAGTTCCTGCAGTGTTATAACAAATATTAGTTGGGTTTTGAACATTTGATGTTGCTGGTGTGCCGCCAGGGAAATACCAAGTCCATCCGGTCGGATTATTTGTACTTAAATCTGTGAAATTAATGCAAGTTCCTTCACAGAAAGTCGAGTCTGAGGAAGACCAGTTTGCAATTGGTGTAGGGCAGTTTGTTACAGTAATAAAACTTGATTTAACAACACTATCCTGTCCATTAGAGTTAGTTGCAACAAGAGTAACATTATAAGTTCCCGGTGAATTATAACAAATGTTCGTTGGATTTTGAAGGTTAGATGTTGCAGGAGTTCCACCTGCAAAATACCATGTCCAGCCAGTTGGGCTATTAGTAGATAAATCAGTAAAACTAATACACTGTCCGGTACAAAGTGTGGAATCTGACGCTGAAAAGTCAGCCACAGGAGTGGGACAAGCAACAACATTTATAAATGCTGTTTTAGCTATGCTATCTTGCCCGTTTGCATTAATGGCAACCAATGAAACTTGATAAGTTCCGGCAGTATTGTAACAAATATTAGTTGGGTTTTGAACGTTTGATGTTGCTGGTGTGCCGCCCGGGAAATACCATTTCCAGGACGTAGGAGTGTTGGTGGATAAGTCGGTAAAGTTTATGCACTGTCCAACGCATAAAGTTGAATCAGATGCTGAAAAATCAGCTACCGGAATAGGGCCTGATGTAGGGACAATAAGTTGAATACTGTCAACTGCAAAAGAGGGGTCTGTTCCCACTCCATCATCATTATTAACCCATCGATAACCAATTTTTACGTTGGCATTGTTGTTGGCCGATGCAGGTAATGCAATAGTATATTTTGTCCAGCGTGCCTGGAGAGATCCATTACAGGGTCCGCCACAGCAAGGTGTTTTGGGTAAATCTACCAATTGAGACCATGTAGCGCCATTAAAATACCATAATGTAGCATTGTCAGTTACTCCGTCACCAAATTCAATATAGTTAAAAGAAAGTGTAATATTACTTCTGCCGGTACAATTTATGGTAGGAGATTCTGCTCTTATATCTGTTGCTACGCAAAAAAGAAATCCACAACCCCCACCGGCATTATATGCAGCTCCAGGGTCTGTAAAAAAGCCATCATTTGCACCAATATGTAAAGTTCTATTTGAGCCACAGCCCGAACCACAAGATCCTGAGGCATTTCCGTTTTCCGTAGCGCTAACAAAAAATTCATTTTTTTCAGCACCGTTTGTTCCAGTGAGACCTAGAGTCCAAGAGCCATTAGTTCCTGAATAAGCCGTTAACAACTGGCCTTGATTGCAACCAGTGCCAAAATCCTCCTGCCAAAATACCGTCTGACCAAAGGAGTGTGAAGCTGATATAACAAAAAACAAAAGTAGGTAACAAGCTTTTCTCATAGTGGTTGAGTTTAAATTTCTTTAGTAAAGTTAATCCCAACGATTAATAATTTAAAATATTTTTGTAATTATAATTACAGTTTAAATGATTATTTTATATTTATAAATATTTGATAATAAATTTATTAAGTATTATATAAATTACATATAAATATGAAGCATCTTAAAGACTTAATATTGAAATTATCTCCAACAGAAAAACGTTATCTAATTGGCAGAATAAAAGAAAATAGAAAAAATAAAAAGCTTACTCAACTATTTAATGTTTATATAAAAGGAGAAACTCTAGACTCTAAGTATATTGAAAAAAAATTAGGCGTAACACAAATTGGTGTTTATGAAAATAGGCTATATAATACTATACTAGATATACTTTGTGATTATAATAAGAATAGTTCAATAGAAAACGAGTTGAAAAAGGAAGTTGCTAAATCAAAAGTATTGTTTCACAAGGGAATGTTTGAAGCATGTGATAAGCTATTAAAGAGCACATATAAAAAAGCGGAAGATGCTTTTTTGGAAAAACTTCAGCTAGAGATTTTAGAAATAAAAGCCGAACTATTTAAAGAAAAAGGAAAGTTTTTGGATTTATCTTCAAAAGAGCTGGAAAATGTATATAGTGAACAAAAGGATGTTTTAAAGAGTTACGGAAATCACCTTAACTTAAAATATAATACACTGAACTTTTTACTCATTTCAAGGAATAAATTAGGAAAGGAATTTCTGCATTTTAGAGATAAATTCGATAGTTTGATAACTAGTTATGAAAATTCTAATGAGTTTAGTTATAATGTAAAGCGAAAGATATTTGTTGCCAGCCTTAAAGCTATGTATTCTTATAATATTGGTGAATTTAAAAAGAGTAGAGATGAGTATTATAAAATTGTAAATTTAATTGAGGGTAAAAAACAATATGAGTACTATTTTGAAACAGAATATTTTACCGCACTTAACAATTTACTAATACTAGCATCCGCTAATAAAGACGTCAAGCAAATAGATGAAACAGTAAAAAAAATCATTAAAAAATTTGGTGGTAGAGAGTCTTATAAAAGGGATTTTATTCAAACAACAATGTTATATCAATTTGGCGCATATTTTGAATTGAGAGATATTCCTAAAATTGAAAAAATGGTTCCTGAAATAGAGGAAACAGTAAAGAAATTTGAAAGAGAAATAAATTGGGTAAATTATGATTTGTTTTGCTTTAATTTATCAGTTTTTCATTTTATAAAAGGAAATTTAGCTAAGTCAAACCAATGGATAACTAAGCTAATTAATAACAACAGCAAAAATCAGGAAAAAATTCGGTCCAACAATTTTTACTACGCTCAACTTTTCAAACTATATATTCTTATTGAGTCTAGGAATGAAGAAAGCTTGGAGTGGGTTTTACCAAGAACAAAAAGAATTTTAAATAAAATTAGAAAGCCTGATAAATTTGATAAAATACTCATTGAATTGGCAGAAAATTATAATGATTCGGAAGAAAAAAGTATAATGACAAAATATTTAAAAAAGCTGAAAACAATTAAAAACGAAGTTCCGGTAGCACAAAGTTATTTTGATTTTATTCTATGGATAGAAACTAAAATAGCCGGGAAAAATTTTGAAAAAAGCTATCATTTATAGTTTACTCAAAAAATTCATTGTATCTATATTGTCAGCAAAATCCGTTAAGTTAGGTTGCTGTGTTTTTCCAAGCGGTGTAGCTTTTTCAATTATTTTTGATGCAATACATTGAATTTCACTTTTTCTAGTTTCTAATTCTCTTTCAATATCATTTACGCTATCATATTCTTCGTAAAACAATGTGGCAACGGGCGAGCTAAATGATGTGTCTTTTTTAAACAGGATAAATCCGTTTTCTAATAATTCTTCTTTGTTCAACAGATAAATTGCTTTATGATAATCATAGCTTGAGCCATATTTATGATGGTCTCCAACCCATTTCCAGTTATATAAAGCTTTAAAGACTTGATTTAAATCGTAATTTTTTGGAACGTAAAGCTTGCTTATGCTTCTACACCCTAGCCCGAAATAAAGTAAAATATCCTCTGCAAGTCCGTTAAGTTCATCCTCTGTTTCATTACCAGATAGTACAGCTACAGAGTTTCTATTCTTTCTAATAATGTGTGGATACTTACCAAAGTAATAATCAAAATACCTAGCCGTGTTGTTACTTCCGGTAGCAATTACGGCATCAAAATTCTTTAACTGTTGTGTAAACTCAATTCTTTCAGATAGTTTAGGTTCAAATTCTATTAATTTATCAGCTAAAAAAACAGGTAAAATAGCATCCCCTTTAGAGGCTTTAATTTTTATTGAATTTCCTGAGAGTAAAACGCATAAAAAATCGTGAAAACCAACTAAAGGAATATTTCCTGCCATTACTATAGCAACACTTTTTGGCTTTTCCTTAAAAGAATAATTCGATGAAAATTGTTCTAGTATTTCTTGTTTTAGGCAATCTACCCAGTTATTAATAGAATAGTGGACAAATTGCTCTACAAACCATTGATTATGAGCTTGTGCCTGCTTTATTTTTTCTTCTAATAGCTCATCTTTTTCGGAAAGGTACTCTCCAAGCTTAGAAAAAGCATTAATAATATCTTTTTTTGTCAGCAATTTATTTTATTTTTTGAGTGCTTTTTCTTCAAACATTTTTTTGATTATTAGATTTTCTTCTTTTACTTCCTTAGCTGTTTTTAATACCTTTCCATCACCGAATTGTAAAACATTTTCGCCATAATGCCACATTTCCAAACTGCCTTGTCCATCGGGAACATTAATAAGGACAATTTGCTCAGTTGGTTTGCCAATTAATGAAATCACCTCATTTTTATGCATGCCCTTCTTGATGTCAAAAATATCTGTGTTTTTCGAAGAGCAAGAGAAAAAAATCAAAATCAAAACAAAATATCCTAAAAAGCTTCTCATACAGATGTTTAAAGAATTATAGTTTTTAATATTAAGATGCTATCTTTGTAACAGTTTACAAAACTAAAACATTTCTTAAGAATGGCGATTAAAATTACAGATGAGTGCATTAACTGTGGGGCTTGCGAACCTGAATGCCCAAATAATGCAATTTATGAGGGAGCAGCGGAGTGGAAAGTATCAGACGGGACCGGAGTTAAAGGAGATTATAAGCTAATGAGTGGAATTAGCGTTGATGCTGATAATCCAAACGAGCCAATTTCATTAGACTTTTATTACATTTCACCTGATAAGTGTACAGAGTGTAAAGGGTTTCATGAAGAACCTCAATGTGCTGCCGTATGTCCTGTAGATTGCTGTGTTCCTGATGAAGATATAGTAGAAACGGAAGAGCAATTGCTTGAAAAGAAAGCTAGACTTCATTTATAATAATAACAAAATACACTTTCTTGCGTTTTAATTTTCAATGAAAGGTTTAATAGCTTTTATCTTAATCGTTTGTTTTGGAATTTCTTATGGAAATACAGAAAGAATAGATTATTACAGAGAAAAAGTAATTAGCGCTAATACGGATGAACTTAGAGTGAAATACAATGATTCTTTGGTTGAAGAAATGAATCAATATTTTACTAACGCCAGTTCCTTTGACCAAGAATTTGCATTAAAGTCGGCCGCTGTTATAAATTCTTCCGATAAAAAAATCCGATTAATTAACTGGAATCTTCCTTTTGAAAATGGCACCCATCAATATTTTGGGTTTGTTCAGTATAAAGATAAATCAGGTTATAAGTATTTCCCGCTGACTGATATTACCGATTCAATAGCGATTTCTGAAAAAAAGACTTATACCTCAAATGCATGGCCCGGAGCACTTTATTATGAATTAATTCCTATAAAAAAGCGAAAAAATATTTATTATGTATTGTTGGGCTGGGATGGCAATGACCGCTTGACTACCAAAAAGGTAATTGATTGCATGTATTTTTCTAAAGGAAAATTATTATTTGGAGCAGATATCTTTAAGTTGGATAAGGGTTTTAAGAAAAGAATGGTGTTTGAATATAGTGCTGAATATACTATGACATTGCGTTATGAAAAGGATAATAAAACAATTGTTTTTGAGCATTTAGATTGCGAAGACCCTAAATTCAAAGGAAATTATGAGTATTATGGTCCTGATGGTAGTTACGATGCATTAATTATTAAGAAAGGAAAATTGAATTATGAGCTTTTTTATGATGCCCGTAACGATAAGGAAAAAGTAGATAAAATTTATCGAGACCCAAGAAATGCTCCGCCTACTCCAGGAGGGAGGTAATGATCTTTTCCAGGCTAACTTCATCGGCTTCAGCCTTATAATTCCTCACAACTCTGTGTCTTAAGATTGGTAAAGCTACAGCATTAACGTCTTCAATATCGGGAGAAAATTTACCGTTTAACGCAGCATTACACTTTGCACCTATTAGTAAGAATTGAGATGCTCTTGGTCCGGCTCCCCAACTTAGGTAATCATTAACCATTTGAGTAGCCAATTGTCCTCCCGGACGAGTTTTAGAAGCTAATTTTACGGCATATTCCACCACATTATCAGCTACCGGAATTTTTCTTATCAAGTTTTGAAAGAAAATAATTTCTTCTGCATCTAAAATTTTATTGAGTATAACATCTTTGTCAGAAGTAGTACTTTTTACAATATCTACTTCCTCTTGATAGGAGGGATAATCCACCCAAATGTTCAACATAAAACGGTCTAATTGTGCTTCAGGAAGAGGGTAAGTTCCTTCCTGTTCAATTGGATTTTGTGTGGCTAAAACAAAAAAGGGTAGGGGAAGTTTATAATTTTTACCGCCTGTTGTTACTGCTTTTTCTTGCATTGCCTCTAGTAATGCTGCCTGTGTTTTTGGAGGTGTTCTGTTAATTTCATCTGCCAAAATAATGTTGGCAAATAAAGGACCTTTTATAAACTTAAATTGTTTGTTTTCATCTAATATTTCAGAACCGGTAATATCTGAGGGCATTAAATCCGGTGTAAATTGAATTCTATTGAAAGAAAGCCCTAATACATCTGCAATAGTATTTACAAGCAAAGTCTTAGCTAACCCGGGAACTCCTACTAAAAGACAATGACCTCTACTAAAAATGGAAATCAAAACATCTCTAACTACGGCATCTTGTCCTACAATAACTTTTTTAATTTCTTTAGTGAGAAGTCCGTATTTTTCAACAAATCCTTTTAGTGCTTCGGTATCGTTATTATAAGTGGTAGGCATAATTTTAGTTTCTATGGGTTTTGGGTTATCCAAGGATTAGTAAAAGAACAATTTGTATATCCTTCATTGAGTCGAATATAAGTATTTTTTACTTTTTTGGTAATCCATTCATTTATGGCTTCATTTTGTTTATTGGTAAGAGCAGCAGATTGAATTCTATGGTAATCATCTTTTAAGTTCGCAACATGAGGTTCAGTTCTGGTTTTTAGCTTTATAATTCTATAGGCTTGCTTTCCTTCCATAGTGGTATAAGGAATAGGTTCTGAAATGTCTCCCGGTTTCATTTTGTCAATGATGAAAAAGATGGAAGGGTCTAGTTGATCCATTTCAAAGCTGTTGTTACCAGATTGAGGATTCATAATATTACCGTTACTGTTTTTTGAAAATTCATCTTGAGAAAATTTAACTGCTGCCTCAGAAAATGAAAGAGTATCATTTTCTATTAGTGTTTTAATAGAGTCTAATTTTGCTTTTGCTTTGAGTAAATCGGTATTATCGGTTTTTGGTTTTATTAAAATGTGTCGCACATTTACTTTTTCTCCTTTTCTGTCTATTAGCTGCATAATATGAAAACCATATTTTGTTTCAACAATTTCTGAAACTTTTGTGCCTTTTAGCTTAAAAGCAACTCCGGCAAATTCAGAAACTAATTCTCCTCTTCCCATATAACCAAGCTCACCGCCCTTTTTTGATGAACCAGGGTCTTCAGAATATAAAACTGCCATAGTGGAAAAGCTTTCTCCTTTGATGACACGTTCTTTTAACTCCATAATTTTTTCTCTGGCTATTTCTCTTGCTTCAGGGCTAACAGGTGCATTTATTACTATTTGAGCAATTTCTACTTCGGAGTTAATGAAAGGGAGGCTATCCGTTGGAATACTGTTAAAATAATTCTTTACTTCGGCAGGGGTTACTTTTACACTTGAGGTTATCTGGGCCTGCATCTGTTGAATCATCATTTGATCTTTTATCAAATCTCTGAATTCTTCTTTAATTTCTTCAATACTTTTATTGTAGTAGTCCTCTAATTTTTTTTCGGAGCCTATTTGCTGTATGAAAAAGCGTAGTCTTCTCTCCAACTCACCTTCTACTTGACTGTCTGCAATATCAACACTGTCAACTTCTGCCTGATTTAATAATAGAGTTTGGAATAACAATTCTTCAAGTATTAAGCATTTAGTTTCATCATTAACCGGTGCTCCTTGGGAAATATAATTCGCATATTGTACTTCTATATCTGATTGTAGCACGATGTTTTGCCCAACTACGGCAACTATTTCATCTACAACTGTTTTTTCGGGTTGAGAAAAGCAAAAAAGTGGGAGTAATAAAATTGCTAGCGTGAGTTTCTGCATTATTTATTTTTAATTTTTGATTCGTCAAAATAACAATTTAAAATGGAATCCATTTTTTCTTTATTATTTGATATGTTAACGACCTTTTGCCACATTTCTTGCGAAAGTAATGATTTTAAAGGTTGTTCTACCTTTATAATGTTTGGAAAAGCAGCGGAGAGCTTGTTATCCCACAGTTCATAATATTTAAGCAGGTCGTCAGGATAAACTGTTTTTCGTTCATTGCTTTCATCTATTGCATCAAAAGGTTCTGTTATGTTTAGATAGCCATAATCGTCTGTTAATTCTTCTCCGGGTTGAATATCTCTAATGGCTATTTCAAAATCATAAGCTGTAGTTATACAGTTTGAGTTGAAGCTATGGTTAACATATCTTCCATTATCCCAACACAATACAAAACCTCCTCTATTATTTCTAAAAGTATAGGTTCCAATAATATCTTTATAAATGGGTTCCATTTGGTCAATTTCAATCAGCGAAAACTCTCTGTCTAATTTATCTAAAACCCAAGTAATGGTGCCTTTTGGAATTAGTTTTTTTGCAACTACTCCGTATCCTTTCTCGGCATTAATGTACCTAATTTCTGTATCAGGATGAATCATATTATTTTTTTGTTGTTGAAGGGTTTATTTTTTCTATTTGATTTTTATCAAGAGCTTCATTATAGATGTCTTTTTTCATAGTGTTAATCAGCTCTATTTTTTTTGCATTAATAAGGTAATTTCTGATATTATCTTGAACAATTTCTACTGGTGTTTGTTGTCCTTTAGTTTTGTACTCATAAACAGTAAAAAAATTAATAAAGGCTGAATCCGGCAGCTCTATATATTTTTGAGAGGTTAATAGATTCTCATTTTCATTACGCAAGGATTTAAATTTACCCAATAACTGTGAACTTGTCATCCATTTTTGGTTAAATAGATTGAATTCTGTTGCAAATTGAATGCAATAGTCCTGAAGTTTGTTTAAATCTTTTTCTTTAGATGATTTATGCCATTTCCTTGCTTTATCTAGCTCCGGAGAATTACTTCTAAGTGTAAAATATCCAACTCGATAAAGATTTTCTCTTAACTTATACTGCTCTTTATTATCTAAATAATAATTTTCAATTTCTTGGAAATTGATATTTGTATCTAGCTGTTGGGCAACCAACGCTTTTTCGTATTCGTAGATAATTAGTGACCTTCTGTAAGCTTCTATTTGTTTAGAGAAATCCTTTTTGTTTTCCGGTAAATTCTCTTCTGCCTGAAGCAAAAGTAGAGTTTCTTTTATCCAGCTATTAATATAATTTTCAATTATTTTAACACTATCTTCTCGTGATGTTTCTTTTGAAACCAGACCTTTTATGTCTTCTTCGTATAAATAGGTGTTTTTAACTCTTGCAATGGCATTGCTTTCAGATTCAGAATTAGAGTTGTTTTTACATCCAATTTGAATGAATGTAAAAAATAGTAAGAAAAGAGGTAAAAAACCTTTATTTAACAAGGTCGAGAAGGTCTTTTTTAACCTCATATTTATACTTAGATTTTAGTTCTTTAATCCACTCTTTCTCTAGATGATTTTGATAGTCTGATGTAATTAACCCTCTTGCTTCAGAAATTTGCTTTGGCTGAGCCGCAAGTTTCTTGTTTATTTCTGCAAAAGCATATCTGTTATCTTTTCTTTTAACGATATCAGTTATTCCTACATTCCATTCTATCATATCAATTACTTCATTTTCACCTTTAGAGTAAGTGTTTTCCTCTATGGTAAGATAAAGTTGAGAATCTGTATTTATAGCTTTTAAAATGTCTTCTTTAGTATAGCCTTTTTTTGCTTTTTTCTTCACCATTTTCTTTACTTGTTTGGCAATTTTTTCATTCTCACAGCTGTAAACAATAGCTTCAACTCTTTCCGGCCACATGTAGTTAGACTTGTTGGCTTCATAATAGTCTTTTAAACCTACCGTGTCCTTTATGGCTTTTGACCACACTTTTTCATCTGTTAGCTCAAAAAGTAAAATTCCATCTCTGTATTCCTGCAATAGCATTCTGTATTCCGGGTATTTTTCGGCTAGCTTAGACTCTTCGTAGGCAACAACTTGTTCTTCAATAAAATCTTCATAGTATTTATCTACCAGAGATTTTAGATTTTTATTGGCACTTTTAGTCTGCTTGTTTGCCATATATTTAGCAAAATCTTGCTGATTGATTTCTTTATCACCAATTTTAGCTATTGTTGCATTTAGTTTAGATGCTTTAGAAGAAGACCAGACTCCCTCTGTTAAGTCATTATCTACTGCTTTATAAAAGTCGGCTTTTTCTTTGGATATTTCTTTAAAATCGTATTCTTTTTTGATTTTGCTGATAAAAGATTCTTTACTTTTTGAAGAACGTGTATCTCGTTGTACTTTAATTTTTATTTCATTGTACATTTCTTCAAATGTGCCTAACGTTTTAAGGTTGATTCTTTTTATAATATGCCATCCGTAAGGTGTTTTAATGGGTTCAGAAACCTCTCCGTCATTTTTTAGTGCAAATGCCGCATCTTCAAACTCCTGAACCATTTTTCCCGGTCCGAATGGAGGTAATTCGCCACCTTTAAATGAAGAGCCTTTGTCATCAGAGAACTTTTGAGCAAGAGCAGCAAAATTATTTTCTTCAGGCGATTCATCAATTTTTGAGCGAATTTCTAATAGTTTTTCCATGGCTTTTTCGATTTCTTCTTTTGATGAACCCTCTGGTGTTCTAATCATTATATGAGCTGCTTTAATTTCACCTCTGGCAGGTCGTTTATCTATTACATTTATAATATGATAACCAAATCTGGTTCTTACCGGCATAGAAACATCGCCTTCTTTTGTACTATATGAGGCATTTTCAAAAGGATAAACCATATAAAAGGCGGTATAGTAGCCTAAATCTTTGTCATGAATATATTTATCATTTTTTGTTTCTGTAAGTGATGCTCCAATTGCATCAAAGCTTTCACCATTTTTAACCCTTTTTCTAATTTTAAGTAGCTCATTATATGCTTCAAGTGTATCCTTTGCAGGTGCATCGGGAGAAAGTTTAATAAGAATATGACCGGCTCTTATTTCTTGCTTCATTCTTTCATAAGCTTCTTTTATTAGCTCTTCAGAAACGTCTTTGTCTGTTAGATAAGGCTGTGTAAGCTGCTTTCTATAACCTTCTAGTTCGTCAATAAATGCTTTAGTTGTATCCAACCCAAGTTTTTCAGCATCATGAACTTTCAACTTAAAGTTGATAAATAACTCCAGATACTCTTCTAAATCTTTTCTATCAACCGTTGGATTGTTATTATTCTTTTTATAGATGCTTTCAAATTCGGAAAGCTTCACTTCTTTATTTTCAATTTTTAATATTGCCGGATCTTTTTGTGAAAAGGCTGTAAATCCAGCTAATAATAATCCTAGTAAAATAAATTTAACTTTCATAACTTTTAATTTATCTATAATAATTTGGTGCTTCTCTAGTGATAGTAACATCATGTGGGTGACTTTCTCTAATTCCTGATGATGTGATTTTAACAAATTTAGCTTTTTTTAATGTTTCAATATCTTTTGCTCCGCAATAACCCATTCCGGCTCTTAGTCCTCCGGTAAATTGATAAAAGACTTCACTTAAATATCCTTTAAATGGAACTCTACCGGATATTCCTTCAGGAACCAATTTTTTAATGTCATCTTCTGCGTCTTGGAAGTATCTGTCTTTTGAGCCTTGTTGCATGGCTTCAATTGACCCCATTCCTCTGTATGTTTTAAATTTTCTACCTTCATAAATAATAGTCTCTCCGGGAGATTCTTCTACTCCGGCAAACATAGAACCCAACATAATTGTGTCGGCTCCTGCTGCAATTGCTTTTACCAAATCACCGGTGTATCTTATTCCTCCATCAGCAATTAAAGGAATTCCTGTTTTTTTTATGGCTTCATAAACTGTGAATATGGCAGAAAGTTGTGGAACTCCAACTCCTGCAATAACTCTGGTTGTGCATATTGAACCGGGACCAATTCCAACTTTTATTGCATTTGCTCCTGCTTCTATTAACATAAGAGCTGCTTCGCCAGTAGCAACGTTACCAACTATAATTTGTAAGTCAGGATATTTTGCTTTTACTTTTTTTAATGCTTCAACAACTCCTTTAGAATGTCCATGGGCTGTATCAATTGTTATTGCATCAACACCAGATTTAACTAATGCTTCAACTCTGTCCATAATATCAGGAGTAATACCAACTGCAGCCGCAACTCTTAATCTACCAAGACTGTCTTTACAGGCGTTAGGTTTTAGCTTCAGCTTTATAATGTCTTTATAGGTAATTAGCCCAATTAATTTATTCTTTTCATCAACAACCGGTAGCTTTTCTATTTTGTGTTGCTGAAGAATATCTTCTGCCTCTTTAAGGTTAGTGCCAACTCCAGTTGTAATTATTATTTCTTTTGTCATTACTTCACCTACAGGCCTTCTATTATTCTTTTCAAACCTTAAATCACGATTAGTAACAATACCTACAAGTAAATTATTTTTATCAATTACAGGAATGCCGCCAATCTTATGCTCTTTCATTAAACTCAATGCATCTCCAACATTTGCATTATCAAGAAGAATTACCGGGTCTTGAATCATGCCACTTTCTGAACGTTTTACTTTTCTGACTTCGTTAGCTTGTTGTTCAATAGACATGTTTTTATGTAAAACGCCAATGCCACCTTCTTGAGCTATCGCAATTGCTAGGTTTGATTCTGTAACGGTATCCATAGCTGATGATACTATGGGAGCCTTAAGAATTATATCAGTAGTAAATCTTGAACTTATGTCCACTTCTCTTGGAAGTATTTCTGAGTAGGCAGGAACTAATAATACATCATCGTATGTAAGCCCCTCTCCAATTATTTTACTATCTGAATTAAGTATCATTATGCAATTTTTAAATTGCCTGCAAATCTAAGATTATTCCCAGTTAAAACAAAGCAGGCTATCATATTGACAGCCTGCTAAAAATTTAAAAAATGTTAAAATTTATTTTAGGATAGTAACAGTACCTCTTTTTTCAATGTCTTTACCGTTTGCTGTTCTGAATTTAACCAGGTAAACATAAACTCCAGTTTGAACAAAATCACCGGTATTGTTGAATTTTCCGTTCCATCCTTCAGCCAAATTATTGGTTTCAAAAATCTGATGCCCCCATCTATCCCATATTGAGAAGTTATATCCTTCAAGGTCAGAGAATCTAAGGCTTGGTCTAAAGTCAAGGATTCCTGCGTTGTTGTTTATTACAAAAGAGTTAGGGATGTAGAAGTATGGCTCATGTGTTACGCATACTACATTAGAAACACTAACAGAAGGCTCAAGTGTAGCAAAAGAAGGGTTATCTTCAATGGCCACAATTTGATAGCAGAATTTACCTATACCATCTAGTTCAGGAGCCAGATAATCAATCAATGCAGTTTGAGCAGTATCACCTTTAAATTTAGCCATTAACTGCATATTATTAGCACCGTTTACACCTTTGTAGATATGGTATTCTTTAACTGTTCCTGCCCAATCCTCATATTTATTCCAAGTTAAAGTATTTGTGGCTTCTGCTTCATCATCTTGAACTTGAAGAAGTATTGATCTACCGTTGTTAGAAGTTTCAACTATTTTACCGCAAGGGTCAACAGCCTCAACTCTATAGAAATAACTTTTGTAACTAGTAGTAACATTATCATCTCTAAACTTGATGATTGTGTCTGTACCCATAGACTCAGAAGTAATAAGAGAGTATGGACCTGTTTTGAAGTTAGATCTCATTAAGTTAAACTGACTAATTTGGGCAGCAGTGTCTATGTAAGCAGAAATTTCAATTTCATTGGTATCACTCACTGTAACATATTGTAAGTAATGATAATCAGGTGTCGCAAATAATGCAGCATCTTCCATTACCATATTAGAAGTTGAAGACCTAGGTCCGGCACCACCATTATCAAAAGCCCTAACTATGTATCTATAATTAGATCCATTGTTAATAGGTGTGTGTAAGTAATTTAAATTATTAGTGGTAGCTAAATAAGTGAACGGACCTCCATTCTCACTGAAATAAATGTTGTAAGAAATGGAAGTAGTCCATCCTTCATAGGCATTCCAGTTTAAATAAACACCCGGTAAACAAATATCAATATCAGATTCTAGATAAATAGTCTTATGATAATTTAAAACATAAGTAATCTCATTTCCACAACTATCATAAACGGTTATTCTGTATTGCTCAGCCTCATTATTAGCATTTGCGCCAATATATGTATAGTTTGTCCCAGGAGCTGGTACATTTCCAACATTAACATGAGCTCCGGTAGAAGGATTAAATTTAACAATGTTGTAGCCAGTTACATCTGCATCAGGTCCCGGAGTCCATCCAATAATTACATTACCAGTAAAAGGGTCGACAGAAATACTATCAGGAGAAATTACTTGAGGAGGAATGGTGTCTCTAAATCTAGCAGTATCAATAGAGGAAACTGATATACAACCCGATTGGTCACCAATTTCAATTCTGTATCCAACTAATTCATTACAAACATTTCTGGCATCATTATA
>CALALS010000084.1 GCA_937925525.1 uncultured Flavobacteriales bacterium | reverse complement strand
GTGAGTCAAAAGAAGTGTATGAAAAGAAAAAAGAGTTGGAGAAATCAATCAGGAAGGCAACTTCTGATGTTCAAAGAGTAGAAAAAGAGATTGAAAAGAAAGAAGAGGCACAAGCAGAGTTGAGTAAACAGCTCCAAAATCCTGAAATATTTTCAAGTGATCCGGCAAAAGGAAATGAGTTGCTAATGCTATTTAATTCAGGAAAAAAGGAAGTGGAAACGTTAATGAGTAAATGGGAAAAATTAAATACAGAACTTACAAAGCTTGAAAAGGAGAAGGAAAGTTTATAAGTTTACTGAATAAATAAGAAAAATATGCTTTCAATTAATCCAAAAGAAATTCCTGTTCCTAAATTGCACGGATATTTATTAGGCGCAGTGGGGCCAAGACCAATTTGTTTTGCCAGTACTATTGACGAAAACGGAGTGCCAAATTTAGCGCCATTTAGTTTCTTTAATGTGTTTAGTGCTAATCCTCCAATTGCAGTTTTTTCACCTGCAAGAAGCGGAAGAACCAATACCACAAAAGATACCTACAACAATGTAAAAAAAGTCCCGGAAGTGGTTATCAATATTGTTAATTATGACATCGTACAACAAATGTCATTGGCAAGTTCTCCTTTCGAACCCGGAGTAAATGAATTTGAAAAATCAGGATTAACTCCTGTTGCTTCTGAATTAGTAAAACCATTTAGAGTAAAAGAATCTCCCGTGCAGATGGAGTGTAAAGTGAATCAAGTAATTGAATTGGGTGCAGAAGGTGGAGCAGGAAATTTAGTGGTTTGTGAAGTGGTTAAAATTCATATTGATGAAGCAATATTAGACGAAAACGGAGTCATTGACCAACAAAAAATTGATTTGGTAGCCAGAATGGGCGGAAATTGGTATTGCAGAGCACATGGTGAAGCTCTTTTTGAAATTGCCAAACCCATTACTACTTGTGGAATTGGAGTGGATAAAATTCCTTCGTTTATTAAAGAAGCAAACTTTTTTACGGGCAATGAATTGGGTCAGCTCGGAAACATTGAACAACTTCCTGAACCGGATAATAATGCGAAATCTGACAATAAATTTGAAGATGCAAGAGCATTTTTGAAAATAGGAGATGTAGTTTCTGCATGGAAAGTCTTACTTTCATAAGGTGAATTTTTCTGAAAAATATGCTAAGCTGTTTCAACTGTTATTGCCTTCTCCATTTGCAATTGCGGTAATACTTACATTCATTACTTTTTTTATAGCCTTATTTACTACTCAGCCTGAAGGGGTTGGTTTTTTTGTTTACTCTGTTGATTTAGCCAATTATTGGCAGCAAGGACTTTGGTCTGACGGACTTTTAGTGTTTGCTGTTCAAATGATGCTGATGCTTGTTTTAGGACATGTGTTAGCGCTCACTAAACCTGTTGAGTATATTCTCAATAAATTAGTTTTTTATTGTAACACAACAGCTAAAGCAG
>CALALS010000083.1 GCA_937925525.1 uncultured Flavobacteriales bacterium | reverse complement strand
CCGCTTTCTGCACTTACTCCCGCACCTGTAAATACCACTATTTTTTGCATGGACTTTATCTAAAAATCTTTCCAAAATAAGGATATTTTCCTTTCAGTTCAAATTTTTACCTTTACAGGCTTATTAAAATTGTAAAATGCCAAAAAATAGAAGAGTACAAGAAGCGTTAGATTATCATTCACAAGGACGACCGGGTAAGATAGAGATAAACCCTACTAAACCTTACAATTCTCAGAGAGATTTATCTTTGGCATATTCACCCGGAGTTGCTGAACCATGCAAAGAAATTGCAAAAAATCAGGATGAGGTATATAAATATACGGCTAAAAGTAACTTGGTAGCGGTTATTTCTAACGGAACAGCTGTTCTTGGTTTAGGAGATATTGGCCCTCATGCTGCTAAGCCTGTTATGGAAGGAAAGGGTTTACTTTTTAAAATTTTTGCGGATATTGATGTGTTTGATATTGAAGTGGATGCTTCTGACGTAGATAAGTTTGTTGAAACCGTAAAAGCAATTTCTCCCACTTTCGGAGGAATAAATTTAGAAGACATTAAAGCTCCCGAATGTTTTGAAATTGAAAAAAGATTAAAGGAAGAGCTTTCTATTCCCGTAATGCATGATGACCAACATGGAACTGCTATTATTAGCGGTGCTGCTTTAATTAATGCCGTTGAACTTTCCGGAAAAAGTATGGGCAAAATAAAAGTAGTAGTTAATGGTGCAGGAGCCGCTGCTATTTCTTGTATTAAGTTGTGGATGTCGCTTGGAGTAAAAAACAAGAACATTATAATGCTTGATAGTAAGGGCGTAATTAATAAATCAAGAAAAGATTTAGATGCAAGCAAAAAGAAATTTGCCATAGATACTAAGCTAAAAACATTAGCAGATGCTTTAAAAGGAGCCGATGTGTTTTTGGGCTTGTCTAAAGGCGGAGTTGTAAATAAATCAATGATTAAGAGCATGGCCAAAAACCCAATTGTTTTTGCCCTTGCAAATCCTGACCCTGAAATTTCCTATAAAGATGCTACTGATGCAAGACCTGATATAATAATGGCAACAGGTCGTTCAGATAACCCTAACCAAGTTAATAATGTACTTGGCTTCCCTTTTATTTTTAGAGGAGCAATGGATGTAATGGCATCAAGGATTAATGAAGAAATGAAGTTAGCAGCTACTAAAGCTATTGCTACTTTGGCCAAGGAATCTGTTCCTGAAGAGGTTAATCAAGCTTACGGAGAAGTTAATTTATCTTTTGGAAAGGATTTTATTATTCCGAAACCATTAGACCCAAGACTACTAACTACAGTAGCTCCGGCTGTTGCAAAAGCAGCTATTGCATCAGGTGTGGCAAAGAAAAAAATAACTAATTGGGCAAAGTACAAAGAAGAACTTGAAACCAGAATGGGCTTGGATAATAAGCTAATTAAAAACATAACCCAAAAAGCAAAGTTAAATCCTAAAAAAGTAGTTTTTGCGGAGGCAGATAACTATAAAATTTTAAAAGCAGCTCAAATTGTAAAAGATGAAGGAATAGCTGTTCCAATACTTCTTGGCAACGAAAAGAAAATACATCAACTTATTGAAGAGTACCAACTAGACTTAGACGGTACAGAAATAATTGACTCTAAATCAGAAAAGGAAAGGAAAAACAGAGAAAAGTACGGCACCATATTTCACGACAAAAGAAAGCGTAAAGGTTTGACAAAGTTCGAAGCAATTAAATTTATGCGTGAAAGAAATTATTATGGTTCTGCAATGGTAGATGCCGGTAAAGCCGATGCAATGATTTCGGGAATTACCAGAAATTACCCTTCAACAATAAAGCCGGCTCTTCAGGTAATAGGAAAAGATGATGGCGTTGATAAAATAGCCGGTATGTATGTCATTATTTCTAAAAATGGGCCTTATTTCTTTGCCGATACTACCGTTAATATAAATCCATCAGCCCAAGATATTGTAGATATAACCTTGCTAACAGCTAAAATTGTTGAGCGATTCAGAGTTAAACCACATATTGCTTTGTTATCCTATTCAAACTTTGGATCATCAGATGGCGAAGATGCGGTTAAAATGAGAAAGGCTGTGGAAATATTAAATCAAAACCACCCTGAAATAGTTGTTGATGGAGAAATACAAGCAAATTTTGCCGTTAATACTGAGTTAATGCAAGAAGTCTATCCATTTTCTAATTTAGCCGGAAAACGCACAAACACCTTTATTTTCCCTAATTTAAGTGCCGGAAATATAGCCTATAAAATGGTTCAGGAAATTAATAAAGCAGAAACTATAGGACCTATTCTGTTGGGGATGAAAAAGCCTGTTCATGTATTACAAATGGGAAGTTCTATCAGAGAAATTGTAAATATGGTTACTATTGCAGTAGTTGATGCTCAAACAAGACAATAATGATAGCCCACATTAAAGGATTAATAACAGAAAAATACCCTACCCATGTTGTAATTGACTGCAATGGAGTAGGATATCATTTAAACATTTCATTAAACACCTATTCTAAAATTTCTGACAAAGAGTCATGTAAATTACTAACTCAGTTAATTGTTAGAGAAGATGCTCATATCCTTTATGGGTTTTATGAAGCAGAGGAAAGAGAACTATTTCGTCATCTAATCTCCGTGTCAGGCATCGGATCTTCAACCGCTATGATGATGTTATCATCCCTTTCTGCTGATGAAATTAAATCGGCTATCGTAAATGAAAATGTTTCTCTAATTAAGAGTATTAAAGGTATAGGGCCAAAAACTGCCCAACGAGTAATCCTGGATTTAAAAGATAAATTTGGGAAAGTGAGTTTAAAAACGGCAGAAAATATCTTGTCACACAATACAGTTAAAGAAGAAGCGTTAACAGCACTGGTTGCTTTAGGCTTTCAGAAAAATATAGCTGAAAAAGCAATAAACAAAGCATTTCAAGATGTAGAAGGAAAAGCCCGTGTTGAAGAACTCATCAAGCTTGCTTTAAAAAATTTATAAAAAATCGCACATCTAAAGACATATAAGTTAAAACACTTATTTGCCGTTGCCTTTTTTGTTGGTATAGGATGGTTATTGCTCAGCTCTAACTCATCAGCCAAAGAAAAAGAAGGCTTTGAAAAAAATTATACTACTTCATTTTATGAAGCACTAAATTTTCCTGTAGATTCTCCGGAATTAATTTATCCTTTTAACGAAAATGAAAGTGGTGGATTGTATGGAAACAAACCATCTAACATTAAAACGGGATATGAATATGACCCAGAAACAGGTACTTATACTTATTCAGAGAAACTAGGGGAAAGGGATTACAGAAGACCCGAATTGATGACCTATGAAGAATATCTTCAATATGATTTAAAGAAGGCAAATAGAGAATACTGGAAACAAAAATCACTTGAAGAAACTCAAGAAGAAACCAAAGGATTTGCTCCATCTTTAAAAGTAAATAGCAAGGCGTTTGAAAGTATATTTGGGGGCAATACTATTGATATTAGGCCACAAGGAACCGCAGAAATAAAATTGGGGGTTAATATTTCAAGAAGAGACAATCCTATCTTACCTGTTAATCAAAGAAGAACAACCATTTTTGATTTTGATGAACGAATACAATTAAACGTAATTGGAAATATTGGTGACAAAATGAAGCTAACTACCAGTTTTAATACTGAAGCTACATTTGACTTTGAAAATCAAATGAAGGTAGAATATACCGGATATGAAGATGAAATCTTACAAAAAATTGAAGCAGGTAACGTTTCGTTACCATTAAAGGGTTCTTTAATTACCGGTAGCCAAACTCTTTTTGGAATAAAAACCGAAATGAAGTTCGGACGATTAACAGTAACAAGTATATTATCACAAGAAAAAGGAGAGAAAAAAGATATTGAAATTACGGGAGGTGCTCAAATTCAAAAATTTGAAAAGTCGGCAGCAGATTACGAAGCGAATAAACACTATTTCTTATCTCAATATTTTAGAGATAACTATGAAACTGCCCTAGCATCCCCTCCGGTTATTAACTCAAGAGTTACAATCACAAAAGTGGAAGTTTGGAAAACTAACACAAACTTTACTACACAAAATACAAGAAATGTTTTAGCGTTCATGGATTTAGGAGAGGGCGACCCGACCAATATATTTAACAAATCTAAGATTACGAGTTCCGGAGTACTTATTCCTACCAATAATTCAAATAATTTATATGCAAACCTAAATGGAGGATATGCAGGAAACTTCAGAAACACAAGTAAAGCAATAGTTGATTTAACCAATCTTGGGTTTGTAAATGCAACTGATTATGAAATTGTAGAAAACGCTATTCTGCTTGACCCTTCTCAGTATACTTTAAACCCCCAACTAGGATATATTTCCTTAAATACATCTTTACAAAACGATCAGGTTTTAGCCGTTGCATTTCAGTACACATATAACGGACGAGTTTACCAAGTAGGAGAGTTTTCTACTGATGGAATAACGCCTCCTGATGCACTTCAATTAAAATTAGTAAAAGGAACAAACCTTAATACTAAAATTCCTTTGTGGGATTTAATGATGAAAAATGTTTATTCAATAGGTGCTTATAATCTTACAGCAAAAGATTTCATCTTTAATGTATGGTATTTAAATACAGCAACAGGTGTTGAAATTCCATTTATACCGGAAGGTTCTGTTAAGAGTCGCCCTTTAATTACCGTATTAAATTTAGATAAGATTAATACAAATAGTTTACCTTATTCTGACGGTGTTTTTGACTTCATTCCAAATGTTACTGTAAACCCTCAAAATGGTAGAATTTACTTTCCGGTATTGGAGCCATTTGGCTCTCACTTGAGGCGACAGTTTTCCTCAAGCGAAGCTGCATTAGCAGACAAATACGCTTTTGACTCTCTTTACACCACTACCCAAACTTTAGCCTCCCAAGATGCTAATAAAAACAGGTTTACATTTAAAGGTCAGTATTCTTCTTCAACTAGTTCAGATATTTCATTAAATGCCTTGAATATTCCCCAAGGATCTATTGTGGTAACTGCAGGAGGAAGGCAGTTAGTAGAAAATGTGGACTATACAGTTGACTATAACTTAGGAAGAGTAAAAATTCTTAACGAAGGTATTTTACAGTCAGGTCAATCCATCAAAATATCTTTACAAAATAATTCTCTTTTTGCAGTTCAAACAAAGGGCTTAATGGGCTCTAGATTTGATTATAAGTTTAATGATAAGTTAAATGTAGGAGGTACAATTTTAAATTATTCTGAACGGCCAATTACCAGAAAAATTAGTATTGGTAATGAGCCGGTAAATAATACTATTTGGGGAGTGGACGGAACTTACACTACCGAAGCACCTATTTTAACAAGAATAGCAGACTTGTTACCACTTTATTCTACTAAAGAAATGTCCTCACTTACAGTTCAGGGAGAATTTGCGCACTTGTTGCCCGGAAACTCCAGAGCAATAGGTAAAGACGGAACCTCATATATTGATGATTTTGAGGGTAGTCAGTCGTCAATAGATATGAGAAGTATTGGTAATTGGGTCTTAGCAAGTACACCTCAAAAACAAACGGATTTATTTCCTGAGGGAAATTTAGTAAACGATGTTACTTATGGATACAATAGAGCAAAACTAGCTTGGTATATTATTGATCCTTTATTTTGGAGAGCAGACAACACTACTCCTGAGCATATAAAAAATGATAATGATATACAGTCTAATCATTATCAAAGACAAGTGTTAGAAACAGAAGTTTTCCCCAACAAAAATCTACAGAACAACATTGTTACTAATATCTCTATGCTAGATTTAGCATATTACCCTGAAGAAAGAGGACCTTACAACTATGATGTTCAGCCAACAGCTTACTCTGCGGGATTGGACCCAACCACAGGAAAATTAGCATCACCAACCACTAGATGGGGTGGAATTATGAGAAAAGTAGATGTTACAGATTTTGAATCATCTAATATTCAGTATGTTCAATTTTGGATGATGGATCCGTTTAACCCTGAAGATGGCGACCCCAACCATTCGGGTGGTGACTTGTATTTAAACTTAGGAAACATTTCTGAAGACATCTTGCGTGATGGAAAAAAATCTTTTGAAAATGGATTACCAACTAACCTTAGTGATGCACAAGATTTATCTGGAGATACCATCTCAAGTTGGGGTAGAGTTCCTGCCGGTCAGTCATTAGTAAATGCTTTTGATAATAATGCCGATGCTAGACCATTTCAAGATGTTGGTTTAGATGGGTTAAGAGATGAAGAAGAAGCTCAATTTTTTACCAATTATTTGAATGCGATAACCGGTTTTGTGAATGCATCAGCCCAACAACAATTTACAGATGACCCATCTGGAGATAACTTCCATTACTTTAGAGGAACAGATTATGATAATCAGCAATTAGATATTCTTGAACGTTATAAAATGTTTAACGGAATGGAAGGTAATTCACCAACCGATGCACAATCTACAGAATCCTACCCCACAAATGCTACAACACTACCAGATGTTGAAGATATTAATCAAACCAACAACCTTGACCAAAGCGAAAATTACTTTCAGTATAGAATTAGGTTAACCCCACAAGATGTAAATCCAAACAATATTGGAAATAACTATATCACTAACGTAGCTTCAAGAACAGTAAATACTCCTAACGGAAGTAAAACGGTAAACTGGTACCAGTTTAAAATTCCTGTGTTTAGCCCGGACAAAGTAGTTGGAGATATTAATGACTTTAGGTCAATTCGTTTTATGCGAATATTTTTAAAAGGGTTTTCAAAACCTGTAATTGTAAGGTTTGCTCGAGTAGACTTATTAAGAGGGGAGTGGAGAAAATATAATGAGTCTTTATTAGACCCGGGTGAATACATTGGAACTGATGACGGCAATACCGCTTTTGATATTAATGCTGTAAACTTAGAAGAAAACTCAGACAAAGACCCGGTGAATTATGTTATTCCTCCCGAAATTCAAAGAGAAATTGATCCTAGTAACAGTTTTGGTACAATTAGGCAGTTGAATGAACAATCTTTGCAACTTAATGTATGTAACTTAAATGATGGAGATGTCCGGGCAGCCTTCCGGAAATTTAATTTAGACATAAGGCGGTACAAACGGATAAAAGCTTTTGCACATGTTAATGTAGGAACTGATGGTTCTCCTTTAAATGATGGAGACGTCTCTTTAATTGTAAGATTTGGAACTGATTTCAACAACAATTATTACGAATATGAAATTCCTATGCGTGTCACTCCACCGGGTAATTATGACACCAATAATGAAACCGACCAACGAACGGTGTGGCCATTAGAAAACGAATTAGACTTAGAGTTTCAAAAGTTCTTAGACCTCAAATTAGCACGAAATGCAGACCTATTAGTTCCAGGCTCCGGAGCCTCAAATATTAAAGCTTATGAGAAAGCTGACGGCAACAATACCATAAGAGTAAAAGGTAATCCAAACTTAGCAGAAGTTGAGGTAATTATGTTTGGAATAAAAAATCCGAAAGCAGGACCTGACAGGCCTAATGATGACGGTCTGGCAAAATGCGCTGAGCTATGGGTAAATGAGCTGCGGTTAAGTGAGTTTGATAACAAAGGAGGTTGGGCAACTATTGGTAGAGCAACAGCTCAGGTGGCAGATTTAGGAACGGTAACATTATCGGGTGCATATAGCACTCCCGGTTTTGGAAGTATAGAACAAAAAGTAAACGAAAGACAGCAAGAATATCGAAAATCGTATGACCTATCTACTAATGTAGAGTTAGGTAAATTCGTTCCCGAAAAAATAAATGTAAGTATTCCTATGTACTATGGCGTTAGTGAAGGCTGGGTTCAACCTAGATTTAACCCTCTTGCACCGGATTTAGAGTTTGATGAATTTGTCCAATCAGTACCTGACAGAGAGCAGCAGGATTCCATTAAAGTTAGGAGTGAAACCTATAACAAAACAAGAAGCATCAACTTCACCAATGTTCGGAAAAATAAATCTCCTACTAAAAAGAAAGACCACTTTTATGACATTGAAAACTTTGCGGTTTCTTACGCCTATTCTGAAACATTTATGCGTGATATAAATACCGAAAAGGATTTCACAAAAACGTATAGAGGAGGGTTGACTTATAATTATAACAATAATCCTAAAAATTACAAGCCATTTAAGAGTGTTAAATTCATGAAGGGAAAGTCCTGGAATATTGTCAAGGATTTCAACTTTTATTTAATGCCGAAACAGTTTTCTATGCAAAACTCAATTGCTAGAACTTATACCGAACGAAAAACGAGAAACAATACAGGTTTTGATTTTGAAATGCCCGAATTTTATCAGAAAAACTTTACCTGGATAAGAGATTACTCTTTGCGACATGACTTTACTAAATCACTGACATTTGACTATCAAGCCACCAATAATGCAATTATTGAAGAAGCTCAGAAGAAAGGTGGTAGAGTGGATGATGCTTATGAAGATGAGTACCAAGAATGGAGAGATTCAGTTTGGACTAGCGTTAAAAACTTTGGGTTAAACACCCAGTTCCATCAGGGATTTAATTTCAACTATAATGTTCCGATTAATAAAATACCGCTGTTAAATTGGGTAACCGTAAATACGAGATACTCAGGAAATTTCGATTGGCAAAGAGCTCCTGTGGGTGCAGATAGTGTGGGACATACACTTCAAAACTCCAATGCAGCAAGTGTAAATGGCCAATTTAACATGACTACGCTTTATCATAAAATCCCATATTTTAAGGAACTTGACCAAAGGCGGAAAACTAAAAAGCAAATAGAAGACAAGCGTAAAAAACGAAAGGAAAAACGAGAGAAAAAGAAGGAAGAACGAAAAGCAAAACGTGAAGCTAAAAAAGGCGGAGAGCCATTGCCACCAAAACAACCTGAAAAAAAAGAGGAGAAAAAACCGGAAGAGAGTAAAGAAGAAAAGAAAAACAAAAATGATAAAATACCTTTCCGACCTCAAGACGAATTGGCAAGAATGATTTTGAGTGTGAAGAATCTTTCGTTTACCTATTCAAATAACAGAGGAACTTCATTACCGGGTTATCGTTTTGAAACCTATATGATGGGCTTTGAATCAGGGTTTAATGCTCCATCATATCCATTTGTACTGGGCTTTCAGGAACCCGATTATTTATCTGAGTTTTCAGAAAAAAACTGGTTGGTAAGAAATCCTGCACTAGTTTATAATTACGGAAAAACACAAACAGAAAATTACAGTGCAAGGGCAACCATTCGTCCTTGGAATTCATTAAGAATAGAGTTAAATGCAAATAAAAATTACTCCGAAAACTTCTCTCAACCTTATTATTTTAATGATACTACTCAGCTATTGGACTTTAACACTACACCAACTTTTAGTGGTAATATGAGTGTATCTTATTTAACATGGAAAACGGCTTTTGTAAATGTTACCGATGCTAAAAAAGAGTATTTCTCACAAGTATTCCAAAATTTCTTAGATAGCCGTGATGAAATTTCTCAACGCTTAGGTGCAGAAAATGACAGTTCAAGATTTGTGGACGCTAATGGTTATTCTGACGGCTACGGAAATACACAACAAGATGTATTAATGTATGCCTTCATGGCCGGTTATAGCGGAAGCGATCCAACCAAAATGAAACTCCATACCGTAAAATCTCAACTGCCGTTACCAAACTGGCGAATTACTTTTGACGGACTTTCTAAATGGGCTCCTTTGAAAGACATATTCCAATCAGTTAGCTTAAATCACGGTTATCGTTCCTCTTTTAATGTAAGTTCATTTACCAGAAACTTAAATTACCAAGGCGATGACCAGGGAAATGCTTATGCCAGAGATATGATTAACGGAAATATTATTTCCGAAAACTTAATTACCGGTGTTTCGATTTCTGAGCAACTATCTCCATTAATTGGTATTGATACCAGATTAAAAAATAGTTTAAACTTGAGATTTGAGTACAGAAAAGACAGAAATGTTTCTCTTTCTATGGCAAACAACCAAGTTACTTTAACTAAAGGAAATGAGTTTGTGGTGGGTACGGGATATAAGTTTAAAAACTTAAAACTCTTTAAAGTTGGCCCTGACAGAAGACAATTACAATCTGACCTTGACGTTAGAACAGATTTTTCTATTAGAGATAATTTAACCGTTATCCGATTAATTAGTGATGGTAGCAACCAAGTAACCAGCGGGCAAAACATTTGGTCACTAAAAATCACCGCAGACTACAGAATAAGTAGAAGCCTAAACGTACAAGCTTATTTTGACCGAGTATTTACTAAACCTAAAACTTCGGCTTCTTACCCAACCGGAAATACCAATGCAGGAATTAGTTTAAGATTTAATCTTGCTCAATAAATATTTTTTTACATTTGACAGATTTTAAAAACCTATAACAAATGAACTTTCCATCAGAACTTAAATACACCAAAGATCACGAATGGGTGAAAGTAGAAGGTGATGTAGCAACTATAGGCGTAACAGACTTTGCACAAGGTGAGCTTGGCGATATCGTTTATGTTGAAATTGAAACTGTTGGTGATAACCTTAATAAAGAAGAAGTTTTTGGCTCTGTTGAGGCAGTAAAAACGGTTTCTGATTTATTTATGCCTGTTAGTGGCGAAGTGTTAGAAGTAAACTCAGCATTAGATTCTTCTCCCGAAGTAGTTAATTCTGACCCTTACGGTGAAGGTTGGATGGTAAAAGTTAAGATGTCTAACTCTGCAGAATTAGATGAGTTGATGTCTGTTGACCAATACAAAGCGCATATAGGGCAATAATTGTATTCCATTTCAAAATTTATTCTTCCTGTTTTTTGGGCAGCCTGTATTTTAATACTTAGTGCTTGGCCGGGTAGTGGATTTCCAAAAAATCCGTTTGATGGATTTGATAAACTTATTCATCTTACTATCTATTTAATTTTTTCTTTTCTGCTTTGCAGAAGTTTATTCTACCATTTTCATAAAATTAAGTCGCTGAAAATCTATTGGTTAGGTTTTTTTCTGCCTGTTTTTTATGGAATGCTTATGGAAATTTTACAAGAATACATCTTTATACGCAGAAGCGGAGACTGGTATGATGTACTGGCAAATGCTTCCGGTGCTTTAGTAGGATTGCTCATTTTTCAGTTGTGGTTACCGAAAATGAAAAAGTCGAACTAAATCATCTATGCAAAAAACAATTTTATTAACTTTAACCCGTAAACTGTATTAGTTATGGAACCGAAAAAAACAAAACAAGCAGACTTAGAAAACAAGAAAAGTGTGTTTTTTATGGCTGGTTTACTTGTTGCTCTGGCCTTTGTGCTAGTGGCATTTGAGTGGCGTCAGTATGAAGATAGAAACTTTGATTTAGGCGACTTAAATATTGAAATTGAGGATGAAATTATCCCTATTACACAACAAGAAACGCCACCACCACCGCCACCACCGCCACCGGCAGCTCCTGAAATTTTAAATATTGTGGAGAATGAGGAAGAAATTGAAGAAGAATTAGAGATTAATACAGAGGCTAATGAAAATACAGTTGTAGATATTGTATTTGAGGAAGAGGCTGAAGAGGAAGAACAAATTTTCGTTTCTGTTGAAAATATGCCAACACTTCCGGGTTGTGAAAATATGCCTAATAAAATGCAAAAAGACCAATGTACTCAGCAAAAAATTTTCCAACACTTAGCAAAGGTTCAGAAATATCCGCCAATGATGAAAGAGGCGGGAATTCAGGGAACTGTTTTTGTAACTTTTGTAGTAGATAAAGACGGTAAAGTAACTGATGTAGACGTTTTAAAAGGAGTTTCAGGAGGTTCAGCTTTAGATGAAGAAGCAAAAAGAATGATTTCTTCTTTACCTAAATTTAACCCTGGCTCACAAAGAGGAAAACCAGTAAAGATTAGATATAACTTGCCGGTTAAGTTCTCGTTGAAATAAAAAAGAACTGTTTAACTAAAAAAGCCCAATCAAAACTGATTGGGCTTTTTTAATGGAGTAAGCTTTTTACTGAATAACTAATTTTTCAATGCTGGTTCCTTCAATAGTTTGCATCTCTATAGTGTAAACTCCCTTAGAGAAGCTATTAATGTTCCATTGAATAGATTGATAAGAGTTAGAAGGCTGTAGTACTTCTTGTTTCACTACCTTTCCTTTAATATCTCTTAATAGAATAGTTGCTTCATTTTTATTTAGCGTGAAAACATCTATAGTTATTAAGTTATTTGCAGGATTAGGAAATACCTTAACAAAATCAGTTTGTTTTGGCTGAGGGTTGATGCTTAAAGTTGCACAAGGAACAGAAGGATTGCTAATTTTTGTCATAGTTTGAAAGTCAATATAACAAGCAAAATGTACACTATCTGCAAATGGATTCCTGTTACCTTGTAAAGAATCTAAAAAGTCGTTACGAGCTATTTCTTTTGCATCGGGCAAGTCATCCCAGTGCCATCTTTTTAAAATATTCTGGTCTTGCTGAATGGGTAAATACCAGCTTTTACTGTTTATACCGTGATAAGCAGCACACATATACATCATGGCGCGAGCAACATCTCCTTTGGCTTCATCTTTTGGCTCAAATACTTGATTGTTATTAATGTCAGTGCCTAATTTTCCTTCTTTATACTGTGCATATACAGTAACCACCTCTCCAAAAGGGTGATTACTTCTTACCTGATTAGTATTAGTAAACTCACAAGGATAAAGATTGTGCTGGTCATCATACTCATAATCATTACTTGTAATGTTTGGCATCCAGCTATTAGGAAAAACGTGTTCTCTACTCATATAACTCCAACCAAAAGGTTGAGAATATATATACTGGTCATCACTATGAATACATGTTACTACTTTTTGTCCTCCTGTAGTATCTCTTGCGGCAAATAAGTCTATCATAGTTTGTGCATACCATCCGTAAAATATTTGAGTGTGTGGATTTACTTTTGCTGTTAGGTCGCTAATAAAAGTAGGTGAATTTACACTTACTCCGTTATAATAATTCCCAATATTTGCTCCTGTACTTGTAACATTTCCTGTTAATGGTAGTGTAGTGTTATAATTAATGTATTGTCCAAAGCCATTGTATGGAAAAACGCTAAAGTGGTAAGTAGTATTGGCATAAATTTCATTTGGAGAGAAATTGGTTGTTGTTCCAACTTTAACCACTTTTCCTCCTCCAATTGCATCACCTTGTTTATAAACTGTTCCATCTGTCGGAGTTCCGGTAATGGCTGAACCTTTTTTCATCACCACAAGATATCCATCAGCAGTGGTTGCTGTGAAGTTTCCAAACACTCTGTATGATTTAGTTCCAGTAAAAGTTAGGTTTGTCGGTTGAGTTGTCGGTTCGGTTGCATAGCTGCCTCCAACTCCATATAAATTTATTAAGTAAGGATTTTCATCTACATCATTATTTCCAACTGAAAGAGTAGCTAGTCTTGTTCCTGCTAAAGCGGGAGTAAATTGTACAATAATACTATCGGTAGCTCCTGCTGCAACTGATGTTGGATTATATGTTACGCTGAAATCAGTCGCATTCGGTCCGCTTATAGTAGGGGTGTTTATGGTTAAAGCATTTGTAGTTCCTTGATTTTCAACTTTGAATACAATATTCTTTGGAGTTAAAACGGGAGAAGAAAATGCAACTTGTGAACCGCTTGGCTGAACGGTTGATTGGTATGACATTTCAATTTCGGGTCCCGGACCGGCTGGAGCTTTCGCTAAATTGATGTCATCTAATCCAATATTACCGGATGATTTATTGGTATAATAAAATCGTATATACCTTGAAGCGGCATTAGGATTATCAATAAACTGCTGATAAGAGCCTGAAGGCGGGCTTGTAATAGTTCTTAGGGTTGTCCAGGTTGAGCCATTTGTAGATTCTTGAACGGTAAATGTTCCTCCCGAAAAGCTATTTCCGGTTAAGTAATAATCTAACTGACCCGGTGCGTCAGAAAAACGAATTTGAACCCAGTCGCCTGTATTGTCTAGTTTACAGGCAGGTGGAGTATTTCCTGAACCTGTATAAAATGCAGTTCCGTTTTCTGTCCAGCCATTAGGTAAATTGGCAGTAGTAAAACTCCAAGAAGTTGGAAGTGTTGTAGTTTGAGCCATTAAAAAACTTGTGGCTAAAATCGAAAGAATACTTGTAATTTTTTTCATAGTAATATATTAAAATGTAATTTTTAAAGAGGTGTTGTATCTTCTGCCCATGCCATAAAAAACGCCTGCTGATTTTGCATCAAAGTCGTTATATGGGGTAGCAAAACCGTCATTGTTTTGGGCGTCAGAAATATATACGCTGTTTAATAGGTTTAAGATACCAAAGTTTAAATCAAAGGTGGTTTTTTCAATTTTGAAGCGATAGCCGGCAAACACTTCAAACAATTGGTAATCCGGCACTTGCCAAGAATCTCTTCCGGCATCTTCATCATATAAAGTTAGAGGGTCAAATTGTGCATATTGTTTTCCGAAATACGTCCACTTTCCTTTTACAAAAAGCCCTTTTATAATTTGATATCTTAAGCTGGAAGCAAATTGCATTTGTGCGGCATCACCTACATGAACATCAGTTGCGTCAAAAAACACAGTTGCTAAAAGCTTTTGATTATCATCATATATTTTAACGGAATCAGTTGAGTTCCATCTCCAATCACCAAAAGAAGCAAGTCCTTCAAACTCTAGTTTTTTGGTAATGTTAATAGCGAAGTCTAATTCAGCACCCATGTGAAGCGCATTTAATCCATTAATATTTACGGACACATTTTCTCCGTCAATCTGAACGGATTGACCTCTATCGGCAGGCTTGTTTTCCCACAATGTATAATATCCGTTTAAATTAATGGCGTACTTTTTCTTTTTAATTCCGTAGCCTAGTTCTGCAGCTTTTACTTCTTCATTTTTAATGTCTCTGAAAAATTTGTTGTTGAAGTCAATTACATTTTGAAATCTTGGTGTTCTAGATAAATAACCAAAGTTGACAAAAACATTATGGTATTCATTAATATTATAATTTACGCCTGTTTTAACCGTGTAGCCCGGAATCCACTTCCAATCAGTTTGGGAGTAATCTACTCCATCAGAAAAATGAGTGTAAACGGTTCCGTTGTAATCAATGGTGTCATTATAACCAAGCGTTAAAACGGTGTCTCCAATTGCAATTTCTTTTGGTCGGAAATAGTCAATACGTTTATATCCGTTATATATTCCTGAAATATTTATAAAGGCTGACCATAATGAATTACTAAATTCTAATTGTAAAAATGAACCGCCCCATTTTACCAGTGCATCATTATGATAACCAATTTTATCACCTTCTCTTTTAATACCATCTTTTTCGTTTGCATTAGATTTTTCAACAGCATAGTCGCCTCCTAATAAATCATAAACTTCTCGATAATGTTCTCCTTTATAACTTCTGGCATCAAGCCCTCCCGATAAAGAAAACTGATCACTCATTTTATATTCCAAAGTTGCTAATGCTCCATACCAAAAGTGATTATTAATACTGCTTCTTAGATATGTGCCGGATTTTCTTTCGGTAGAATCAATGGAAGGGTCTATGCTAAAAGGACCAAAAGCGTTATTGTCATAATAAGTTTGGAAATCAATTTGTCCAAGCGGGTCAACTTTTGGACTGCTGGTATTTAAGCTTGTTCCGCCACCGTTTCCAATAGATAAATAGGCAATGGTTGATAGATAAAGTTTATCACTAATACTCCAAAAATCTTTTAATGTAAATAGTGGTTTATGATAGTAATTTACTCTTTCATTTAATACTTCTCTATTGGCAAATATGGTATCGTTATTCGGGCCTCTATATCTTTTTACATAACCCCAATGTGAGTTAAAGTTTGTTCCGTAGCCTTTTATTTCATTAAAAGAAACAGAATCGGTAATACCTAATTTTTCAGCAGTTGTTGCATCATAATAGGCTATTGATTTTGTAAACGAACGCTGCGCATGACTTTGTGGTGCACCCATGGCTGAAACACTCAATAAATGCTTACCTAAACTTTTTTCAATTTTTAAGTAATAGAAATAACCTTCTGTCCAAGTTTGGTCAACCCAGCCATCACCTGTTTTAAAAGAACCGGCAAAGGTTACTCCAAATCCGTTTTTTAATCTACCTGTATTTAAGCCTAAAGTGGTTCTTAAAAACCCGTTACTACCCACTTCTTGTTTAATGCTTCCGCCTTTTTTTGATTCAATTCCTTGTGTGATAATATTTAATGAGCCACCTACTGCCGGACTTGCAATTTTTGTTGCTCCCAATCCTCTTTGTACTTGAATACTTCTTGTTACGGCATCTAAGCCAAACCAGTTTGACCAATACACCCAACCGTTTTCCATGTCATTTACAGGAATTCCATCTAGCATTACAGAAATATTTCTTTGATTAAATCCTCTGATGGTAATTCTTGTATCACCGTCTCCGCCACCGGTTTGAGTCGCATAAACACCCGGTGTAGAGTTTAGCAACATAGGAATGTCTTGAGAAACCAGTTCTTCCTGAATTTTTTTAGGTGTAATGGTGCTGAACGCTACAGGTGTTTCTCTTGCTCTTGCAATATCTGCTACTACTTCAACTTCTTGAAGTGTATTGGCTTGCATTTTTGCGGTAATGGTAATTGGTTTTCCGGTCGCTTCTATTTTTTTTACAAAATCAGAATAGCCTACAAATGAAATCTTTATGGTGTAACTACCATTTGGAACTTCAAAAGAAAAGTTTCCATCAAGGTCTGCGGCAACAAAATCATTTTCGCCATAAAAGATGTACGCACCCACTAAACCTTCATCAGATATCCCGTCTTTAACAGTTCCTGAAATTTTTGTGGTTTGTGAAAAAAGTTGAAGGCAGCCTAGTAGAGCTGCCATCATCAATAAGTTTTTCATTCTAGTCAATTAAGGAAAATAAACTACTTAACGGTAAACTTTTTTGTTACTACGTTTTTATTTTCCAGTGAGGCTTTAACAAAATAAATCCCGGTAGTTAATTCACCATTAAATTTGAGCGTAATATCTCCTCTAATTGGGTCGTTATTAGTTGCCGTCATTATTTTTTTACCGGTAATGTCAAATACTTCAACATACTCCACTCTATCGGTGGCTTTAACCGTAATGTTGTTTTGCGTTGCAGGATTAGGGTAAATCACTAAAAAGTCCACTTTTTCAGTATTTTCAGAAACTCCAGTTGTTTGACAATCACATGTGTGTGAACCTAAATTAGTCCAAGTGCCATTTGGTAATGAATCCCATTCAGCAGAAGGAGTGAAGGTTGACGGGTTAGAGGTAACGCCTTTTTTAACCGTAGATTTTCTTAATAAAGTGTGGTCTTTAGTGTAATACTTGAAAGGCGCATAGTTTCCCCAGCCATCGCCTGGATCTTCACCAATTTTTCCAAAAATATCTTTAATGACTCCACTTTTTTCAATAGTTAAGGCATCATTACCATTCATGTAAGTTGGAGCAGGATAAGCCCCATCTAATTGGTCTGCCATGGCTTGTAAAGTTGGGTCACAAGCAGGAGAAGTTTGAGAAGAGGTTGTTTGCCCGTTTACTACTACATGAACATCATAAGCAGCTAAAGAACCGGTAAGTGCTAATTGGTCATTAGCAGTAGTTTGTCCGTTGCTGTATCTTACTATTGAATAACCTGAAAGGTTAACAGTAGCATTGGTAGGGTTATAAACTTCTAAAGCTTTGTTATTTCCAGAACCTTCTACATATTCTGAAAAGAATAAATCGCTACAATCTTGTGCTTGAGTTCCGAAATAAAATGTTGAAATTAGGGTTGCAAAAAGTAATTGTTTCTTCATAATCTAAATTTTGAGCAAATATAGTTGTTTTAAAAGTTTTGACAGGAAAATAATTGTTAACAGAATATTAAGAATTTCTGTAAATTTGTTTGAATACTTACTATGAAATACTGTTTTTACATTATTTGTTTCTTTTTTACTTTGCAATTAAGCTCACAAACTTGGTTTCCAACAGGTGCTGAATGGCATTATGGGACATCTTCCCCTTCTTCCCCAAGCTGGGGCTATGTTAAATGGAGTTCATTAGGAGATTCAATGATTTTAGGGAAAAACTGCAAAATTTTACAACAAACATATGGACTTACTTATAAAGACTACTTTGGAAAGAGGGTATATCTTTATGAGAGTAATGATTCTGTTTTTTTATGGAATAAATACTTCAATCAGTTTTCTCTTTTGTATGATTTTAATGCTTTAAAAGATAGTTCCTGGACATTTTATAATGATAGTTGTAGTTTTTTGATAACGGTTGATTCGGTTTATACTACCTCAATAAATAGTTTTCAATTGAAAACAATGCATTTGAATTATAGCTTTGGAACAATTGATTGGTCATATAAAATCTATGAATTTATCGGAGGAAACTCCAATCCTTTTCCAGGTCTTTATGACCACTGTTATGGTTCTATTTCAGATGTATTAACTTATGGATTAATAAGATGCTATCAAGATTCTATTATTGGCTTCCATCAGTTTGATACTATAGCTTGTACTTACAATTCAGTTAAAGAATATATAAATCAACAGGTAAAAATTTATCCAAATCCTGCGCATGAAAAAATTAAAATAGAGGGATTTGAAAACGTAAAAGGGCAAATATCTATTTATGATATTTATGGGAAACTATGTAAGCAAGTTTCTATCGAAAGAGATGGTGAAATTGATATTTCCTCATTAAAAAAAGGAATGTACTTTATTCAAATTTATCAAGGGGAAAAATCTTATAGAGGAACTTTTTTTAAACTTTAGCCCAACAATTTTCAATAGCTTTTTTAATACCCGTTATATCAAAATTACATTCTTCCTTGAGTTCTTTTTGAGAACCGTGCTCCACAAATTTATCTGAAATGCCTAAGCCAATTATTTCTTGATGGAAATTGTTTTCATTTTTAAACTCTGAAATGGCAGAATATAATCCACCAATTTTTGTTCCGTCTTCAACTGTAATAATTTTTTCATGCGAACTAAAAACTTCCTGTAGCAAATTCAAATCCAATGGTTTTAAAAATCGAATGTCTACATGAGTAGGTTGTATATTTTTTTCAATTAATTCTTTAATTGTTTTTTGAACATCATTTCCCACATGACCGATAGATATTACAGCAACTTTTTTACCCTTAGTTAATACTTTGGCTCTCCCAATTTCAATTTTTGAAAAAGGTGTTTGCCAATTTGGTAAAACTCCCTTTCCTCTTGGATAGCGAATAGTAAAAGGTTGTTTGGTTTCCAATGCAGAAAACATTAGGTTTCTAAGTTCTGATTCATTTAAAGGTGCTGCAACAATCATATTTGGAATGCAGCGTAAATAGGCTAAATCAAAAGCGCCATGGTGTGTGGCACCGTCTTCGCCAACCAGTCCGGCTCTGTCAATACAAAATATAACAGGTAGATTTTGTAATGCCACATCATGAATTAACTGGTCATAAGCTCTTTGCAAAAAAGTAGAATAAATGGCACAAAAAGGAATTAACCCGTCTGTAGCTAATCCTGCAGAAAAAGTAACGGCATGTTGCTCAGCAATACCCACATCAAAACATCTGTCGGGAAATTCTTCCATCATGTAATTTAAAGAAGAACCGGAAGTCATAGCAGGAGTAATGGCAACTATTTTTTCATTTTGCTTAGCTAGTTCAACTAATGTTTTTCCAAAAACATCTTGATACTTTAAAGTGTCATTTTCTGATGTTACTGTTTTATTAATTTCACCCGTAACTTTATTAAAATATCCCGGAGCATGCCAGGTAGTTTTATTGCCAATTTCAGCTGGAGAATAACCTTTCCCTTTAGTAGTCAGTAAATGAATGACTTTAGGCTGTTGAAGTTTTTTTGCTTCAGATAAAGTTTCTAAAACAGCATTTAGGTTATTTCCATCAATAGGACCAAAGTATTTAAAGCCAAGAGCTTCAAATAAGTTTTTTTGTTTTTCTGACTTTGAAATGCTTTCTAAATAATCTTTTAAACTACCCACATTTGGGTCGATAGACATTCCATTATCGTTAATAATTATGGTAATGTTGGTGTTTGAGTTTCCTGCATTGTTTAAGGCTTCAAATGCTTGTCCTGCTGTTAGTGCGCCATCTCCAATTACGGCAATATGTTCTCTGGAAATATTTTGAATTTTGGCGCTTGTAGCCATTCCGAGTATTGCGGAAATAGAGGTGGAAGAATGGCCTGTTCCGAAAGCATCATATTCACTTTCAGTTATTTTTGGAAACCCACTAATGCCTCCCTTTTTTATAATATTTTCAAACTGTTGTTTTCTGCCGGTAAGTAATTTATGTATGTATGCCTGATGGCCAACGTCCCAAACCAGTTTGTCATCAGGGGTATTATATAAGTAATGAATAGCTACAGAAAGCTCAGTAACTCCTAAGCTTGCACTTAAGTGTCCTCCTTGCCTGGAAACAACATCTATTACAAAATCTCTTAATTCATCCACTAATGAATGTAAATCTTCCTTACTTAATTTTTTTAAATCGGTCGGAAAATTAATCCTTTGTAATATAGTCTGCGTCTCTTTTTTCAATGGACTGCAAAGATACGAATTTAGCTTACAGCTTAGCTTAGATTTTGTTTTTTTAGCTTAACTATTTTACTTTTTTACATAGTAATTTTAGAAGAGTTATTTACATACATTTGCCCGAAATGTTGAAGGAATATCAAAACTATATTTGGCTACACTTAATAGTGTTAATTTGGGGCTTGACAGGAATCTTTGGTAAGCTAATTACGCTTGATTCCGGTTCTTTAGTTTGGTATAGGCTTTTGATAGCTATTGCCGGAATAGGAGTATATTTTATATATAGAAAACATAATGTTATTGTTTCAAAAAAAAATCTACTGAAATTTTTTGGAGTAGGTTTTATTATAGCAATTCACTGGGTTACTTTTTTTGAATCTGTAAAACAATCTAATGTTTCTGTTGCACTGGTATGTTTTTCTACGGGAACTTTGTTTGCTTCCATTTTAGAACCTCTTTTTTTTAAACGAAAAGTAAAATGGTACGAAGTGTTGTTTGGATTTTTTATTGTGGGTGGAATTCTTTGCATTTTTAGTTTTGAGTTTCAATATAAATTGGGAATTTCATTGGCTATTTTCTCAGCTTTTTTAGCTTCTCTTTTTACGGTTTGTAACGGTTTATTGATTAGGGAAACAAATGCTAAAACCATTTCATTTTATGAGCTGATTGGCAGCTTGTTATTGGTTAGCGTATATCTCATTATACAAGGTAAGTTTAATGCGGGTTTGTTTAATGTTTCCTGGAGTGATTTTCAGTGGCTTTTAATATTAGGATTGTTGTGTACGGCCTTTGCTTTTATAA
>CALALS010000082.1 GCA_937925525.1 uncultured Flavobacteriales bacterium | reverse complement strand
TCTTTACTAATAGGACCATACTTATCCTCAATTTTTTTGAGAAAATTAGGATTTAACTCCGAAGGTTTAATAGTATTATTCTTTTTTGCCATTATTTTACTAGGGCTAATTCTTCTGTTAATTGATAGTATTGAAGAAGATTAATTAAATCATCATTACTAATACGAGAACCCTTGTCAATTTCTTTAAGTAATTTAACTACTTCTAACAATTTAATCTTAGTAGCATCGTCTTTTACTTTTCTAGCTTGTAATTTAAGTACTTTTTTGATCTCGTTTATTTTGGTATTATAAATTTCTTTCATATAAAAATCATAAGCATCTTGAGTATTCATGATTTTAGCTAAATATTCATTGATTTTAAAAAAGATATTTACACCAACACTAAAGTTTGTTGCGGTAAGAAGTGTGCCACTTTTTCCAAGAGCTTGTGATTTTAAAAAATCATAGTCCTCATACCAGCCTGTTGTTCCCACAACAATAGGAACATTGTTTTCTATGGCGAATAATATATTGTCTTTGGCAAACTCAGGGCGACTAAACTCAATAATAACATCAGTATTTTTGATATTTTCTTTAGTAATGTCTGAGGAATTTGAAGAGTTTATTTTTAATCCAATTTGGTGACCTCTTTGAACAGCAATTTGTTCAATTTCTTTACCCATTTTTCCGTATCCAAATAATGATATAATCATGTGCAAAAATTTGAGTGTAAATTTAGAAGAATAATTAGGCTTTTTGAATATTCTTTGTGCTAATTAACTTAGTGAGTTCTTTATTTATTTTGTTAAAGTGTAATAATATTATTAGCGGAAAAATAAATAGATGATTGGTTTAAATTCTAATACCAAAAACACAAACATCATCAATTTGCTCATTGATTCCTTTCCACTTATCAAAAAATTCAAGCATTTTTTCCTTCTGTTCGTTCACCGGCATAGAAGAAACTTCAAGCAAAAGGTCTTTGAAGCCTGATGATTTAAGTTTTTTATTTTTTTCTCCACCAAATTGATCGACATACCCATCTGAAAATAAATAGATTAAATCACCTTTTATAAGTTGGAACTCATGATTTTCAAAAGGAATAGGATTGGCAACATACCCAACTGTTTGTCTGGTAGAAGGTAAAATTGTCATCTCCCCATTTCTGATAATCCAGAGTGAATTGTTTGCACCGGAGTATTCCAGCCTATTAGAATCTAAGTCTAACTTACAAAGAGCTATGTCCATACCATCTCTTACACTTTCTGTTGAACCAAATAAAGATGAGATGATTTCTGAAGATTTCCGGAGAATTAACGATGGCTTTGTGATATTGAATTCTGCCACAGCTCTATCTAATGAAGTGGAGCAAGCAACGCTTACCATAGCTCCGGGAACTCCATGTCCGGTACAATCACCCACTCCAAAAACTACCTCAGTAGTGTTTTCAATATCTTTAAACCATATAAAATCACCGGCTACAATATCTTTTGGTTTATAAATTTGAAAACTGTCAGGAAAATATTTCGATATATATTCTTCTTTGGGTTGTATTGAATTTTGTAAGTGTCTGGCATAGTTTATAGAGCTAGTGATTTCATTATTTTTTTCTTCAATCTGAGCTTTCTGAATGGCAAGAACTTCATTTGCCTTTTTCTTTTCTCGTAAGCTTTTTAAAATATATAAAAGCAAAATCAGAGTTAATAATCCGGCTCCTAACGCAAAATATAACTTAAGCCTTGCATTTTTTTCCTTTTCAATTGACACTAATAATTGTTGCTCTTTTTTTTCCTGCTCAATTTCATGTTGTCTATTTAATTCGTAGCTGGCCATTTCTGAACCTAACTCTATTTGGGATTCATAACCATAAGCATTTACATATTTTTCATGGTATAAAATGTAATACTTAAGTGCACTGTCTTTCTGATTAATTGAGTTGTAAGCTTTATATATATTTAAACAAGATTCTGCTTGATCATCGTACTCAACATCAAGTTCCTCAAGAATTTTTAAGGCAGTTTTAAATTTAGCAATAGCACCGGTAAAATCTCCCTTATACATTAATATTTCAGCTATGTAAAATAATGTGCTTGACTTTTGCTCGTCAAAATCAGTATTAACAGTAATTTTTTCAGCTATTTTATATAAAGCTAAAGCAGAATCAACCAATGAAGACGGGTTTTCCGCAAAATAAGGTTTATCATAAACTATCTCTCTAATGCTATCAGGGCTGTAGTATTTTATGTTAAAATAGATTGAACCAATTTGATTTAATGTACTTACTAAATCGCTAACTCCCTTCTTACTTGAATTCGTATCTTTTCTTATTTCAAGTGCTAACAATGCATATTTATAGGCATTTTTATAATCTTGCTGATTTCCATAACTAATAGAAATATTATGAAGCGCCATGGCTTTATTTGTATTGGAACCGTTTTGATTAGCTAAGACTAAGTTTTTTTGAAAAAATTCGATAGCTTTTTCATAATCATGTAGTTCTGTATATATTTTACCAAAATTATTATACAAAAAGCTTATTTCCTTTTCTGCATCTACCTTTTCATAAATGCTTAGCGACTTGTGGAAGTAATTCAAAGCAATAGGATGGTTATTTTTTTGCAAATAAACCAATCCTATATCACTATATCCACCGGCAATACCAAGAGTATCATTACGCTCAATCGCCAATTCAATGCCTTTGCTAAAATTAAAAATTGCTTTCTCAAAAATTCCCTGATAAGCATACACAATAGCCAAATTTTTGTAGGCAACACCAAGATTCTGTTTGTGCTCAGTACCATTTAATACTTTAATCGCTTCTTTATATTCTTTTTCTGCTAAGTCATACTTACCGCTAAATAAAAAATGATTTCCTAATCTAATACAAGAAAGGCTATGCTGCTTCAAAAGTTTATTTGAAACTGCACTTTTTTTAGCAATGTCAAGGTAATAAAATGTAGAGTCTGCTTTTCCTGCATCAGACATTATACTTGCTAATTCTATAATAGCATCTACTCTTTCAGGAGTATTTACCTTACGGTTTACAATGGAATATAAACTATCTTGTTTTGACTGAGAAAAAGAAAATAAGGTACAGCAAACAAAAGCAGTAAAAAGAAAATTTTTCAAGATTGTAGTTTTGGTTTACAAATTTGGTTAAAATAAATAACCTAGGAAAGTATTGAACTTGAGTTTATTTAATATAGTTTTGCCAATAATATCTTATGGTAAAGCTTAAAAAAGGATTATTCAGAAAAGTTTTTCGCATACTTTTAAAGGTATGCTTGTGGTTTTTTGCTATTACCTTTTGCTGGGTTTTACTTTACCGGTGGGTAAATCCGCCTATTACCTACTTAATGGTTGAGCGATGGATGGATTGCGAAAAAAAGGAATGCTCCATTAATAAAACTTGGAAAGATTACGATGAGATAAACGAAAACATGGTGTTAGCGGTTGTAGTTGCTGAAGACCAAAATTACTTTAAACACTATGGTTTTGATTTTGGCGCTATAAAAAAGGCCATGAACCATAATGAAAAAAGCAAGAAAAAAAGAGGTGCAAGTACCATTAGCCAACAAGTGGCAAAAAATGTTTTTCTATGGCCCGGAAGAAGTTGGATTCGAAAAGGATTTGAAGTTTATTTTACTGCTTTAATAGAGCTACTTTGGAATAAAAAAAGAATTATTGAAGTATATTTAAATGTAATTGAGCTAGGCGATGGAGTATATGGAGTTGAAGCAATTTCAAAAAAATGTTTTAAGAAATCTGCTGTTAAACTTAGCAGAAGCGAAGCCGCTTTAATTGCCGTAACATTACCAAACCCTTTAAAAATGAACGCTTGCAGGCCTACTGAATATCTAAGAGGTAGGCAAAGTTGGGCAATGAACCAAATGAGGCTTTTCGGAGGAACAAAGTATCTTGATAAATACATTGAGCCTAAGAATAAAAAGAAATAGCTAGAAATTCAGTTTTAAATAAAAACCTGAATACACTCCGGTAGTATTTAAATTAAAATTAGGCGCTAAGTTTAGAGATAAGTCATCACTTACATCAAAATAAAATAAATGTGCGTCAACTGCCGCATCTATTACGTTTAAAGCATAGACTACTACCGTTCCTATTACAAATAAATCTCTGTTCCGCCTATAATATTCAGTTAGTGTGAGCAAATTTGCATCACTGTATAAGGGTAAGTCATCAACAGTTGTAGGGTCATCATCTACTCTTGACAAATAAGCTGATTTAAAGGTCTTAAATTCTTGATGGTTTTTATTTGCAAAGTAAAGTGTAGTTGCAATGCCTGCATACACAATTGGAATTTTCCAGTATTTTTTGTTGTAAGCCTGACCTAATCCGGGCAAAACAGCAGAAAATAACGCTGCCCTTTTAGGTGAATGTTTTACAGTAGTATCCAAGGGAAGTGTATCAGCTTCAATTACCTTTTTTTGAGCAAAAGCAGAGCAGCTAATACCAATAATTAGAAATAAAAAAATGAAGGTTTTAATTTTCAAAAACGGATGTAATTCGTTCAAAATCATCTTTAGAGTTAAAGGCAATAACTATCTTTCCCTTACCTTTATTGTTCTTAACAATCTCCACTTTTGTTTTAAACAAATCATGAAGTTCTGATTTCAGTTTAAGTTCTGAAAAAGAAAGATTTCCCTTTTCCTTTTTGCTTTCTCTTTTGGTCTTTTTGTCTTCTTTAGTTTGAATAGTATAACCTCTGGCCATTTCTTCAACCTGCCTTACAGACAACTCATTTTCTTCAATTTCTCTAAAAATAGCTAACTGAATTTCTTCATCTTCAATACTTACCAATGCTCTGGCATGCCCCATAGAAATTTTTCCGTCTCTTAAAGAATGTTGAATTTCAGCCGGAAGATTTAAAAGTCTTAAATAGTTAGTTATAGTAGAACGCTTTTTCCCAACTCGAGTGCTTAATTCTTCTTGCGTAAGATTACATTCCTCTATCAATCTATTGTATGAAAGTGAAATGTCTATTGCGTTTAAATTCTCACGTTGAATATTTTCAACCAAAGCCATTTCAAGCATAGCCTGGTCATTAGCAATTCTAATAAAAGCAGGAATTTTAGTTAGTCCGGCTAATTTTGATGCTCTAAATCTTCTTTCACCGGAAATGAGCTGAAATTTACCTTTACCCATTTTCCTAACGGTAACAGGCTGAATGATTCCTAATTCTTTTATAGACTCAGAAAGTTCTTCCAACGCTTCTTTCTCAAACTCATTTCTTGGCTGAAACGGATTTGCTTCAATAGAAGCAATATCTAACTCAGCAACAGAACCAACAAGGGCTTCTCTCCCTTCTTTAGTTTCTGCCAAAACATCTGTATCACTGTTGGTTAGTAGTGCGCTTAATCCTTTTCCTAATGCGGGTTTCTTACTCATCTTCTAATTGGATAATTTTTTCTTCTTCTTTGAGTCTTGTTAAGTTATTCTTTTGAAGAATTTCTCTTGCTAAATTTAAGTAATTTAAAGCACCTCTGGACTCTGCATCAAACATAATGGCTGCTTGTCCATGACTTGGTGCTTCTCCCAATTTAGTGTTTCTTTGGATAATAGTATCAAAAACCAATTCCTGGAAATGAGTTTTTACTTCCTCCACTACTTGATTTGCCAATCTTAAACGAGCATCGTACATCGTTAACAATAATCCTTCAATTGACAACTCTGTGTTTAATCTTGACTGAACTATTTTAATGGTGTTCAATAATTTACCTAATCCTTCTAAAGCAAAATATTCACATTGTACAGGAACAATAACAGAATCTGCTGCACTAAGACCATTTACGGTAATCAAGCCTAATGAAGGTGAGCAATCGATTATAATAAAATCATATTGGTCTCTGACTTTGTTTAAAGCCATTTTCATCATTTTTTCTCTGTTTGGTAGATTAATCATTTCAATCTCCGCTCCCACTAAATCAATATGAGCCGGTATTAAATCAAGATTTGGAGTTTCCGAATGTAAGATGGCATTTTGTGGTTCTACCTCATTAATCAAACATTCATAAATACTACTTTTAACGTTTCTTGGGTCAAAGCCAATTCCTGAAGTAGCATTTGCTTGTGGATCGGCATCAACCATCAATACCTTGTTTTCCAAAACTCCTAAACTAGCAGCTAAGTTAATAGCTGTGGTAGTTTTACCTACTCCACCTTTCTGATTTGCTATTGCTATGATTTTTCCCATAATTTTATATTTCTATACTATCTCCAATGTTTATTAATATCAACTCTTTTCCCTTTTCTTTAAATCGCTTAACGGCATCAGCCTCATCTATTTCAATAGGTGGAAAAGTATTATAATGCATTCCAATAATTTTGTTACACTTAACGAAATCTGCAGCTTTTATTGCATCATCAATTCCCATGGTAAAACAATCTCCAATAGGTAAAAAAGCAACATCAATGTTAGTCTCTTCAGCAATGAGCTTCATATCCATTGTCAAAGCAGTATCACCGGCATAATAAATGTTTTTATCGCTTGACTTAATGACAAATCCTCCCGGATTTCCACCATAACTTCCATCAGGCAAACTGCTTGAGTGAATTGCATTTACATACTTAACACTGCCAAAATCAAATTTAAAAGTGCCTCCGTGATTACATCCTTTTCCATTTTCAACGCCTTGCTTTTCCAACCAAGTAATAATTTCATAATTGGAAACCACTACAGGACTTGATTGATGAGCAATTGCAACCGCATCGGCAATATGGTCGCCATGCCCATGAGAAATAAGCATAAAATCAGGTTTTATACTTTCAATCTTAATATCTTTTGCTTTAGGATTAGGAGTAATAAAAGGGTCTAACAAAAGAGATTTTCCACTTATGTTCAACTCAAAACAAGAATGTCCGTAATAAGTTACCTTCATTTATCTGCCAATTTTTATTACAAAACAAGTTTGTATTTGCTTTTAAAAAGTTTAAATGCTTCTTTTGCAAAAGCAGTCCAAAAATACAACAAAATATAGGGGTTGCATGTTTAGTTATTAACTTTTTATAAACATAATTTAATGATTACAGTAATTTCTGCAACTAACCGACCAGAAAGCAATACCATGATTGTTGCTAAAGAATATTTTCAACAAATTTCTCAAAAAACTAAGGATGTAAAATTTTTAAGCCTTATAGATGTTTTTGAAAAATTTGAGCTAAACAAAATGTATGGTTTTGAGGATAAAAGATTTAATGACTACATTAAAAAATATATTGATGCTGCTGAAAAATTTGTGTTTGTAATTCCTGAGTATAATGGCGGATTTAGTGGTGCTTCTAAGTTGTTTATCGATTCTATTAAACCAATTCACTTTAAAGGTAAAAAGGCAGCCTTAGTGGGAGTCTCTTCGGGAAGAGCAGGAAACCTGAGAGGGCTTGACCAGTTTACAAATGTCTTAAACTACCTAAATGTAACCGTGCTACCTTTTAAAAATGCAATTGCACATGTTGATGGAATAATTGTGGATGAATTAGTTACCGATGAAAAGACAAAAATATTTATTGCTAAGCATGTTGACCAAATACTAAACTTTTAGCTTTGTTAACTCATAAATTGCTTTTTCTGCCCTGCTAATTATATAGTTTTTCTCAAAGCCTTGCTTAGCGTATTCAATTACTTCAATAAACTCATGAGATAACTCAGGATATTGCTTAGCAATTTTAATCATCACCTCCATTGCATACATTCTGATATACCCTGCTTCTATTTCTCCTTTAAGCATTGCTATACAAACATCTGCAACAATTCCCAGATTTTCAGAGTCTAACTCAATGTTATTAAGGGTAATCAACAAACACCCTACTTGGCTGGGATGTTTAATTTCTTCCAATTTCAAGATTATTCTATCCTGATTACATTCTATAAAAGTTTTGTTCTTTTTGGAATAATGACTTAATGCCCATGCAGCTCTCCAACTAAAAGGGTGTTCATTTATTAGTGCTAAACTCAAAACCTCCTCAGCCAAAACTGGCTTTTTCTTAATCTCACTTAACAGAAAATCAAGTTTCTTTTTGGAAGAAGTGTCTAGTATTTGTTTGATTTTGTCCATAAAAAAACCCACTCCAAAATATGAAGTGGGTTTAAAATTAAAACTATTTACTATAATTATTTATCGCCTAAGTCGTCAAAGCTAACATCGGTAAACTCCTGTGCTACTTTCTCTACAATTTCTTCGCCTTGTTCGGCTTTTAACTCTCTAATTTTGTCAACGGACTCATTTAAGCCTTCTAAAAACTTTTCAAAATCTTCTTTATATAAAAACACTTTGTGCTTTTCATAAAAGAATTTACCGCTTCCGTCATTAGCAAATCTTCTTTTGCTTTCGGTAATGGTCAGATAGTAATCGTTAGCTCTGGTAGATTTAACATCAAAAAAGTAAGTTCTTTTTCCTGCTCTAACTGATTTAGAAAACACTTCGTTTCCTCTTGAATTATCTTCTCCGTTTTCTGAGTTATCGTTTTCTTGCATCACTTAATAGTTTAATTAAAAATGAGTTAATCAAACAAATTTATCCAATTTAATCGACACAAACCAAGTTTTTGACGATATTTTTTTAAGATTGGTATAAAATTATATCCGAAAATGAGCAAAAAAGAAAAACTATATTTGGGTATTTTCTGTAAGTTCCGATAGTTGTTGATGATAAATATCGGCATAAACTCCATTTAATTTCATTAAATCATCATGTTTTCCGCTCTCGCATATCACTCCATCTTGTAAAACAATTATTTTATCAGCATTTTGTACTGATGAAATTCTATGGCTAATAATAATACTTGTTTTGTTTTCCATTATATCTTTAAGATTATTCAATATTTTTTCTTCGGTTTCGGTATCAACGGCTGAAAGGCAATCGTCAAAAATTAAAATTTTAGGATTTTTAATGATAGCACGAGCTATCGAAACTCTTTGTTTTTGACCACCTGATAATGTTATTCCTCTTTCCCCAAGCATTGTTTCGTAACCCTTTGGAAAATCAACAATATTATGGTGAATGTGAGCATTTTTAGCTGCACGTTCTATTATTTCAGGAGAGTCAGCTAGTTTTTTCTCTCCAAAAGCAATGTTGTTGGTTATATTATCGGAGAATAAAAATACTTCTTGTGGAACATAGCCAATATTTTCACGAAGGTTGTTGAGATTAATTTCATTAATCTTCTTATCGTCAATAAGTATCTCTCCTGTTGTTACGTCAAATAATCGTGTAATTAAGTTTGCAATAGTAGATTTCCCTGAGCCTGTTCGTCCAATGATAGCAATTGTTTCACCCGGATTAACAATAAAACTTGTGTTTTTTAGTGCCTGAATATTTGTGTGTGGATATGTAAAGCTTACATTTTTAAACTCAATCTTTCCTTTTATCTCAGCAACTGCTTCAGTTGGATTTACAATTTCAGGTTGTGTGTGTAAAAACTCATTAATACGTTCTTGAGAAGCTGCTGCCCGCTGTATCAATGAAGTTACCCAACCCAAAGAAGCAACAGGCCAGGTAAGCTGATTTACATAATAAACGAATTCTGCAATATTTCCTGTTGTAATGTTTCCTTTTATAGCCTCCAAACCACCTATATAAATGGTAAGAGTTGTGCTTAATCCAATTAACAACATCATGGTTGGTAAAAAAAAGGAGTGTGTTTTAGCTAATGACAAAGCCTTCGTCTTATAGAGTTCACTTTCTTCATCAAATTTTTGAAACAAGAACTTTTCTTTAACAAAAGATTTTATAACCCTTATTCCAGAGAAAGTTTCTTGTGAAAGAGTTGAAATAGTAGATAATTGCGCTTGCACTCTTTCACTTTTTCTATTTATAACACTACTCACCTTATAAATAAGAAACGATAATAAAGGTAATGGGGCTAACACAAAAACTGTAAGGCGAACGTTGATACTAGCCATAGTTGCTATAACCATCACAAAAAGCACTACTAAGTTTATAGTGTACATTACGCCCGGTCCCAAATACATCCTTACTCTGCTTACATCTTCACTAATTCTATTCATTAAATCTCCGGTATTGTTTTGCTTATAAAATCCTAAGTGAAGCTTTTGATAATGCTCATAAATCTCGTTTTTCAAGTCATATTCAATAAGTCTAGACATTATTATAATAGTCTGACGAGTTAAAAAAGTAAATAGGCCTTTCAGCAAGTACATCAATAAAACTGTTCCTGCAAAAATCAATAGCATTGTAGTAAGGTGTTCTGTGAAATAACTCTCAAGCGGTGTATTCGCCAGAAACTTTAAATCGAATATTGAACTTCCTACTAAATCAAAAGCCTTACGAATAAGTTGAGCAGGAATAATTCCAAAAATATTGGATATGATGATAAAAACTATTCCAAATATCAGTCTGTACTTATACTTTAAAAAGTATTTATTGAGGTGTAATAACGATTTCACTAACTTATTTCTCCATTTTTTCTGTCGCTACAACTAAACCAATTCATAAGTGGTTTGGTTCTATCAAAAAAGTACCTATTTTTGCAAGCCTTTTCAAAATACAAAGGTAGTAAATTCAAAATCTAAAAATATTTAATATGTCTGAAATTGCAGAAGTCAGTGAACAATTAGGTTTAGAAAACCCGGTTATTCAAAATATGGTTACTTATGACCATGAACAAGTTGTTTTTTGCCAAGATAATGCTACCGGATTAAAAGCAATTATAGCCATTCACAATACTACTCTTGGGCCGGCTTTAGGTGGAACTAGGATGTGGATGTATCAAAATGAATTGGAAGCTTTAAATGATGTTTTAAGACTTTCAAGAGGTATGAGTTATAAAGCTGCCATTACCGGATTAAACCTAGGTGGTGGTAAAGCAGTTATTATCGGTGATTCTTACACCCAAAAAACGGAAGCTTTATTCAGAAGATTTGGAAAATTTGTTGACAGTTTAGGAGGAAAATACATTACTGCAGAAGATGTAGGTATTAGTCCAAAAGATATGGAATACGTTCACATGGAGACAGACTCTGTAACCGGCTTACCTCCTTCATTAGGCGGAAGTGGTGACCCATCTCCCGTAACAGCCTATGGTGTTTACATGGGAATGAAAGCATCTATGAAAGAATTGACGGGTAATGAAAGCCTAAATGGTAAAAAAGTATTAGTTCAGGGTATTGGGCACGTAGGTGAAGCTTTAGTTGATTATTTAGTTAAAGAAGGTGCTAAAGTTTTTATCAGTGATATAAGAGATGAAAAACTTCAAGCCATAAAAAAACAACACGGTGCGGTAGAAATTGCTAATGGAAATGTTTATGAACTTGATATGGATGTGTACGCTCCATGTGCATTAGGTGCAACCCTTAATGATGCCACAATTCATCAGTTAAAGTGTAGCATTGTTGCCGGTGCAGCAAACAATCAATTAGCCAATGAAAAAGCACATGGAAAAATGCTTGCAGACAAAGGAATACTTTACGCACCCGATTATTTAATTAATGCAGGCGGACTAATTAATGTTAACTCAGAAGTAGAAGGTTATGGCAGAGATAGAGCAATGGAATTAACAGAAAACATTTATAATACCACATTAAACATATACAAATACAGTAAAGAAAATAACATTCTTACTTACCAAGCAGCCAATAAAATTGCCGAAGAACGAATTGCTGCAGTAGGTAAGATTAAACAATCATATTAAGTTCATTTTTAAGTTCATTTATAATGCTGAGTAGGAGGATATTGAGGGTTAAAATATTTCAAGGATTGTATGCTTTTTTTCAAACAGATGAAAAAAACATTACTAAATCAACTAATGAAGTATTTCATGGAATTGAACGATTTCATGATTTATACCTTCTATTTCTTGCTTTTGGATTTGAACTTATTCACCTTGCCGAACTTAGGATTGAAGAAAACAGAAAAAAGCATATTCGTACTGAAGAAGACCTAAATCCGAATTTAAAATTTGTAAACAACAGGATTTTTAAGTCTCTTCAAAAAAACGAAGCACTTCAGGAGCTGATTAAAAAGAAAAGTATCAGTTGGCAAATTTATTATGACGAAGTTAAGGCTTTCTTCACAAAAATGAGAGCAAGTGAAGCCTTTTCAAAATATATGAACTTAGATAAAGACAGCTTTGATTGGGACAAGGAATTTGTGATAAAACTTTTTAAAGAATTGATTTCTGAAGATGAAGTGCTTATCTCTAAAATAGAAGACGCATCTATGTACTGGACTTATGAAGATATAGACCTGGCTCTGTATCAAATCATAAAAACGATAGAAAGCATGCAGGAAAACAGAGAGATTAAAATACCTTACAGCCTTAAAGATGATGAAGACAAAGCATTTGTATCAGATTTATTTTTAGCCACTGTAAAACATGAAAAAGAGTTTGAGCAAGTTATTGATAAAAAAGCTGTTAATTGGGAGTTAGACAGAATAGCTTTAGCCGACATTATTTTAATGAAAATGGCGATGACGGAATTAATTTATTTCCCTTCTATTCCTGTCAAGGTAACTTTAAATGAGTACATAGAACTTTCAAAATGGTTCAGCACTCCAAAAAGCAAACAGTTTATTAATGGTATTTTAGATAAATTTGTAGCAGAATACACCAAAAAAGGTGAGCTCAAAAAAACCGGAAGAGGTTTAATGCAATAAAAATTGATATTTAACAATAAGGTAAAATGAAAAAAATAGTATTATCATTAGCTGTATCATCCTTACTTTTTACATTCTCTTGTAAAGAAGAAGAAAAAAAAGAAGATATAGAAGTTACAACTGATTTAGTAGAAAAAATTACTTCTATTGAATTTGAAAACGAGCTATATGAATTTGGGAAAATTACTCAAGGTGAAAAAGTAGAACATTCTTTTACATTTAAAAACACCGGAGAATATCCATTAATTATTGGTACAGCAAGAGGAAGTTGTGGATGTACCGTACCTCAGTGGCCAACTGAACCCATTGCTCCGGGAGAAAAAGGAAAAATAGATGTGGTTTTTGACAGTAATGGTAAAGAAGGATTTAAACACGTAACAGTAACTATAAATGCCAACACAGAACCTAATGTATCTGTAGTAGCGCTAAAAGGCGAAATATTAATACCTGAAACAAAATAAATTAACAAATGAATAATATGATGAATATAATTTTAATGGCTTCACAAGGTGGAGAAGGTGGTGGAATGTCAACAATATTAATGTTGGTATTAATGGTAGTGGTTTTTTACTTTTTTATGATTAGACCACAACAAAAGAAAGCCAAAGAGCAAAAGAAATTCAGAGAAAGCTTAGTAAAAGGCTCTAAGGTAGTAACCATTGGTGGCATTCACGGTAAAATTGCAGAAGTTAAAGACACAACTGTAATTATTGAAGTGCAAGGTGGCGCTCAGTTAAAAGTTGAAAAATCAGCTATTGCTTCAGAATTTGAAGAGCCGAAATCATAGTTTGAGATACACCTTATTTCAAACTTACTTTCTTAATTAATGCTTAAAGTAGGTGTTACAGGTGGAATTGGCAGCGGTAAAACTACCGTTTGCAAAGAATTTGAAAAACTTGGAGTTCCTGTTTTTTATGCCGATGATGTAGCCAAAAACATTCTCAATAGCCCAAGAATAGTTGAGAAAATTGAGGCTATCTTTGGAAAAGATGTGGTAAAAAACGGCCAAGTTGACCGTAAAAAAATTGCCGCAATCATATTTTCAGATAAATCAAAGAAAGAGCAATTAAACAGCATCATTCATCCTGAAGTTGCAAATGAATACACGGCCTGGCTTAATCAACATCAAAATTATCCTTACACCATAAAGGAAGCTGCTATATTATTCGAAACAGGAACATACAAGCAACTTGACAAAATCATTTTGATTATTGCAGATAAAAACACAAGAGTCAAAAGAATAATAGAAAGAGATAACACTACAGAAGAAGAAGTGTTGGCAAGAATGAAAAATCAATGGACAGATGAAGAAAAAAAGCCTCTAGCTGATTTTATTATTGAAAATCAGAAAAAATCAAATCTAGAACAGCAAATCAAAGAAGTTCACAAAGCTCTTTTATCCCTATAAAATTTTACATTCAGCGTAATTTTAAGTTAATTCATCTAATATTATTGAAAAATAATAGGTTTTATTTTGGTTCAATAAGTAAAAAGTCGGATATTTGGTTTTACCTAACTAGGTGTTTATGCTTAAAAAACTTACTTTTTTATTAACTATTGTTCTGTCAATAGTTGCAAATGAATCCTTTTCTCAATCAGCCACATTTACTTATAAAATTATTGTAGATAATGTTGACACCGAAGCCGAAGCTAAGGCAATAAAAGCAGATTTAATAGATATTATGGGAGATGCTAAGGCTACTTTTGACTTAGAGCAAAAGGCATTTATTGTTACTTCTATTCATAAATACGATTTAGTAGAATTAAGAGATAAATTAATGCTTAACAATTACCCTATTAGCAACAAAATTGAATTTATTGAATAAATATTTATTTGCCATAGTATTAACTTTTTATTCATTTGGAATTTATAGTCAAACTTTCTCTTCAAGCCCTAATATGGCTATTCCCGATTGTGGATCGGCTGTTACAAATACAATAAATGTTAGTGGTTTATCTTCGGCAATCAACTGCACTACATTCGGTTTAGAAACAGTATGTATTAGAATTAATCATACTTGGGATTCAGACCTGGATATATTTTTAATTGCACCGGATAATACCAGAATTGAGCTTACTACCGATAATGGAGGTAGTGGGAACAACTATGGTAATGGAGGCACGAATACTTGTTTCAATATGAGTGGAGCGTCAGGAAATGTAACTGGAGGAACTGCGCCATTTTCAGGAACTTATATTCCGGAGGGTAATTTAGGAACTGCCAATAATGGTCAAAATCCAAACGGTGCATGGAGACTAGAAATCACCGATGATGCCTGTGGTGATGTAGGAACTTTAATTAGATGGAACTTAACTTTTGGAGCCTCACCTGCACCATGCCCTCCACCTCCGGGAAGAGAAGATTGTAACGGTGGAACAACGGTTTGCTCTAGTGCCCCATTTACAGGAAATAGCAGTGGCTTTGGAACACAAGAATTAAATGCTGGTAATAGCGGATGTTTAAGTATAGAACATCAATCTTCTTGGTATTTTTTTGAAGCCACCAATGCAGGCACATTTGCCTTTACTATTTCCCCATCTAATGGAACTGATGATTACGACTTTGCTGTCTGGGGACCCTATCCAAGTGGCTCTACCTCAAGTACAATCTGTCCGCCATCAGGAACTCCCTTAAGGTGTTCTTACGCTGCTGGTGGAGGAAATACTGGTCTTTTAGCCACTGAAACAGACAATACTGAAGGAGTAGGTGGAAATAGATTTGTTGACACCATTAACGCTAATACAGGTGATGTCTTTATACTGGTAATTGATAATTATTCAGCTACCGCATCTCCTTTTAACTTAAATTGGAGCTTAACAAATGGGGCTTCACTTAATTGCAATCCCTTAAAAGTAAATCTTGTAAGTTTTGAAGGATATAAGGAAAATGCTAAAAATTTTCTTAAATGGATAACAGCATCTGAAGTAAACAACAAAAAATTTGAATTAGAGAAATCTTATGACGGTTATCATTTTGAAAAGGTCTATGATGAAAACGGATTAGGAACAAGCTCCACCGGTAAAGAATATAAATACCAAGAGCGGTTTGAAGAAAAGCTTGATGCCTATTTTAGGTTAAAACAAATAGATTTTAATGGTGAAGTAGAGTACCATAATACTATTTTTATTCCTTCAGATAATGTGAAAAAGCCTTCTATCTATCCTAATCCAATTGAAAACAAGCTAGTTATTTCTTCCCTATCGGGTAATGAAAGTAGTATTTATATATACAATAGTTTTGGAACTTTAATAAAAAAAACTAACCTGAATGGAGAAACAAACTTTGAGTTTGACGTTAATGAGTTGTCAAAAGGAATTTATTTTATTTCAGTAATACATACAGACGGTTCCATTATTTCTACCCAGTCTGTTATTAAACAATAAGTAAGTTTATTACATTTGGTTTTAAACAACTAAAAATTGGACTTAGAATCTTATTTGCTCCCGTGCTTTTATAAAAAATACTTTGGTTTTGATTGCCCAGGATGTGGCATGCAACGCTCCTTTTTAGCATTAATAAACGGAGATTTTACAGAAAGTTTTATGTTATATCCTGCTCTTATACCAATTATTATGCTTTTTACTTTTCTAGCATTACATATAAAGTTTAAATTTACATTTGGCGCAAAAGCACTTAAACTTTGGTTTGTTTTTACTTGTTTGATAATAATGACTAGCTACGTACTAAAATTAACACAAAATGGACTCTATAGTTGATGAAAAAATAAATAAAAGAGAACTCCCTAACTCAACCGGAGTTCTGGTGTTAGGAATATTATCCATAGTATTTTGTTGCTGCTACGGAATTATAGGTTTGATATTTGGAATAATTGCACTTTACCTTTCAAAACAAGCAATAGAACTATATGAAGCCAATCCAAACTTATACACAAGTGTTTCCTACAATAATTTAAAAGCAGGTAGAGTTTGCGCTATTATTGGAATCGTTTTATCATCATTCGGGTCAGTAGCATTTTTAATTTCTTTGATGGTAGATGGCAGTCATTACCTGAATGATTTTAAAGAGTTCTTAACCATATAATTACACTATTTTTACTATATTTGGTATTGTATGGAAACAGAATTAGAAAGTAAAGAGTTTAAAACCTGGCTATCTGATAACATCATCTATACAGAAGTTAAATTAAATGCTATCATTGATTTAGAGGCAGCAAAAAACAATACCGAAATGGTAAGAAAATTGAGCGGAGAAAAAAAATACCCGCTACTTGTTGATTTAAATAACATAAAAAGTATTACTAAAGAAGCTAGAGACCATTTTGCCATGAAAGGAAGAGAACCACTCATTAATTCGTTGGCTATGGTCATTAAATCTCCCATAAGTAGAATGATTGGAAACTATTTTATCAATTTAAGCTCACCCACCGTACCAACCAAACTATTTAACAGTAAGGAAAAAGCCATAAAATGGTTAACTCCATATATTCATGGATAGCATAAATACTACATACCAAAAAGAGCTTTATAAACTCATCTGCAGAATAAAGGATATTCCTCCAAAAAAAATATCTTTTGATGAAATAGAATCATTTATCACTGAAAACATAAGTGAAATTGAATACTTAATTAGTTGTAAAGAAAGTTGTGATGAGCGATTACGTGAAATGGCAAACGTAATTATTTCTTACAGCAACAAAGATTTTAAAAAGAAAGCCTTAGTTTCAAATTCAAATAATGAGTTTGATGGTTTGGCAGTAGGTATAAATATGTTAGGAGAAGAACTCTCCTCAGCAAATATATCACTTCACGAAAAGGAAACCTTGTTAAAAGAAATTCATCATAGAGTTAAAAATAATTTACAATTAGTTTCTAGCCTTATTAACCTACAATCTAGTATTTTAAAAGACGAAGAAGCTAAAATACAATTTAAAGAATGTCAGGACCGAATAAAATCAATGGCATTAGTGCATGAAAAATTATACCGAACTGAAAATTTTGCACAAATTAATTTTAGCAATTATGCTATTGAGCTTGTGAAAGAAATTTCAAGAACTTATCCATATCACAACAAAATAGAGCTAAAGTTTGAGGTTGAAAAAGATATTTTTTTAGACCTGGATACTTCTATTTCAGTAGGATTAATTTTAAATGAGCTTGTCGTAAACTCTTTTAAACATGCGTTTAAAGAAGATAGTGTAAACCCAAAAACTCAAGTTTCAATTGAGGAAAGCAATGAACAAGTATTTGTACAAGTAGTAGATAATGGTTTAGGAGTACCTAATGACTTTAATTTAGAAAATTCTACTTCGCTTGGTTTTACAATTATTACTTCCCTAATAGAACAACTTGAGGGAGATGTCAGCATTCATTCTAAGAATGGTACTAAAGTGAGTTTCAATTTTAAAAAATAACTATTTTTTCAGTTATCTTTTCATTCTCACAAACTGCTGAAACAACATAAACACCGGACTGAAATAAGCCTAAATCAAACTTAAAACTAACATCTGTAAAGTTATTTTGTAATACGCATTTACCGTTCATGTCGGTAACAAAAAGCAATTTCTCTTTATTAGTGTTTGACTTTATTTCAAAAGTATTATTTCCAAAGTGCAATAAATCCATTGAAGTATAATCTGCATTTGTAATAGAAGTGATTATTGTTTTATTTAATTCAACAGTAATGGTGTCTTTCATTTCTGCATAACACCCACCATTAAATCCTTTCAACGAAACTTCGTAATTACCCACAGAACTATAATTATGCGAAGGATTTGTAAGAGTACTCGTAACTCCATCACCAAAGTCCCATAGATAATTTAACGCATTAACTGAATTATTACTAAACTGCATATTTGCACCCTCAGATAAATAGACGGTGTCACTAGATAAAGAATAATTTACAACTACCAAGACACCGGGCTGAACAGAAAAGTTCACTTCTTCAACAATTCCTTTACTTAAAATTTCTAAATAATAATTTCCGGCCAATAGGCTATCAATTAATTTAGTAAAGCTTGCACTTTGAATAGATTGTATTAATGTATTTTGGGCATTGTATAATTTTATTTGCCAGTTTGTATTTCCATTTTTTGTAAGCTGAACAGAGCCATTGTTATTCCCGAAACAATCTTCATCTAAAACAGTAATTTGTGCTGCTTTAGAAATATTGAATGTAAAGCTAGCCTGTGCCTGCATTGCTTGTAACTGAACACTAAAAGTAGTATCGCTTTTGAAAAAATAGTGAATTCCTGTTGAATTATCAGTTAAGGAAATTTTATATGAACTATCCAGTGGAAAAACTTCAGATATGGTAATTGCATAATTTCCGCTAACAGGGATATTGGTAAATATAGAAATAGCTGTATCCTTATTAAATTCAGGTAAAGCATTAATAGATAATTTCTGTGTTGGGCTAATTTGCGTATAGATTGAAGGAACATTAGGATTAGAACTAATCAACTTCCAAGCATCGTAATTACCGTCAAAATATACCGTAGCATTAGCATGTAACCGAACTACAGTCTCATCAGAGTAGCCATTTCCGGTTATTTTAATTCTAATTGCATTATTGTTTGCACTTAGATTAAATACTAAGAACATTGCTATGGTAAATTGAATAAAACTCTTCATTCTTTGCTTTGATTAATTATAAAGCAAAAATCCCCATAAAAAAGACAAGAAAATAGAGTGAAAAAGTGTAAATTGATAAGGTAAAAACTAGTAAAATTAAGTAGGTGATTTAACCTATTTTGGTAAAAAGTACACCCGTAGGGATTCGAACCCCAAACCTTCTGATCCGTAGTCAGATGCTCTATCCAGTTGAGCTACGGGTGCATTAATTTTCGGCAAATGTAATTATTTGCTCGGATTATAATAAGTCATTGCCTCAGGCAAATGATCTTTGATATCTTCAATTCGGCTGTCATGGCTTGGGTGAGTACTTAAAAATTCCGGAGGAGCCCCACCGCCTGCTTCTTTCATTCTTTCCCAAAAACTTGCTGCCTCTCTCGGGTCATATCCCGCCATTGCCATAAAAATTAATCCCATGTGGTCAGCTTCTGATTCATGCTTTCTAGAAAACTTTAACATTCCTAATTGTCCTCCTACTCCTATTGCCTGCATAAAAATTTGATTTCCTAAAGTTGGATTTGAACCCATAACGGCACCTATAGTCGCTCCACCAGCCTGCATTGCAAGCCCCTGTGACATCCGCTCATTACCGTGTCGGGCAATAGCATGTGCAATTTCGTGCCCCATCACTACCGCAAGCCCTGTTTCATCTGCTGTAATTGGCAAAATACCCGTATAAAAACAAACCTTTCCTCCAGGCATACACCAGGCATTAGCAATATTGTCTTCAACTAAGTTAAATTCCCATTCAAAGTTTTTAATACGTTTTTGCATTTTTTTATTATCCTTAGAAAACTCTGTTACCGCATCTGCAATTTTTTTACCCACTCTCTTTACCATTTGTGTTCTAGGGTCAGTATCAGGCACTTTTTTATGTTCACTCAAAAACTGGTTGTACTGATCTAAGCTCATTGTCATTAATTCACTTTCAGGCAACAAATTCATTTGGCGCCTTCCGGTAATTGGAACCTTTGCGCATGCCCATAAAATCAGTAATAGGAGTTGTATAGAAATTACTTTAATTAAAAATCCTCTCATAAATTTTAAATTAGGGTTACAAAGATATAAATATGACTTAGCTTAATAATGTATTTTAATTTCTTTTAGTTGGTAAATGCTTTTTTCTCGAGCATCTGAAGATATTACCAGAGCTCCATGCTTGTCAATTCCCTCAATCACACCTGCAAAAATACCTTTTTCATCTTCAAACTTATTTACTTTCTTATATCCATAAAGTAAAGAGTAGTAGTCGCTTTCAATTTTATTAAATTGTTTGCTCTGCAATAACAAATAGTAATATTGAAATGATTTCAAATACTGTTCTAAAAGCATTTTTAAATCCATTTTTTGTGCTGTCAAATTAAAAATAGATGTTGCATTAAAGCCCTCAAATAACTTTTGATTTACATTTAGTCCAATTCCCAAAACACTGTAAACAATCTCTTTCCCCTGAATTCCACTTTCTATAAGAATTCCGCATATTTTTTTGCTATCTACTAAAATATCATTTGGCCACTTAATTTGAGACTTAATATCTAGCTTACCTAGAAAATCACAAATCGACAGTGACGCTATTTTATTTAAAACAAATTGATTTTCTACAGTCAATTTAGGAAATAAACAAATGCTAAAGGTTAAATTTTTATCTTTTTCAGCTACCCAATCGTTACCTCTCTGCCCCTTCCCATTTACTTGAGAACTTGCAGCAACAACAAGCCCTTCAGCAGCTAAATTAGATTTACACAACTCAATACAATAGTCATTTGTAGATGAAATTTCATCTAGCCAAACTATGTTATGTCCAACTATTTGCAAGTTTATTTGTTAACTTATGTTATAATCAATGACTTTAACTACATAAAATCACTATTTTTGCAAACTAACTAAAAAAATTAATGACAGAGAAGAAATTGAAGTACTCATCAAAACGATTAGCAGAAGAAGCCATTAAAGGTTTACAAGAAAAAAAAGCAGAAGATATCGTTCTATTAAATCTTAAAGGAATAGATAATTCAATTTGCGATTACTTTATTATTTGTACAGGAACATCTAGCAGACACACATACTCATTATCTGATTCAGTTGAAAAAAACAAAAAAAA